>JANLVB010000311.1:0-2865 GCA_031363785.1 Betaproteobacteria bacterium
GCGATCGCCGAACCTGACTGATTTGGCCTCAGATGCGGGTAGTTTCCCGCGTTTCGCGCTCACCCGGTCAGCCGAAAGAACTCCATCTGGTTTTTGTCCTGCTTTTCGAAGATGAATTTCGCCAGAGTATCGCAATCTGAGTTGCTCAGGAGAAATTGCGGCAGCGGAGCGTGTCAATGACTTTGCTGCACATGGCGGAATTAATTTAGTGTGTCGGGTTGGTTGGTATTCAGGTTGTTTGAGTCCTTGGGTGGGTTGATCCATACCTCGGTGGGGAGGTGATGGGGCTGCGGCTGCTTGCCCTTGAAGCGGTTTGGATGGGCCATGAACGCTTGATCGAGGGTGGCCTGGCGAGTGGCATGGATCGCCTGTGCCGTGCCGTAGTGGATGCTGTGGGGTGTCATGTAGCCGATGCCTGAGTGTTGATGCTGGTCGTTGTACCAGGCGAAGAACTGCTGACAGAAAGCGCGAGCATCGGCCAGGCAACCGAAGCGCACCGGGAAGTCGGGGCGGTACTTCAAGGTCTTGAATTGGGCCTCGCTGAACGGGTTGTCGTCGGACACGTAAGGTCGGCTGTGACTCTTGGCGACGTCCAGGTCGACCAGCAAGGCGGCCACCGGTTTGGAGCGCATGCTGGTACCGCGGTCGGCGTGCAGGGTGAGCATGCCGCGCTCGACGTTGTGGCGGCCCACGGTATCGGCGATCAGTTGCTCAGAGCCAGATCCGAATTCTCACGCTCGGCGATCAGCCAGCCCACGACATAGCGGCTGAAGATATCCAGGATCACGTACAGGTGGAAGTACGTCCACTTGACCGGACCGCGCAGCTTGGTGATGTCCCAGGACCAGACCTGGTTGGGTGCGATTGCCAGCAACTCGGGCTTGGTATACGCCGGGTGAACGAGTTGGTTGCGCCGCTCCCGCGAGCCACCGGTGCGCTCCAGCAATCGGTACATGGTGCGTACCGAGCCAAGGTACTGACCCTCGTCGAGCAGCGTGGCGTGCACGGCCGCCGGCGCGGTGTCCATGAAGCGTTCGCTGTTGAGCGTATCGAGCAGCGCCTGGTTCTCCAGGACGTCCAAGGCCATCGGCGGAGGTGGTCGCGCAAGGCGCGCCGCCCTGGGCCCCACGAACGCCGCTCGGCGCTGGCTGGCCCGGTATTGCGCAGGTGCGCCGCGCGGTAGCCCCAAGGCCTGGCACGCCGCCACGGCGCCATGGGTCGGGATGAGTTCGTGCACGCTCGTCATCAGGTGTTCCCGTGCTTGTTGTCGGCTGTAGCCAAGCCCAACAGCAATGCAAGTTTTTTTTGGACCTCGATGACCAGATTGGCCTTGTCAAGGCTGCCCTGCAGGCGCAGGTTGTCCCGGGTCAGCTGGGCGATAAGCATGGTGTCGGCCCGACCGAGATCGGCCTTGGGGCCGCGCTTGCGCGGTGCCAGCGCTGCAAGGTCGGCTGCCTCACGCTGACGACGCCAAGTGGTCAGGGAGGACGAATAGACCCCTTCCCGGCGCAATAACGCACCGACCTCGCCAGATTGGGTGCACCGGTCGACGGCCTCCAGAATGCGGCGCTTGGTCGCGTTGGAGAAACTGCGCCGTCGCGCGTTTGGAACGACCTCAGAATTGGTGGCTGGCATCACGGGCGGCGACGCCGATTCAGGCGCATCTTCAGTCGCCCTACGGGCTCCTTGCGATGCGCCTGAATCGGGGAGAGAGTGCACTGCGTGCATGGAAACCTTCGGTTGATGGATCTTGGACATAACTACCTCGTTGCTCACTGATTTCTCGGAGCCAGGTGCACCATGTCATATTGGCACAGGGGGAACACGGCCCGCTCTACGGCCAGGCGCACGGCCACGCGGGCGTTCATGCGGCCAACGATCTTCTCGACCAGCACGTCGTATTGGGCACGCTCATCGAAGTGGCGCGAACCGCGCAGGCGCAGCGCCTGGTCCAGCGCCGTCTTGAGCGAATCGTGGCGCGACTCGATGGAGCCGTTCTCCTGCGACTGCCCCGGGTTGCAGCGGCTCGCCCGCATCCCGTAGTGCCGACACAGCGCGGCGTACCGGGTGGTGAGCTCCTGTTCTTCGGCCAGGTTGTTGAAGGCCGCCGACAGGCTGTCTGTGCGGTGTTCCTCGGGCACGCCACCCAGGCGCCACAGGGCCGATTGCAGCCCGCTGGAGAGCGCCAAGAAGCTCTCCCCACCCTGGATCACCACCGCATGGCGCCAGCCCGAGTGGGCCAGCGCGAACTGGTAGATCCGGTGCAGGAAAGCGACCCCGGCAATGATCACCCCGAGTTCGTCGCAGACGGTGAAGTCCGACAGGCCCAGGCGTCCTGGCGGATGTTCCTGCGCAAAGAAGACCTCGCGCTCGGGGCCATACACGGCACGCCACTGGCGAACGCGCCGCTGCAGCGTGCGCAGCACAGTTGTGTCGTAGTCGCCGGGGTAGCGCCGCTGCAACTCCTCCAGCAGCGTGACAGCATTGAGCGCGCCGTCAGAGTCGAGTAGGGGCACGACCTCGCTGTCCCATACCGCTGTCAACGGGTCGATGCGGGTACGCCAAGCCCGGGTTTCGCGCTGCGAGGGCAAGGCATCACTGATTTCGATGCGCCGTGCGCTGCGTTCGCTCAGGCCGGCCTTGGCCGCGGCAGCGACCTGTGTGAGCTTGAGGCGGTGTTGTTTGTACTTCTGCACTTGGTGGTCCGTGATCTTTTTGCCGGGCAAAACGTGAGCCTTCGTTGGAGTTCGATCGGCTCACCATAACCCGCCTCCCAGGACCTGCCCGGCGATGGCGTCAAACCGGCCAAGGTAATTGTCGTCAACCAGACGGGCTGGGCCACAAGCGTACTCCTTTGATTGAGGG
>JANLVB010000343.1:0-5645 GCA_031363785.1 Betaproteobacteria bacterium
CCAATGTCCCATTGTCATGCCGGGCTTGACCCGGCATCCATGCAGTTGGGACCATGGATTGCGGGTGCTGCAACCCCGGACCTGATCCGGGGCCGCAATGACAGGCGGCGGAAAGTGGTACTTTTGCAATTTCCGTCTCCCCAAGTCGTATCAGGCGGTCGCTGCCGGTGTGCCAAACCCGCCACCCCCCGGCGTATGGATTTCGAAAATGTCACCGGGCGCCATCTCGGTCTGTCCGATATGGGCCAGTGTTTCCACGCTGCCGTCCAGGCGTACCACCCGGTTGATTCCCAATGCGCCCGCCTCGCCGCCGGCCATCCCAAACGCCGGGACCGTGCGTCCGTTGGACAGGATGCTGGCCGTCATGGCCTCCAGGAAGCGCAGCCTGCGCACGCCCCCATCACCGCCGCGCCAGCGCCCGGCGCCGCCCGAACCACGGCGAATCTCGTAACTCTCCAGCCGCACCGGAAAGCGGAACTCCAGCACCTCCGGGTCGGTCATGCGCGAATTGGTCATGTGGGTCTGGACCACGCTGGTGCCGTCAAAGCCGTCCACGATTTGGCCTGAACCGTCGGTGACACACCCGGCGCCGGAGCCGCCGGAGATGGTTTCGTAATACTGGTGGCGCGTATTGCCGAACGTGAAGTTGTTCATCGTGCACTGGCTGGCGGCCATCACGCCCAGGGCGCCGAACAGGGCATTGGTGATGCAGGTCGAGGTTTCCACATTGCCCGCCACCACTGAGGCGGGCGGATTCGGGTTGAGCATCGACCCGGGCGGAATAATCACCTTGATCGGTTTGAGGCAACCGGCGTTGAGCGGGATGTCATCGTCCACCAGCGTACGAAACACGTACAACACCGCTGCCATGCATACCGCGGTGGGCGCATTGAAGTTGTTGGTCTGCTGCACCGACGTGCCGCTGAAGTCGACCTCGGCGCTGCGCGCGGCCGCGTCCACCCGGATCGCCACCTGGATCTGTGCGCCATTGTCCAGCGGCAGGGTGAAGGCGCCATTTTTGAGCCGCGTGATGACGCGCCGCACCGACTCCTCGGCGTTGTCCTGCACATGGCCCATATAGGCCTGCACCACGTCCAGGCCAAAGTTGTCGACCATCCTGCGCAGTTCCTGCACCCCTTTCTCGTTGGCCGCGATCTGCGCCTTCAAGTCCGCCATGTTCTGTTGCGGGTTACGTGAAGGGTATAGGGCCCCCACGCTCGGCACTGGCGTGTCCTCGCTGCCCCCCGAGGGGGCTGCGCCGCCTTGGGGCGGCCCGGCGGCGGCGCGTTCGCCGCTCAGCAAAGCCAGCATCGCCGCTTCCTGCAGCACACCCTGCGCCACCAGCTTGACATTGTTGATCTGCACGCCCTCCTCTTCAATGCGGGTCGAGAACGGCGGCATGGAGCCGGGCGTGGTACCGCCCACGTCCGCGTGGTGACCACGGCTACCCACATAGAACAGCGGAAACTCCGTTCGGTCTGAGCCTGTCGAAGGCCTTGCGGGCACTTCGACAGGCTCAGTGCGAACGCCGTGGTCAAGGTACACCGGCGTAATCACCGTGATGTCCGGCAAGTGCGTGCCACCGTGGTAGGGATCGTTGAGCACAAACACGTCACCGGCCTGCATGCTCGCGCCGTTCTCACGGATCACGGTCTTGATGCTCTCGCCCATCGATCCCAGGTGCACCGGCATATGCGGCGCATTGGCAATCAACTCTCCGCCCGCATTGAACAAGGCACAGCTGAAGTCCAGCCGTTCCTTGATATTGACCGAATAGGCCGTGTTCTGCAGCTGCAGGCCCATCTGCTCGGCAATGTTCATGAACAGGTTGTTGAACACTTCCAGCAACACCGGGTCCACCGTGGTGCCTGCGGCAAAGGTGATCGTGCGCGGCGTGCGCCGCTGCAGCACCAGATGGTCAAGCTCCGTCAGACGCGCTTCCCAGCCCGGCTCCACCACCGTGGTGGCGTTTTTCTCGGCAATGACGGCCGGGCCAGGGACCACATCGCCCGGGCGCAGATCCTCGCGCACCACCAGCGCCGCGCCATGCCACTGCCCACCCGAATACACACGCACGGTTTCGCGTTGCGGTACGTTGCGCTGCGCGTGCAGGGCGTGGCGCGGTTCGACCGGTGCGTCGCCCGCAATCACGGCCTCGACCGATAGCGCCTCCACCACCAGCCCCCTGCCCTGCATCAGGAAAGCGTAGCGTTGCCGGTAGGCGGCCTCGAAAGAGGCGCTGATCTGATCGACAGTACCGCCTGCACCCGACGTGCCGGACTCGGGGTACGCCACTACCAGCGCCGAATCGCTGCCCTCATAACGCACATGCACCCGGCGCAGCAGCCGTACGTCGCCCGCACTCACTTGCTGGCCCAGCAATTCGCTGCTGGCCGCTGCTGCCAGCCTGCCGAGCTGCGCCTCGATTTCCGGCAATGCCACGCGGTCGAGTTTACGTTCCACCGACTGTTCGCGTATCACGCTCTGGTCCGCCAGCCCCATGCCGTAGGCGCTCAACACGCCGGCCAGCGGGTGCACCAGCACCCGCGTCATGCCCAGGGCGTCGGCCACCAGGCAGGCGTGCTGGCCACCGGCGCCACCAAAACACTGCAGCGCGTAGCGCGTCACGTCATACCCGCGCGCCACCGAGATCTTCTTGATCGCATTCGCCATCTGCTGGACGGCAATTTTGATGAAACCCTCTGCCGTATCTTCGACGCTCAGACCGGTGCGTGCCGCGAGCGCCTTGAACTGGTCCAGCACGGCGTCCAGGCTCAGGGCTTGGTCGGCACGCGGCCCGAACACGCTGGGGAAATACCGCGGCTGTATCTTGCCCAGCATCAGGTTGGCATCGGTCACGGCCAGCGGACCGCCGCGCCGGTAACTCGCGGGGCCGGGGTTGGCTCCAGCGCTGGCTGGCCCGACCCGAAACCGCGCACCATCGAAGGCCAGGATGGAACCGCCGCCCGCCGCCACGGTGTGGATGCTCATCATCGGTGCACGCATGCGCACACCGGCCACCTGGGTTTCAAACTCGCGCTCGAACTCACCCGCGTAGTGCGACACATCGGTGGACGTTCCACCCATGTCGAAACCGATCACCTTGTCCTGGCCTGCGAGGGCAGCCGTGCGCGCCATACCCACAATGCCGCCGGCCGGGCCGCTCAGAATCGCGTCCTTGCCCTGGAACGCGTGAGCATCGGTGAGCCCGCCCGAGGACTGCATGAAAAACAACCGTACACCCGGCATGTCGGCCGCCACCTGTTCCACGTAGCGGCGCAGAATCGGCGACAGGTAGGCGTCCACCACCGTGGTGTCGCCGCGGCTGACAAACTTCATCATCGGGCTGGTTTCATGCGAGCTGCTGATCTGCCTGAATCCGAGCTCGGCCGCGATGCGTTTGGCCGCGCGCTCGTGCGCCGTGTAGCGGTAACCATGCATGAAAACGATGGCGACGCTGCGCAGACCTCCGGCATAGTGCGCCAACATCTGTTCCCGCAGCAATGTCTCATCCAGCGGCTGCAGCAACTCGCCACGCGCACCGACCCGCTCGTGTGCTTCCACCACCGCGCTGTACAACAACTCGGGCAACACGATGTGGCGGTCGAACAGCCGCGGTCGGTTCTGGTACGCGATCCGCAGCGCGTCACGAAAGCCACGCGTGGTCACCAGCAGCGTGGGCTCCCCCTTGCGCTCCAGCAATGCGTTGGTGGCCACCGTGGTGCCCATCTTCACACACGCCACTTGCGCGGGCGTGACCGGCTCGCTCGGCAACAGGCCCAGCAGATGCCGTATGCCCGCCACCGCGGCATCGCGGTACTGCTCCGGGTTGTCACTGAGCAGCTTGTGCGTTACCAGTGTGCCGTCCGGCCGCTTGCCGACCACGTCGGTAAAGGTACCGCCGCGGTCGATCCAGAACTGCCAGCGGACGTTGCTGGAAGCGGAAGCATTGCTTTGGTCTCGCATCTTTTCGGTTCTTGATTCAAAGGGAGGTGGCCGCGCGCGCCGCCTGATCGTACAGGCCCGACATGCTACGCAGTGTGCGCGCGACGTTCCCGATGTCCTCGTTCATCTCGGCGTCCAGGCTGCCAATCAGACACTCTTCGCGAACTTCGCGGTATTTCGCGATCATCGCCTCACCATGTTTGGTTGGCGCATACAACACTTCCTTGCCCAATTTTTCGGCCAACACAAGATCCGCCGCTACCAGCTTCTTGAGCGAATACGCGACCACATGGGTATCCTCGTAGTTCAGCACAAAACAAATGTCGGCCAGCTTTTTGTTCCGCGCGCGGTGGTTGACATGGTGCAAGATCAAAACGTCGGTGATGGTTAGGTCTGGCACACCGGCTGCGGCCATGCAGCGCACCACCCAGCGCGAGAACGCGTTCCACGCCACGATCAAGCCGAATTCGAACTCCGAAGTTTCTTTGCTGCGCGTCGATACGAGGTGCGCGACGAGACGATGCTGCGTGGGGCGGGGCTGGAGGCTTTGGTGGCGGAGGTCTTTTGCATGAGGAACTTCCCTTATTGTGAATACAAAACATAGGTAATTTGTTGACGCTTTATAGAATCCCGCCTTAGACTTCAAGCGCGCTTCGGGCGTTCTTGCCGAAAAACCGCAACACATACCGATGGCAACTCTACGGGCGCTCATAGGCGCAAGACCTCTTCCAGGAATCCTTCTTGAGTCATGAGATTTTTATGAAACTGACGTGTATAGATAGAAATTGCCATTTTTCATCGCACCAACCAACAAGGCGGCTGACACCGTGACGCGAGTGGAGCGGGGTCTGATCTCCGACAACCACCACATTCCGGTTGCCGTGCGAGCCGCACCGTGATGGTGGCGCGCACGCTGAGCGATTCGAAGCAGGCCAGTGCCTTCGAACTGGCGCTGGCGCTGATCGCCCGCGACGCTGAAAACGCCGTCTCCGATCTGTCCCTGATGATCGCTGTCGACACCTCCTTTCCACCCGGAAAGGGGTATGACGCCTTTGCCGACTTGATGGAAATCCTGGTAGAACCACTCGGGTTTGAAACCGAGCGCGTTGTGGTGCCTAAGGAGCTTTGGTACGTGCCAGACGGTCCGGCATCAGGACGGCGCACCAATCTTTTGGCAACGCGCCGCAGAGGCAAGCCCGTATGTAGTCTTTACTTCCATGTCGATACGGTTCCAGCCGCACCGGGCTGGCAACAAGACCCTCTGCGGCTTGAGCGGGACGGCGACCGCTTGATCGGGCTGGGCGCTGCTGATATGAAGGGTTCGATCGCCGCCGTATTGCTGGCTCTGCGTGCGGCCATCGCATGTGGTGTCGAACTGGCCTACGACCCGATACTTCTTTTTTGCACGGACGAAGAAGGTGGGCTTTTTCCAGGCGTGCGCTACCTGGCCGAACAGGGCCGACTGGAAGGTCATCTCCTCAATTTCAACGGCAGCGCTGACGCGCGCATCTGGGCTGGCTGTTTCGGCCTATTCAATCTTCTGATCAAGGTGCGCGGACAAACCGTTCACGCTGGCGAAGGAAATCGAACCGGCCCAGGGATTAACGCAATTGAGTCCGCGTTGCCGTTACTGCAGGCACTGCAAAATCTCAAGCTCCATGTCGCGCAGCGAACATCGAACCTGCCACCGCCGCCGCACG
>JANLVB010000350.1:0-8892 GCA_031363785.1 Betaproteobacteria bacterium
TGGCGTTCGGCGACCAGCCGGCGCTGATCTGCGAGCTGGTGGACTGGGCCCCGCACCTGCGGCTTCCCGGTGGTCGCGGCCGGCCGGGGCCACAAGTGGTTGCCGCACTTTTCGGAATCGACGCCGGAAACCGTCTGGGGCTACTACGGCCTGACGCCGGAACAAGCCGAACGCGGCGGGCTCAACCCGAAGATGTTCAACAGCTTCCTGGATGGCTCCAAACCCAGCATCGAATCTACTGCCGTGGCGAATGCCACCGGCTTGACGGTGCCTGGCAATGGTTTGCTGTATCCACCTGCGAGTGTGGAGGACATTCCCTTTGTCACGCGGCCGATTTCGGAGGGTGGGGTGCTGGAGCGCAAGGGTATGGTGGAGGTGATCTCGTCCCTGGAGGCGAACGGCCGCAAGATACCGTACGACATTCGCATGGGCGTCTGGGTGACGGTGGAAGCCGAGACCGATTACATCAAGAACTGTTTCGAGGAATACAACGCCCATACCGACCCGAGCGGGCGTTATTTCACGCTGTACAAGCGTTGGCACCTGATCGGGCTGGAGGTCGGCGTGTCGGTGGCTTCCGTGGCCCTGCGTGGTGAGCCCACTGGAGTGGCGACCTGCTGGAATGCCGATGTGGTGGCCACGGCCAAGAAAGACCTGCATCCGGGCGACTTGCTCGACGGTGAAGGCGGCTACACCGTGTGGGGCAAGCTGCTGCCGGCCAGTACCTCGGTCAAGATCGGCGGCCTGCCGCTGGGTTTGGCGCACCAGGTGAAGGTGGTGCGTGCCGTGCGCAGGGGCCAGAGCCTGTGCTGGGACGATGTGGCGATGGACACCGCAACGCCAGCCTATGCCGTGCGGCGCGAGATGGAAGCCCTGTTTGCGCCGCCTGCATTCAAGCCATTGCAAGCCAGGACCTGACCATGCTGACAGCCGAAGAAAACGATCTGCTGTGCCGCGTCGTGGGTGACGCGCCCATGGGTCAGTTAATGCGTCGGCACTGGACTGTGGTGTGTCTGATCGAGGAGGTCAGCGAACCCGATTGCACGCCGGTGCAGGCGCGGCTGTTCGGCGAAGAACTGGTCGTGTTCCGCGACACCGATGGTCGGGTCGGCGTGATGGACGAATATTGCCCGCACCGCGGTGCTTCGCTGGTGCTGGGGCGCAACGAAAACGGCGGTCTTCGTTGCCTCTACCACGGCTGGAAGATGGATGTCAGCGGCCAGGTGCTGGAAATGGCGTCTGAACCACCCGCCAGTTGCATGGCGCAAAAGGTCCGACACCGCGCCTATCCGGTGCAGGAGTGGGGTGGTTTTGTCTGGGCCTACATGGGCCCGGCCGAGACCCAGCCCGCGTTTGTTCCACCGCCCTGGGCGCCGACCACCGATACCCGTGTCACCATTGCCAAGGCATTGCTGCCCTGCAACTGGGCGCAGGTGCTGGAGGGCGCTATCGACTCGGCCCACAGCTCCAGCCTGCATTCCTCCGACATGGTTCCGGCGCGCGTCGATTCGGCCAAGGCGACCGGTACCAACTGGCTGCGTCCGTCCACCGACAAGGCGCCGCGCATGCAGGTGGAACTGGCACCTTATGGTTTCCGGTATGCGGCGATCCGGCGCCCGATCAGCAACGCCGCCAACACGGATTACGTGCGCACGACCGTGTTCGTGGCGCCGGCCACTGCGCTGATCCCGCCCAACAACCTGTACAACGTGGCGAATATCAACGTGCCGATGGACGATACCAACACCGCTTTCTATTTCATCGCCTGGGGCCATCCGACGCACACCCCGGACAGCGCCAGCTGGCGCAGGTTTCTGGGCCAAGAATTGGGTACCGACCTGGACGCACGTTACCGGCCATTGCGCAACCGCGACAACCTGTTCTGGCAAGACCGCGCTGCCATGAGGAATGGCAACTTCACCGGCATCACGGGTTTTCCGAACCAGGACGTGGCGATGTGGGTCACCATGGGGCCGATAACCAACCGCACTCGCGACCGGCTGGGCGCAAGTGATCTGGCCATCGTCGAGTTCCGCAAACAGATGGTGGCTGCGGCGTGCGCCTTTCAAGAAGGTGGCGAAGCAATCGGTACCGGTGCCTCGCGCATACCGTCAACGGTGTGTTCGTATCAGGCGATTGTCCCCAAGTCCACCGACTGGCGCGGATTTGAAGCCAGCACTGTGTGGGACGAGAATGGACCGGCGCTGGAGCCATCCTACTCGACCCCGGCCTCTTGACTCCGCTTGCGCACTCTGTTTGACGCCCATTATTCTGGAGACATGCCATGACACTACGCCGCACGTTATTGACCACAGCCACATCGATGCTGGCTGCTGCCTTGTTGTTGCCCAGCGCCGTGCTGGCGCAAGCGGCCTATCCCAACAAACCCATCAAGTTCATCGTGCCCTACGCAGCCGGTGGCCTGCCCGATACGGTGGCGCGCATTTTTGCGCAGCGGCTCACGGATCGCCTCGGCCAGTCAGTGGTGGTGGACAACAAGCCCGGTGCCAACGGCGTGGTGGCGGCACAGGTGATTGCATCGAGCCCGGCTGACGGCTATACATTTCTCGTGACCGACGGTTCCATGTTTTCCATCAATCCGGCAATCTACAAGAACCTGAGTTACGAGTACAAACGCGACTTTGTGCCAGTGGCCCTGGCAGCGCGCGCACCGCTTTACCTGGCGGTGCACCCGAAGACCGGTGTCAACACACTGCAGGAGTTCGTGGCCCTCGCCAAGTCCAAGCCCGGCGCGCTGAACTACGGCTCATCGGGCATTGGCAGTTCGCACCACCTGACGATGGAGGCGATGAAAGCGGCGCTCGGGCTCGATATCCAGCATGTGCCGTTCAGGGGCTCGGCTTTGTCGGTGCCGGCACTGATTGGTGGGCAGGTCGACGTGGCATTTTCCGCCCTGCCGTCACTGTCGGGGTTCGTGAAGAACAATCAGGTCAAGCTTCTTGCCAGCAACGCCGCAGCACGCTCGGCGGTGGCGCCTGGCACCCCCGCGATTGCCGAGATCGTGCCCGGATTTGACTTCGCGGTCATTGTCGGTGTGTTGGCCGCAACCGGCACGCCAGCGGCGGCGGTGGAGCGCATCAGTGCCGAGATTGACAGGATTGCCAAGGCACCAGAGACGATTCAGCTGCTGGCCAATGCCGGTATCGAGGCGGTGGGCAGCAGCCCGGCCGACTATGGGCGCGCGATCACCGATGAGAACGACCGCCTGGCCCGGGCTATCAAGATTGCTGGCATCAAGCAGGAGTAGGGCGGCGATGTCCAGGCTGAAGCTCACTTTCGGGTGCTGAACTACGACCGCACCCGGGCCTTGATGGACGGTTCGGTGCTGCCCGACGGAATTGACCTGAACTACCTCAACATGCCGGTGGAGGAGACATTTTTTCGCATGTTGCGGCACCAGGAGTTCGATCTGGCCGAACTCTCGCTCTCGTCCTATACGGTGTCGATGTTCAAGCCGGAGCGTCCGTTTGTCGCGATCCCGGCCTTTCCGTCGCGGTTTTTCCGCCACTCCTGCATCTATGTCAACGCCAACGCGGGTATCCGCGAAGCCAGAGACTTGATTGGCCGGCGCGTCGGCAACCCGGAGTACCAGATGACCGCGCCGGTGTGGATCCGCGGCATCCTGTCCGATCACTATGGTGTGCCCGTGGACAGCGTGACCTACATGACAGGTGGCGAAGAGCAGCCAGGGCGCTCCGAGAAACTCAAGCTCGATCTGCCGCCCAACATCCGTGTGCAGGGCATCGGGCCGGAGCAGACCCTGTCGCAAATGCTGTTTGATGGCGAGATCGATGCCTTGTATACGGCGCGCATGCCCTCGAGTTTCCTGCGCGGTGGCGGGCGGGTGAAGCGCCTGTTTGAAGACTATGAGCAGGTGGAGCGCAACTACTTCAGGGAAACCGGGCTGTTCCCGATCATGCACACGGTGGCGATGCGCCGCGATGTCTACGAGGCGAACCGCTGGATTGCGCAATCCATGATGAAAGCCCTGTGGGAGTCTCAACGGCGCAGTTACCAGGACTTGTACGAGACGGCCGCACTCAAGACCATGTTGCCATGGCTGACATCGCATGTGGAGCAGGTCAAGCGCGAGATGGGCGACGACTTCTGGCCCTATGGCTTCGAGAAAAACGAGGCCAACCTGCGCACTTTTCTGCGCTACCATTTCGAGCAGGGTCTGTCCATGCGGCTGCTCGAGCCGCGCGAGTTGTTTGCACCAGAATCGCTGGAGGCGTTCAAGATTTAGCGGCTGGAGCCGAGGCGCATCCAAAATTGTCCGACAATATCTGCAGCCGCCCGGGTGGTGAAATTGGTAGACACAGCGGACTTAAAATCCGCCGCTTTCCTGCATAAGGGGCGTACCGGTTCGATTCCGGTCCCGGGCACCAGTACACTTTGACCATGCCACGTACCAACGCACCATTCGAGATTCACATCCACGGCGAAGTGTTGCTGCGCGACCAGGTGAAATTCGAGCAGATCCAGGACGCGCTCAAACCGCTGTGGAAGTATGCCGGTGCCCGTTCGCTGGCGGATGGCGCACGCAGCTCCTACGAGGACGAGCCTGGCATCAAGTTCGATGCGCCGGAACACATGCTGCAGTTGTGCTGGACGGTCGCCGGCGACGAGGATTTCCGCCAGACGCTGGACGAAATGTGCATGAACCTCAACGATCTGGCGGAAACCGGTGCCGCCATCGAGGTGAGTTTCTATGACACTGAATTCGAGGAAGACGACGAAGAGGAGCAGTGGGCCGAGTCGCGCGACGACTTCACCATGCTGTTCGTCGGCCCCAACCCGGCCGCCATCATGCAGGTGCAGCGCGACCTGCTGGTACAGGATGTGGTCGGCATGATGGAGCGCCATTTCGATGGCGCCGAGTTGTCGGGTGTGGTGGGCGAGATCGACAAGTTGTTCGCGCAACGCTTCGACGCACTGGCCAATTCGCTCGACATCGGAAAACGCCCCCGCGGTGGTGGTGGCCATGGCCCGTCTGGCCATGGTGGTGGCCGCAAGCCCAGGCACCTGCACTGAAGTACAGAAACAGAAAGCTCAGGAGTGACCCGCACCCATGGCCTCTGCAACTGTCTCCACTCCTGAACAAGTACGACCCGCCTTTGGCCGACCGGAGAAGCTGCGGCTCGGTGATGTGCTGGTCCAGCAGCGACTGATCTCGCAGGAGCAGTTGCAACAAACCCTGGAATTGCAACGCCAGACCGGCAAGAAGACGGGCCGGCTGCTGATCGAGAGCGGCATCATTACCGACGAGTTGCTGGCCAACGGCCTGGCGCGGCAGCTGCGCATACCGTTCGTCAACCTGAAGACCTTTCCGTTTCGCGCCGACGTGGTCAAGCTGTTGCCGGAGTCGGCGGCGCGGCGCTTTCGCGCGCTGGTGTTGGAGGACAAGGGCGAAAGCCTTCTGGTGGCGCTGGCCGACCCGCTGGACCTGGCGGCGTACGACGAACTCACCCGTCTGCTCAAGCGCAACATCGGTATCGCCGCGGTGCCGGAGAGCCAGTTGCCACTGGCGCTGGACCGCTTGTACAGGCGCACCGAAGAAATCAGTGGCCTGGCGCGGGCGCTGGAAAAAGACCTCGGTGACGCGGTCGATTTTGGCGAACTGACGGCGAACGCCGGCCTGGAAGGTGCGCCGGTGGTGCGCCTGCTGCAGTCGATGTTCGAAGATGCGACCCAGGTTGGCGCGTCCGATGTGCATATCGAGCCGCAGGAGTCCGGCTTGCAGATCCGTGTGCGTGTGGACGGGGTGCTGCAAACCCAGACCGAGGCCGACAAACGCGTCGGCCCGCCACTGGCACAACGTCTCAAGCTGATGGCCGGTCTCGACATCTCCGAAAAGCGCCTGCCGCAGGACGGGCGCTTCAGCGTGCGACTGAAGGATGCCACCATCGACGTGCGCCTGTCGACCTTGCCGACCAACTACGGCGAGTCAGTGGTGATGCGTTTGCTGAATCAGGGCAGCGGCATGCGCCGGCTCGATGCGATCGGCATGCCGGCCGACATGTTGCGGCGCTTTCGCGAGGTGCTCGGGCGCAGTTCTGGCCTGGTGCTGGTGACTGGCCCCACCGGCTCGGGCAAGACGTCGACACTGTACGCGGCGCTGGCCGAGATCAACGCGGCGGAGCTCAAGGTCATCACGGTCGAAGACCCGGTGGAGTACCGCCTGCCAGGCCTGTCGCAGGTGCAGGTCAACGACAAGATTGAACTGACCTTCGCGCGCGTGCTGCGCGCCTGCCTGCGGCAGGATCCGGATGTCATCCTGGTGGGCGAGATGCGCGACTCCGAGACCGCGGAGATCGGGTTGCGCGCCGCCATCACCGGCCATCTGGTCTTGTCCACCCTGCATACGCGGGACGCGGTCAGCACGCCATTCCGGTTGCTGGACATGGGTGTGCCACCCTTCATGGTCGCCACCTCGCTGCAGGCGGTGATTGCCCAGCGGCTGGTGCGGCTGAACTGCGACGTGTGTGCCGAGCCCCATGAGCCCAGCGCCCAGGAGCATGCCTGGCTGTTGGCCATGGCGCCGCCCGGCGAGCAGATCGTGCCCAAGCGGGGCCGCGGCTGTTCGGCCTGCAACGGCACCGGATACGCGGGTCGTCAGGGTGTCTACGAGTTGCTCGAGATGGACGCTGTACTGACTGCCGCAGCCACACGCGGCGAGCCTGCGGTTTTCATGCAGGCCGGGCGGGAGCGGATGAAGGGCCACACCATCGCGCACCATGCGCTGGATCTGGTGCGCCAGGGCAAGACCTCGGTGGCCGAAGCCTTGCGGGTCGGACAGGATTTCGACGTCTAGGCCGGCGAACGAATGGCAAGTTTTGCATGGCGCGGGCGTAATGGCCGCGGCGAACTGGTACAGGGGCAACTGGAGGCGGCTGGCGAGTCTGCCGTTGCTGACCAATTGGTGGCGATGGGCGTGGCCCCGGTGTTTATCGCGGCGGCGGCAGATGTTGCGACGCAGGCGCAGGATAACTGGTGGGTGCGGCTCAACCGCAAGGCCATCACGGTGGAGGACATCCTGGTGTTCTCGCGCCAGATGTATACCTTGAACAAGGCCGGGGTGCCGATTCTGCGGGCATTTGGCGGTTTGCAGGCCTCTGCCGTCAAGCCGGCCATGGTGGAACTGCTTCAGGATGTGCGCAACAGCCTGGACCAGGGACGCGAGCTGTCAGTGGCCCTGGCGCGGCATATCAGCCACTTTGGCGCCTTCTACATTTCGATGATCCGTGTGGGTGAGATGACCGGTCGGCTGACCGAGGTGTTTCTGCGGCTCAACGAACACCTGGAGTTCGAGCGCGATGTGCGCGAACGCATCAAACAGGCCATGCGGTATCCGACCTTCGTGATCATCGCCATGGCCATCGCGCTGGTGATCATCAACGTGTTTGTGATTCCGGTATTCGCCAAGGTGTTTGCCGGGTTCAACGCCGAGTTGCCGATCATCACGCGTGGCCTGCTGGGGTTTTCCGCCTTCATGGTCGCATGGTGGCCGCTGTTGCTGGCGCTGCTGGTGCTGGCGGTGGTGGGTGGGCGTGCCTACCTGCGCACACCCGCGGGGCGTTACTGGTGGGACAGCCGCAAGCTCAAGTTGCCCATGGTGGGCGAGATTGTGTTCAAGGCCACGCTGGCGCGTTTTGCCCGCAGTTTTGCCTTGTCCAGCCAGAGCGGCGTGCCGCTGGTGCAGGCCCTGACCGTGGTGGCGCAGACGGTGGACAACGCCTACATCG
Organism: Betaproteobacteria bacterium; assembly: GCA_031363785.1. GTDB lineage: Bacteria > Pseudomonadota > Gammaproteobacteria > Burkholderiales > Burkholderiaceae_C > CAISIP01. Next base: position 7,767 of record JANLVB010000350.1, read on the forward strand.
GCGCGCGCATCGAGCAGATGCGCGACGGCATCGAGCGCGGCGAGAGCATCTCACGCTGCGCTGCGGCCAGCGGGGTCTTTACCCCGGTCGTGCTGCAGATGATTGCAGTAGGCGAGGAAACCGGGGAACTCGATTCGCTGCTGTTTGAGATTGCCGGCATGTACGAGCGCGAGACCGACTACAACATCAAGGGTCTGTCGGCGGCGATCGAACCTGTCTTGCTGGCTGCGATTGCGATCTTGGTGCTGATCCTGGCTCTGGGAGTCTTCCTGCCGTTGTGGAGCATGGGTCAGGCGGCGATGGGCAAGGGGGGCGGCTAGTTGGCGGGGGCCCACGCGCTGCATCGTGGCCCGGTGGGTGTTGCCCGGCACCTCATCGAATGGGCGATAGTTGCAGCGGTCTTGACCATATTCGCCCTGTTGTTGTTGCACAAGTCGCTTGACGTGCAGGCGCAGGCGGAACTGGCGGCGGTGCGTACCAATTTGGCGGCGCTGCGCACGGCGATGGTGGTCGAGTACATCGGCCAAAAAGCCTCACCGCCACGAATGGTTGTAAATTCACAACGAAACCCGTTTTTTCTGCTGCAGCAATTGCCCGGCAATTACCAAGGCGAAAACGACGTGGCCCGGCTCGCCGCCACCGGGCCAGGATGGTATTTTGACCCGACATGTGACTGTGTGGCCTATGTTCCGGCCGACGCCCGATTTGTTTCTGAAAGCGGGGTGAGCGAAATACTGCTGTTTCAGCTTGTCCGGTCCGGCGGGCCGACCCGACTGCAAGCGCTGGGCCGTTATTCCTGGCAGGGCCAGACTATCGAATGAGCGGTCAGCGGCACACCGCTTTAGCCAGGTTAAAAGGCAAAAAACTCACTTGCCGTTGGCAGTTGGCGAACAAACTTCGACTACTCGAGGCGTGCCCGGATTAAAATTTGTCGTGACTGCCCTGTGGCAACCTGTAACAACCATTTGTGAGGCGAAACATGAAGCAATTGCAACGCGGATTTACGTTGATTGAGTTGGTAATGGTGATTGTCATTTTGGGCGTATTGGCCGCTGTGGCGATTCCGAAATTCCGGCAGGTTGTGTACACACATCGTGTGCGTATGCGCGTACTACAGCAAACGCCG
>JANLVB010000357.1:0-4273 GCA_031363785.1 Betaproteobacteria bacterium
GCCAGCTGGCTGGATACGCGCGCAGCCGGCCCCACGGCGCGCTGGCTGGTACGTATCGAAGACGTGGACCACACGCGTTGCCGGCCCGAATGGGCCCGGGCCAACTTGCAGCAACTCGCCGCGTTGGGCCTGCTGCCGGACGAGGTACCGCAATGGCAGTCACAACGCCAATCGTTGTATCAAGGCGCACTGCAGCAACTGCAACAGCAAGGGGCCTGTTACCCCTGCGCCTGTTCACGCAAGGACATAGAGGCCGCCCTCGCAGCCCTGGGCCGACGCCGCACCCGCCACGGCGAACTGGTCTACCCCGGTACCTGCCGCCTGGGCAATGGCGGCAGAGCGCCGCTGGCGACCCGGTTCCGCGTGACAGCCGCAAATACAGCGCCATGCATAACGCATTGGATCGACCGCCGGCTCGGAGCGCAACAGCAGGACGTGGCACAGGATGTGGGTGATTTTGTGCTGCAACGCGCCGACGGCAGCTTCTCCTACCAGCTCGCCGTGGTTGTGGACGATGCTGCACAAGGCGTGACGCACGTGGTGCGCGGCGCCGACCTGGCCGACAACACAGCGCGCCAGATTCTGTTGCAGCAGGCTCTGGCCCTGCCCACGCCGCGTTATCTGCATACACCGCTGGTCGTCAACGCCGCAGGGGAAAAACTCTCGAAACAAACCGGTGCGCAGCCGGTAGACACAACGCAGCCCCTACATGCCCTGGAATCGGCGGCGCAGGTGCTTGGCCTGGGACCGGCGCGCGCGGCGCTGCCAGAGGCACTCGCCGGCTGGGTTGCGCAGTGGCGCGAACTCTACAATCCGCAGCCGTGAGTACCACCCCAGTCCCCGGCTCCAGCCCGACCGCACCGGCCCATGTGTTGCACCCGCAGCGCATCCGCAGCTTCGTGCTGCGCTCGGGCAGGACCACCAGTGGCCAGGCCCAGGCCGTCGCCGCTCTCGGGCCCCGATTCATTCTGCCGTTTGACAACTCCGGTGACGGTCTGGCAACCATCTATCCACAGCTGCGCACCACAAGCGACGCCACGCCCATGGGGTCCATGGCGCGGCCGCTGGTGTTGGAAATCGGCTTTGGCATGGGCGAGGCAACAGCGCACATCGCCGCCCAATTGCCGGGTACCGACTTCCTGTGTTGCGAGGTGCATGCGCCAGGCGTCGGTGCACTGCTCAAACGAATCGAGGCACAGGGTCTGACCAACATCCGCATCATTGCGCACGATGCGGTGGAGCTGATCGACCACATGTTGCCGCTTTGGAGCCCTGCACACCCCCAGGCTGGGCTGGATGGTGTACATGTCTTCTTCCCCGACCCGTGGCACAAGAAACGCCACAACAAGCGCCGCCTGATTCAGCCCGTGCTGGTGGCGCAGCTTGCCGCACGGCTCAAACCCGGTGCCTACCTGCATTGCGCCACCGACTGGCAACCCTATGCCGAACAGATGCTGCAGGTGCTGGGCGCGGAACCCCTGCTGCACAACCGATTCGCCACCTCCCACCCCGCACTCGCAGGTTATGCCGTGCAGCCCGCCTACCGGCCCTTGACCAAGTTCGAGAAACGCGGCCTGGGCCTGGGCCACGGTGTATGGGATCTGGTATTTCATCGACGCGCTGTATGAGCGCAGCGCCTTGTGCGGAGGACTCCTGATGAGCCGCCGGGCCGCTCCCAAGGCGAATTCCGAAGTGCGCAGCACGGAGGACTCCTGATGGTTGTCGCCAGCGTGGTCACTGACCCCCGGCACGGGCTGACCACACGCGACGGTGTAGGCGCCAGTTGTGTCGGGCTGCCACCCGGCCCCTGGCCCACCATCCTCGAATTCCTGCTGCAGCGTTTTCCGGCACAGGGACGCGAGGTCTGGCTGCAACGCTTGCATGACGGCGAAGTTGTCGATGAGTTCGGGCAATTGGTAACACCGCTGCGCCCCTACTGCACTCCGCTGCGGGTCTATTACTACCGCTCGGTCCCGGCAGAGGTGCCGATCCCGTTCGAGGCCGAGCTTCTGTACCGTGACGCGCACCTGGTGGTGATCGACAAGCCGCACTTCCTGCCGGTGATGCCCTCGGGCCACTACCTGCAGCAGACCGCCCTGGTGCGCCTCAAACGCAGCCTGGGGCTCGATGACCTGGTGCCGATACACCGCATCGACCGCGATACTGCAGGGCTGGTACTGTTCTCGGTGCAACCCGCCAGCCGCAATGCCTACCAGGCCTTGTTTCGCGAACACCGGGTGGAGAAAATCTACGAAGCGATCGCGCCTTGGCGCAGCGACCTGCAATTACCGCTGCTGCACCAGTCGCGGCTGGCAGAGTCACCCCACTTCATGCAGCAGCACGAGGTGCCCGGCGCACCCAACAGCAGCACACACATCGAGGTACTGGAAGTGCACGGTGGCCTGGCACGTTACCGCCTGCGGCCAATCACCGGGCACCGGCACCAGCTGCGCGTGCACATGGCATCCCTCGGACTGCCGATCCAAAACGACGGCATCTACCCGGTGCTCACGCCCGAAGGCGTGCCCGATTACCAACGACCGCTGCAGTTGCTGGCCCAGTGCCTCGCCTTCGATGACCCGATCAGCGGCACGCGACGGCAGTTCACGACACGCCGCCGGCTCCAATTCAATATGTCTCCAGATGCAGGCGTCCCTGCGCCTTGAGCGCGCCGGCAATCGTCGGCCAGTCCAGGCCAGCCGCCTGCGCCACATCGCGTAGCGCCAGCAGCACACCTTCTTCCATGCTTTTCAGGCCGCAGACGTAAAAGTAACTGTTCGCGTCCTGCAGCAGGGCCGCGAGATCGGCGGCGCGCTCGCGCATCACGTCCTGCACATACCGTTTCGGCAGCCCGGGCGCGCGTGAAAATGCGAAATTGCTGTCGATGAAATCCTTCGGCAGGCTCTGCAGCGGGCCGAAATACGGCAACTCCTGTTTGCTGCGCGCGCCAAAGAACAGCAGCAACTTCCCACCTTCGAATTTGCCCGTGGCACGCTGGCGCCGCCGCCACTCGGTCATGGCGCGCATCGGTGCGCTGCCGGTACCGGTGCAGATCATCACGATACAAGAGAGTGGGTGGTTCGGCATCAGGAAGCTGGCACCAAACGGCCCGATCACCTGCACCCGGTCACCCACCTGCAGATCACACAGGTAATTGGATGCGACCCCGCGCACCAGGCGCTCCTGGTGGTCCTGCAGCACCCGTTTGACGGTCAACGAGACGTTGTTGTAACCCGGTCGCTCGCCGTTGCGCGGGCTGGCCACCGAATACTGGCGTGCATGGTGGGCCCGGCCCGCGGCGTCGAGTCCCGGCGGCAGGACACCAATCGACTGCCCTTCGAGCACCGGGAATGGCATGGCGCCAAAATCCAGCACCACATGGTGTGTGTCGTACTCGCGGCCAACCTCGGTGACGCGCACATTGCCAACCACCGTGGCGCTGATGCAAGCCTGGGCAGCTTTCGGACCATAGAGGTTGGTGTAAGGATGCGCAGCCGACCAGGGCGGCAAGGTGGCGCCATAGGCGATGCTGTTGAACGGCATCTCGGCGCCTGGCTCTGCGTCCGGCGCAGGTGTGGCTGCGGCCTGCGGCTGCAGTGCACCAGCATCCATGGCCAGGGCCGCCAACGGCTGCGCTGGCAACTCTGCCGGCAGCGCGTCCCAGGTCAGTTGGTCGGCAGTCGAATAGGCCATCGCCTGCGGCACGGTGCGCCAGTTGTCGATGGAGCCGGTCGGGCACGGCGAAATACAGGCCATGCACAGGTTGCACTTCGAGGCGTCCACCACATAGTTGCGGTCATCGTGTGTGATGGCGCCCACCGGGCAGGTGGCCTCGCAGGTGTTGCAGCGGATGCAGATCTCGGGGTCGATCAGGTGCTGCCGCAGGACAGCCGTGTCCGCGCTCTCCATGGCCATCAGGCAAAACGCACGTAGTCGAAATCCACCGGCTGGCGGTTGATGCCCATCACCGGCGGGGCAATCCAGTTCGCGAACTTGCCCGGCTCGACGACCCGACCCATCAAACTGGCGACAAAGGCGCGGTCATTGCCGCCGGGCAACCAGGCATCGACCTGTGCGCTCCATTCGGCCTCACCCACGACGCGCCCGTCGGGCGACACCTTGACGCCGGCCAGGGCACCGATGTTGCGGTGAAACGCCTTGTGCGGGGTCTGCAGCCGGAACGTTATGCCCGCCTTCTCGATCACCTTGTTCCAGCGACCCACACCTCCGATCGAGTCCTTGATGAAGTCATCCCGCAACACCTCGTTGAGGG
>JANLVB010000390.1:0-12684 GCA_031363785.1 Betaproteobacteria bacterium
TCAATGGTCGCCCGGTGGAGAGACCCGCCGCTCCCTGGATGCCTCGGTGCAGCCAATCGGTCAATCCCTCGGTCTTGTCGCCATCGGTCGAGCGGCCGCTGCAAAATCCGAAACCCGGTTCGCGCGTTAGTTTGCGCACATCGCAATATATGGACAAACCCATGCTGATGGTCGCGGCAACCACGCCCGTACCAATCGCGCCAATCCAGACCAACAGCACTGGCCAACTGCAGCGAAAGAGTGCGAAGAACGTCATGCCATGCAGCAATACGGTCAGCAATAACCACAGCACGGACCCGGCAAGGAATCCGATGATCAGCGGCCAACGGTACTGACGGCACAGTGATCGCGTCAATTGGCCCCAAGAGTCTTTGCGTTTGACCGAGGCAGCGGCAACCGCGACATCAAAGAGTCTTTGCAAATGGGGCCCAGTTTGAAAGAGTGACCGCAACACCGTGGCGTGGGGTCCAGTAGCGGGCCGCTTGCCGAGTTCGTCTGGCAGGGTCCGTAACACCTCGTTGAAGCCGCTGTTGGAGCCGAAGCGCCGCGCATATTCACACGCAGCCGCCAGCGCGGCGGCGATGGCGCCGACCGAGGTGCCAGCCAGGCTCTGAAACCGGTAGGCGCGCGCCAACTCGATCAAGACCCCCGGGTAGATGACGCCGTCCACCACTCCACCCTTGAGCACCAGATCGCAGTACCGCTCCAGCGGGGGACGATCCAACGGACTCAGCGGCTCAGGAAGTGGGGTGTCCGCGTTTGCAGTCGGCGCAAAGCCGCTTTGTGGTTGCGCCCTGACGCGGGTCATCGAAACCGCCGCAACGGATGCAGAGCACCGCTGGCGATCTGGGCCAGAGCGTCGACGTTGGGGAAAAAAGCGTAACAGGTGCCGCGCGTGGCGACGAAGGAGCCAAGCCCATTGAGGCGTATCGGCCTGCCAGGTTTGTCCTCGAAGTTGAACTCCGGATCGCGCCCCTGCGGGTCGACCGGTATATCGAATACGTTACTCAATGGGTCCTGGTTGCCGATGATGGGGTCGCGGCCTGCATGGGTGTGGGGAATGCCCATCGGGTTGTTGTTCGTCCAGTTGCCCAGCACATGCTCGAACTGTTCCTCCAGACTGGCGCAAAAAAACAAGCCCAACAACCCGCGTTCGGCTTTTGCATTGTCCAACTGCGCGGAATACTTCTCGCCATAAGGCAAGCCGCGCCGCAGCAAAGGGCGTCGTAGCGCCGGAACCACTGGGTCATCACGCGGGTTCATGCGCCGGATGTGGGCGCCAAAGGGACACTTGAACCCATCGAGGTCTTGTTTGTACGAGAAATTGTTGTCCGGTTCCTTATCGCCGTCGTTTGCCGGATACCTGGCTTCGATCCTCACCTTGCGCCTCGCCTCGCGGTGTTCGCGATCAGCGGGCATTGGCGTGTAGCCGACGGGCGCACCGTTGGGCCAGCGGCCCATCATTTTTGCCTTGATCCATCCCTTGGTGTATTCAATGTCGTTCCGTTCTTCGCAGCCCTGCAGCAGTCGCGCCTGACAATCCACGAAGCCTTCAAATGCAGCCACGTCCTGGTACATGTTGCGTAGGGCACCAAAGCTTCCATCGCGAAAAAATTCGCGGTAGGCGATGGTTTCCGGTTCGGGCCGCAGGTCCGCATTTCCGCTCATTTGCGCCCGTGCGCCGGGCATGACCCAGGGATTTGACCCGTCATTCCTGGCGTGCCCCAGGAGCAGCTCGCCAAGCGCATGGACGTTGAATGGTGATGGCTCCCTGGCGGCTGTGTTACTGCGGGAGGACAGGTACTGTGGTGTCGAAAGGCCGTCGATGTAACCAAAGTGCACTTCACGTGGGTCATCGAGGACGCTGCTTTGTTCCACCCAGTGGCCGGTCAGAAGGCCCGGCGCGGCGTCCGGTGGCCCCAGCCTTCGCCACATGCTTGATTCGAATGCCTGGATTCCTGTATTCCCCGGGTCGCCAGCAGCATGCACGATCAACACCACATGTGTCTGGTCTTTGCGGTAGCGGGTGGTCCAGCGTTCCGGGTCACTTGGCCCGGAGTCACCCAGCCACCTGCTGGCGCGCAGGAATGCGCCCTCGGCAAACGCGGGAGCCTTCTGGCGGAACAGGTCGAGCATCTGATGGTGGGTGCCGAGCTGCGAAAAACCGGCGAACGTGATCCCGATATCCACCGCATAACACGAGTCAGGGTGCGCAGGGCCGAGTTCAGTATTGCCTGCGCCCTGCTTTGGGCCACTGCCATCGCACAAGTTGCCTTGTGCACGCCAAAGAGTCAGCAATTGGTACAGCACTGATCTTGGCAATGCGCCCTGTTCACCCCAACGCGCCCACCTGACACCGGACAGTCTGGCTTTCGCTTCATCCGTGCTCGCCAATGCCGCATCGTTGTCGTCGTTGTAGACCTGGACCAGGTAGTTGCGACGATGCAGTCCCTTGTAGCCACGGGTTATCAGGCGCTGCGCCATTGTTTCCCACGGTGTTGTCGTCATTTTTCACCTTCCATGGTGAAAAAATCGAAGCGCCGGTCTTTGTCGAAATGGGATCGGATCTGGTCCACCTGAACCTCCGGATAGGCGCTGAAGAACAGGCCACCAACGGCTGGTTGCTGGAAGCGCCGCAGGAACTGCACAAACTCGAACGGATGTTTGGCGATGGGTGCCGGTGGCCCGTTCTCAATGTGCGAGAAGAAGCGGTCAAACAGTGGCCCAAATTCGCGCGCGAAGTGCCCGATGTAGGCGTCGAAGTCACCGTCATAGGCGGTAAACAGCACCAGCTTGCTGTCGTTGTCCAGGAACATGAACGACGCGAAGTGCACATGGCGCGCCTCACGCAACACCTTCTCGATGAACGGCGCGCCAAATTGCAGCACCTGACGCAGGGCAGCGGCATGCTCGGGGACCGGGTTCCTGACCTGCAAGACGGTTTGCAGCGGCGACTGGCGCAGCAGCTTTTCGCGCTCGTACTCCAGTGGGTAACGCTCGCAGATGAAGCCGGCGCGCTTGACCAGACCAACGACTTCACCGGTGGATTGGTCCAGCGACTGGGTCAGTCCGGGCAACAGCATCAACTGGCGCACGGTGTAGCTGACGCTGTACATGGCAAGGTCCCGGCCGATGCAGGAGTGCCGGTATTGCGCCGACCCGTCGGGCGTGACGGTCTCCGGCCTACCGCCAAACACCTTGCTGAATGGACAGTCGGTTTCCTTGCGTGCGGCGTCAACCAGAGTGTCCGGCGGCTCGGACCGGCTGGGCGTCGCATCTATGGAAAAGGGATTGCCGCCGTAACTTGCGCCACCGACGGCAATGATCAGGGCGCAATCCTTGTCGATCTGCTGATGACCCAATTTCATCGTTTTGGCCGCACGGCGTGGCACAAAGGGCGGCGGCGGGTTGATACGCAGGGCTTCCTCGACCAGAGCCCGGAACACACCGGCTTGCGTGTCGGTCCAGTTGGCGTCGTGGTGTTGCACGCGGGCATCCTTGGCCGCTGACCGCACCCGGTCGAGGTCCTTGAATGGCAATTCGAAAAATTGCTGCACAGCGATACATACCGCGGCGCGCAGGTTCGTGATGGTGCCACTGACCAGCCCTGCCACCATGATTGCTTTTTCGGTCGTCGAGTAGGCCGAGGCGCGTATGCCGTACTGTTGTTCGTTGGCCATCAACTCCATCAATGGGCGGAAGTTCAGGTCCTTGAGTTGTTGGAATTTGCCGCTCTCCCTGGGTTGCGCAGGATTCTCGAACCAGGTGTCGCGCAGCTCCTTGAACTCCTCTTGCAAATCCGTGCTGCGGTCGATTTGCTCCTGCTCAATCGCCCGGTCGTACAGGTCGATCAACTCGGCGGCACGGTTGCTCAGTTTGCTCAGGGCTTGCTTGGCCAGCGGCAGCGCCGTTGAATCGGTGATGAAGTGTTGTCCGGCATTGACAAACATCAGACCATTGCCGATGGCGTTCGCGGTGGTCTTCAGGAGCGGCAAATCCGCCTGGGAAAATCCGAACAGTCGCGCCACGTAGTTGACCGCGACCATTTCGGCCAACTCGGCCAGGTCGAAGTCGCGCTGCTTGAGTGCCAGGCCGGCGCCGGCCTTGAACGCGACGGTGGCGATGCAGTCGAAACTCGTGGTCAGCCGCTGCAGCAGTTTGTAGCAGTATTCGCGTTGGGCGCGAGGACTGAGGAAACTGTCGACTTGTCCACTGGCCGGGTCCGGGGCGGGTTCGTCCAGCGCCAGCATGAAAGTACCGCCCAGATCCTTGTAGGGGGTATTGCTCCACGCACACTCTCCGGAATTCTTGTAGACCTCCGCCACATGGTCCGGGTGCACCACCAGACAGGCTTTTTGCCGGAACTTTTTGGGTCGATCTTCGAATCCGGAGTGTGACTGGTCGTTGAAGAACGCACGACTCTCGAACATCAATATCTGTTTTTCCTCGATCAGTTCGTCGTACAGTGCGCGGCGCCGTGTGTCGCAACTGAGCCACGAAAACAGCAGTCGATTGGCGTGTGCTTCGCCTTTGTCAATTTTTGCGTTGCGGAAGTCATCGACGAAACTCATGGGTGTTGTCTCCGGTTGTTGTTTTTGATTCTGGGCAGGCGATGGTCTTGGCTTGGCAGGGGTCGATACCCCATGTCATCAGTCGCTGGCCGCCGCGAGCAGCTGCCTTGCCACGATCTGGTCTCGGGTTGTTTTCCCTTCGGGCACTGCATCCAGGGCGTCTTGCAGCATTGCAAAGGCGGCGCCTTTTTGTCCGCACTGCAGACTTCGCTGCGCCATGCTGGAGGCAACGCGTAATCCCAATGAGTGGTATCCGAGAGTACGCGCGGCATCCCGGGCTGCAGCGAAAGCGGCGTCCGCCAGGGCGAAGTTGTCTGCGCGATCGTGTGCTCGCTGCAACAGCAGCAGATCGCCTTTCACGCGCAGCACCTCGGGCTCGTAATAACGCTCCCCGTGCTCGCGCACGATGCGGCAGGCTTCGTCCACGAGGGCCAGGCCTTCTGCGACACGGCCCAAGGCGGCGCAGGCGCTCGCGCGCAATGCCAGATAGAAGGTGCGGGTGACGACCGTGCCAGTCGACGTCCACAGCGCATAAGCGGCATCCATCATTGCCAAGCCGTGTTCCGGGTCGCCCAGCTCGCCGAGGCAGCAGCCGTGGATCAGGCGTGCATGTGCAGTCCACATGTCGTGCCCGCCCGCCTGGCAGACCTCGATTGCTTGCTGGCTGATATGGCGGGCCTGTTCGAACTCCCCGCACCACATCAGTACCATGGCCTGCATGCCAAGCGCCTGACCCAGGCCGAGCCTTTGTCCCAGGCTTTGCGCGATGGCCACACCCTCGTGCGCGCGCTGGCGCGCCAGGTCTACCTGCCCGGTTTCCCACAGGGAGACTGATGAATACATCAGACTCATCACTTGCGGGCTGTGCGCCAGCTTGCCTTGCATCACCGATTCGCGGCATACGCGCAGGCAACGGTCGCAGTTCTCCTGCATTTCCTGCGCGCGGCCCTGGTGGTGCAGCATGTAGGCCAATGCGAACAGGCATTGCGCGCGGGTGAGAGGATCGTTGAACTCCTGCGCCGTGGCTTGCGCCTGTGCCAGGAAAGCGTGCGCTTGTTCGAAGTCGGCACGCATCAGGTGGTAGGCCTGCAAGCCCAATTGCGCACGCAGCAGAGCCTTGTTGTCACCGAGCTGCTGCGCCAGCGGCAGGGCTGCCAGATAACTCTGGCCGGCGGCATTCGAGCCGTAACCGCTGGTGGCGATCAACTGGCCAGCCATGGTCAGTTCGATTTCCAGTTCGCTTGCCAGACGCTGCACCGTGGGTGGCGTTTTTTGCAAAAAACGCTTGGCCGAAGCCAGATGGGCGAGACTTTCGCTGTGCGCCTCGGCGCTCTTGTACCTGCGGGCTGCCAGCCAGTGCCATTTGGCGGCCAGTTCTGCTGACTCACAAGCTTGGTAGTGGTGGGCCAGCAACTCCGGCTGGTTTGCCGTTACGTCGGGCATGCGCTCTTCGATCACCCGCGCGATAGAGCGGTGCAGTGCGCGGCGATCTGTTTCCCACATCGACTGGTAAGCCGCCTCATGCAGCAGGGCGTGGCGGAAATGGTATTGCGTGTCGTTGCTGTCCGAAGTATGGCGCGGCAACAACAAGCCACTGCGCAGCAATGCACCAAGGTGCATGTGTACCCGCTCGACGCTCATTGCCGTCACCTGGGCTGTGCACAATGACAGCAACATGCTGCGCGGGAATTCGCGCCCGATGACGCTGCACAACTGCGCCAGCAGCCGCGCCGGCCCCAGGTTGTCCAGACGCTGCAACAGCAATGCTCGCAGCGTGACTGGTATCGGAAATTCCCCCGCGCGTGCGGATACGTCCGGAGCGTCCACTGCATGCAGCGCGTCAATCAGCATGCGGGTGGACATTTCTACAAACAGCGGCACACCGTCTGACTTGTCGACGATCAAACCAGCCTGCTGGCGCGTCAGCGACTGGCTGCCGTCCAGCCCGCCGATCATTTCAAGTACGGCTGCGTTGGGCAGCCGACCCAGTGTCAGCACATCATCAACCAAATAGTTGTCTGGGCGCAGCGCGGGTTCGGTGCGCTCGGTCAGCAGCACCAGAAGAGCGTCGTCGTCAGCGTCGTCACGCAGCCGCTGCAGATATTCCAGTGTCGATGGGTCCGCCCATTGCACATCTTCGACCACCAGACAGACGGGTTGATTGCGCGCCAGGTTGAGCAACCACGTGACCATGGCGCGCATGACCATGCGTCGGCGCGGCTCCTGTGGTGTGTGCAGCTTGGGCTGCTGCAAATCCTGCGTTGGCAGGCCCATCAGGTAGTGAATCGCCAGCCAGTCTATCGATGCAACGCCCTGGTCAGACGCTGGTCGTGACAGTTTGGCCTGGCGGGTCGCAACGTCGTCTGTGGTGCTTATGTTGAACCAGCGCTCCATCAGGTCGATGATCGGGCCGAAGGCGCGCGCGGTGGTTTCGGCGTAGCAGCGGCAGACAAAGGCCCGCCCATGGCGGCTGTCCCGGATGTCCCTGACAAAGGTGTCCACGAGCCGCGACTTGCCGATGCCGGCCTCACCAGCGACGAGAAGCCACTGTGTGCCGCGCGTTTCCACCAGTTTCCATGCCAGTTCCAGGCGGCCCAGCTCTGATCGTCGTCCGCACAGCGGCATGGTGTCGGCGTCCGTGGCAATCTCTGGCGGCACCGCCACATGCGCTTTCCCAAGCCTGAAGACGGTAGTGGTGCCGGAGAAGCCCTTGAGGGTCTGGTTGTACAGGTACGGGTCGAGCCTGAAGTGCGATTTGGCCAATTCGGCGGTAGTGACACAGGTCAGAATGCTGCCTGCCGGTGCCAGTGCCTGAATGCGCGCCGCCAGATGGATCGCCAGGCCCACCAGGTGGTCCGCATTCACGGCGACCTCGCCCGTGGCCAGACCGATGCGGATTTCGACCTGCATGTGGATTGCCACTTCCAGCAGTTGTCGGGCCGCCTGCACGGCGACACGAACGGTATCTTCGCGTACATGGCGTGCGCCGAAATAACACATCACGCCGTCGTTGCCCTGTGGCTGATCACTCTGTCCGCCCCAGCGGTCGACCACCGATGCGAAACGGCGGTGGTAGTCTCTCAGCTTGAGGCTGTATTGCTCGATACCCAGGGTGCGCATCATCTGGGTTGAGCCCACAAGATCGTAGGACAGCGCGGTGATTTGCCGGAAACTGCGATCTTCCTCGACCTGGGGCAGGTGGTCTTGCGAGTGCAGGACAGGTTCGCCAAAAATGATCAGTACTGCGTTGTCAGCGAGGACTGACGTGTGTGCGTCCCCGGGCGGTTTGCCGTCGCCGAAAGCCCGGTATAGCTGATGCGCGAGTTGTGGGCTTGCGTGTTGCCACACCGGGCGCTGGATCGCAAGCACCGTCGGTTGCAACGCCAGCAGCCTGGCGACCGCCGGCGTTCTGCGCAGCCATGCCGCCATCGATCCGGCGTCGCCGACTCCATCGACAAGCACCAGCCGCGCTGCCTCCAGAACCGGCCAGAGTGTCTGCCTGGCCTGCGCATCTTCCAGATCATCCGTAGTGCAATTGATCAGGTGGACGATATCGGCATGCTGCGGGCCGGTCAGCGTGGTTCCCGACCAGTCCAGTGAACTCGCTGTTTGAGCCTGCAGCATCGTGTGTGATCGCAGCGTGTCGAGCACTGCACGCTGGTAGGCCTGCGCCGCCACGGTCGGAGTGCCGTGCAGCAGCAGCAATACCTTGGTGGGCCGCACGCGACGGCCGGAGAATCCTGGCGCGGACGAAGGCAACTGGCCCAGCAACCGCCGTGAAACGGCGTGAAAATGCAGCCAGTGGGCGCGGCCGTCATACGCCGCCTCCCACGGGATACCAGCCAATTGCGCGTCCAGTGTCAAATGCAGCTGGCACTGCGGTGCGGATGCAAACCAGGACTGGATACGTTGCGGCAGCAGTGTCTTGAACAAGCAGGAGCCAAAGTTGCGCTGCCATCGCGCTGCGGCGTCGGCCGATTCCGGTGTGCCATTGCTTGCGGTTGACCAGAGCGCATCCACAGCGCCGACCCGGTGCGCGAGACCGGACACCTCGCCCACCAGCATCAACGCCGCATCGTCTGTCAGCGACGCCAGCAGCGTGTCGTCGGTCACTCCCAACTTCAACCGCAAGGTGTTTGCGCCTGGTGCAGTCATGTCCTCAGCGCGATGGACCCCTATCTGCCAAGCTGCGCGGATGTTGGTGCACCGTGCACAGGCGCATGGTGGCCGTTCCATGTATGAATGGCGGGCTGTTTTGCGACGGCATGCGCCCATTCTCGCATCGCACGCCGCACTCAGTGGCTGTTGACTGCGGACCATTGCCGCGCCATCGGCGGCAATATCGACACCTTGCCCACCAGCTCGCGAATCGTGTCGCTGCCGGTCTTGATGCGGATGCTGCGCAGTTGTGTGCGCACGGTCGAGATCTGGACGCCTTGCTGGTCGGCGATCGCCGACGGGCGCAGCCCTTTGCAGACTTGCGCCAGCACCTGGCTTTCGGCATTGGTCAAACCACGGTCCCGCGCGAACATCGCCACGGTGGAGTCGTCACACAGATGCAGTTTTGCAAACACCAGCAATGCAAAACTGGTGCTGCCGCTCGCGCCAGATCGCCCGATGTAGGAGCCTGTGTCGACGACCGGTGCTGGTGTCAATGGCACCACGGCCACCGATGTTGCCTGGTCGCCAGTGCCCAGGCTGAGGAAGCCCCGCAGCCCGGACTTGGTGCGCTGCAACACAGTGCGCAAGGTGTCGCCGTGGCCATCGCGACAGGTCGTAACGCAGCCGCCTATGATGCGCAAACCGGTTGCAAACTGGCGTGTCCCCCCCGCGCCCAGCCGACCCTCCAGCGCCAAGCGGCCGGGGCAATTCGCGAACTGGATGGCTCCGGTGTCTGCTTCCACCGCTACCAGGCCGTAGTCCACCTGGTTGAGCGCAGTTCGCAACAGCGCGATTTCGGAGTACGGCGAATAGTGGACGGATGCCGATGTAGGCTGCGGGCTGGCCTGATGGTAGTGGTCTTCAATGAGTTCAAACATTGCTGAGGCTCCCAACGTACCGGGCCGGCGTTGGCCGACCATGGATCAGTGCGTTGGAAGTAGCGTAAGAAATCCGGGGCGTCACAGGTGGTGACGTAGTGGCGGAGAATTTGTGACGTATGCACCTAAGGAAGCACTTAGTGCTTCCCTAATCGGCTGCCGGGCCGGAAAACTCCGGTAGCCGGGAGGTGCTACCAGTGCTGCGGAAGTTTTGTCACCAGCACAATGCGGCGCTCGACCAACCGGATGTAACCACCGCTCTCGAGGTCCTTGAGGATGCGGCTTACCATTTCGCGGCTGCAGCCGACCCGGCTGGCGATCTCCTGGTGGGTGATGCGTTCGAGAATCTTGTGGCTGCCTTCGGCCTGTGGCTGCGCCAGCTCCATCAGGCAGCGCGTCAGCCGGCCATAGACGTCGATGAATGCCAGGTTGCGGGCGTCCCGCGTGGCCAGACGCAGGCGCTGTATGACCTTGGATAACAGCACCATGGCAAACTCCGGCTGCTGCGCGATGAAGGCCAGCAGGGCGCTGCGCGTCACGACCGAGCAGGTGGTGGCTTCCAGCGTCTGTACATTGGCTGAGCGCGGTCCACCGTCGAGCGCCATCTCACCGAAATACTCACCAGCACCGAATACCCCAAACGTGATTTCCTTGTCATTGCTGTCGGCGCTGTAGATTTTTACCCGCCCGCTGAGCACAATGAACACCGTTTCACCGGGGTCACCTTCATGTACCAGGATGGTCCCCTTGCGGTAGCGACGCACATCGCCGCGTGCCGCCAGGTCGCGCAGGGCCGGGTCGTATCGGGTATCGGCGCGAAATTCAAGCAAAGGGTCGGGCATGTCGGGTCCAGAAAACGGCCCGGCGAGGCCACATGGTATTCAACTGTAACAAGACCTGGCCGGTTCTACGGTTTTGTCCGCCTTTTTGGGGATGACCCGCGTTATGGCCGCGCTTAGAGTCGCGCCGAGTTCGTTCCAATACAAGAGGCATATGTCGCATCCCAACATCGAACCGCCGTCAAACCACTGTGCCCGGCTTGACAACGCCTGGGACCCGCGGGCTGAACGGCGCGCGGCTTCGCGTATGCGCTTGCGCGCACTACTGCGCTGGACCTCCATCTGTCTGTGCCTTGGCCTGGCTTCCGTGGCTGTGGTGCACTGGCTGGCGAAACCTGACATGCGTGCCGGTCAGTGGGTCGAAACGGCGCATGCGCGGCCCAAGGCGCCGGCGCCGTGAAGGCAATACGGTGGTTCAGCGCTGCCCCGCTAATTCGCGTGCGTCGCGCTCGTAGGCTGCCAGGCGCCGCGCCGCGCGCTCACGCTGCTCAGCGCTCGTGCTGTTGTGCAGTTGCGCCATCATCAGGCAACTGGCCAGGACGGCGCGGTCCGCGTAGGCCCGGTAGCTGGTGTTGGGTGAATTGACCGAGCGTTCGAGGTAAGCGCGCAATGCTGCCGTTGCCTGTGCCACGCCCAAGCGTGGCGCGGGCCCGTTCAGGCCAATCTGGCGCAACGTCTGCAGCAGGTCCTGCTGCCGGCGCAGGCGCTCGGAAAAACTCAGGTCCGGATCGAATTCCGAACGCGTAATGGCGCTGCGCAACACCGTGATCTGGCGTTCATCGAGGATGCCGTAAAACTGCTCGCTGCGTTCGATCGCCGACTTGAGGCGGCGCGACTGTCGCTCGGCCAAGCTTCCCTTGCTCCACTTTTCGCGCCATTCGGTGTTGGCCTTGGCGTATTTGGTTTCCATGTGGGCCAGCTGTGCGCTGCCCAATCCCATCGCCAGCGCCACGCTGGCCGGTTCCGCCTGGGTGATCAGCGCGTCAAAACGGTTGCGCACGTCGGCGAACAGGCCACAGAGCTGCTCGGTGCCGGCGTCGGCAGTCGCCATGCGCTGGATTTTTTGCAGCAGTTCGGCTATTTTCGGCAGCTCGCTGCTCCGATGCCATTGGTGCAGGCGCCCGAGCTCCTCGCGCACTTTGAGTGACTGGGTTTCGTTGAAGTCAGCATAACCGTCCAGGTACCAGTAGCCAAGCTCCGGCAAGTTGTTGTAGGCCAGCTTGATGGCGCTGCAGCCTTGCAGTGCCCCCAGCAGCGCCGCCAGCCAGAGCAGGCCGATAATCCTGCTCCAGGAAGAAGTGCGACAACAGGAAACAACTATGGCAACAGGCAGTGCAGCGGTCGATGTGGTCATCATGGCAGCGGGCAAGGGCACCCGCATGAAAAGCAAGCTGCCCAAAGTATTGCATCTATTGGCCGGCCGCGCATTGGTGCAGCATGTCATTGGCACAGCGGCCGACCTCGGCGCACGTTCTGTGGTCTTGATCACCGGACATGGCGCCGAAGTGGTTGAGGCTGCGTGTACTGCCGACTCGGACCGGGCTGGCGCGCCGGTTCTGTGCTTCGTGCGCCAGCAGCCGCAGCTCGGTACCGGCCACGCGGTGCAGCAGGCGGTGCCGGTGCTGGCCGATGACGGTATCGTGGTGGTCCTCAGCGGGGATGTGCCGCTGACACAACAGGCGACCTTGCGTCGGCTGATCGAGCTGTGTGCCGGCACGCAACTCGCATTGCTGACGCTGGACATGGCAGACCCTGCCGGTTACGGGCGCATCATCCGGGCAACCGATGGCGACGATGCCCCGGTGTTGCGTATCGTGGAGCAAAAGGATGCGAGCGCCGATGAGCTGCGGGTGCGCGAAATCTACAGCGGCATCATGGCCGTGCCGGCGCGCCAGCTCAAGTCCTGGCTGGCGCGGCTGGACAACCGCAATGCCCAGAACGAGTATTACCTGACCGACATCGTGAAGTTTGCGGTGGCCGATGGCGTGTCGGTGCTGGCACACCGGATAACCGATGCGGTACAAGTGGCCGGCGTGAACAGCCCGGTGCAACTGGCGGAGCTGGAGCGGGCCTGCCAGCGCCGGCAGGCCGAACAGCTGATGGAGCAGGGCGTGCGGCTTGCCGATCCGGCGCGCTTCGACCTGCGTGGTGACCTGCAATGCGGGCGGGACGTGTCCATCGACGTCAACTGTGTGTTCGAGGGTTCGGTGGTGTTGGGTGACGATGTGCATATTG
>JANLVB010000398.1:0-14484 GCA_031363785.1 Betaproteobacteria bacterium
CGGCGCACCGCCTGCAGGCAATGCGCGAGCTCGGTCGCGTCGGTCTTGAGAAACTTGCGCCGCGCCGGGGTGCTGAAGAAAAGCTCCTTCACCTCGACGGTGGTGCCGACGCCGCGCGCCACGGGTCGCAATTCGCCGGTACGTCCATCCAGCGCGTAGGCGGCGCTCGCGCTGGCAGCACGGGAACTCACCACGCAGTCGGAGATGGCGTTGATGGCGGCCAACGCCTCGCCCCGAAAACCGAAAGTGTTGACCTCCTCGAGTTCGCGCAGGTTGCCGATCTTGCTGGTGGCGTGGCGTTTCAGCGCCAAATGCAGTTCGTCGCGCGGTATGCCAATGCCGTCATCCTCCACCGCGATCAGGCGCACTCCGCCAGCCAGCAGGCGCACCGTAATCTGTGTCGCGCCGGCATCCAGCGCGTTGTCCACCAGTTCGCGCACCACCGAGGCCGGCCGTTCGACGACTTCGCCGGCGGCGATCTGGCTGATCAATTCGTCGGGCAGTTCACGGATGACCCGGCGCGCCGTGGTGGATAACAATGCGTTCACCCGATTATTTTAGGGCGCGTGGGCTGGCAGCGATAATCCGTCGCCATGGAATTCCTTGCCTTGATTTTTGATTTTGTGTTGCATGTCGACAAACATCTGGAGGCCTTTGTACAGAACTACGGGGCCTGGGTCTACGCCCTGTTGTTCCTGATCATCTTTGTCGAGACCGGTGTGGTTGTGATGCCGTTTCTGCCCGGTGACTCACTGCTGTTTGTGGTGGGAGCCATGTGTGGCCTCGGGCTGTTGAGCTACCCGCTGGTGGTGGTCCTGCTGATTGTGGCGGCGATCATGGGAGACCAGGTCAATTATTCGGTTGGCCGCCATTTCGGACCCAAGGTCTTCCAGTGGGAACAGTCGCGCTTTTTCAACAAGCGTGCTTTCGACCAGGCGCATGACTTTTATGAGCGGTACGGCGGCATCACCCTGGTGGCGGCACGATTCATGCCTTTTGTGCGCACCTTCGCACCCTTTGTGGCCGGTGTTGCGGCCATGACCCGCAGCAAGTTCAGCATGTACAACGTCTCGGGCGCCTTGTTGTGGGTGATCAGCCTGGTCAGCCTGGGCTACTTTTTTGGCAATATCCCGCTGGTCAAGGCGCACCTCGAAAAGGTCATCTGGGCGATGATCATCGTGCCGGGTCTGCTGGTGTTTTACGGGGCCTGGAAGGTGCGCCGCAAGGGGGCGGCGGCTTCGCGCTAGATTGTGCGGTTGCGCGCCAGCGGCGGGTTTTTGGCGAAGTAACGCGTGATGCCGCGCATCAATGCGTCGGCCAGTTGCTGCTGGTACTCGTCGCTGTTGAGCCGGGCTTCCTCGTCCGGATTGCTGATGAAGGCCGCCTCCACCAGCACACTGGGTATGTCGGGTGCCTTGAGCACGGCAAAGCCGGCCTGTTCAACGCGCGGCTTGTGCAACTTGCCAACCCGGGCAATCTCGCCCAGCATGGCACTGCCCAGGCTGATGCTGTCGCGAATCTGCGCCGTCGTGCTCATGTCCAACAAGGCGCGCTGTACTTCGGCATCCTTGGTTGCCACATTCAGGCCACCAACCAGGTCGGCTTTGTTCTCCTTGTCCGCCATCCAGCGTGCAGCGCTGCTGGAGGCCCCACCCTGGCTCAGCGCAAACACACTGGCGCCCTGCGGGTTCGGTGTGAAAAAGGCGTCGGCGTGCAGGCTGACGAACAGGTCGGCCTGCACCCGGCGCGCCTTTTGCACCCGCACATGCAATGGCACAAAAAAGTCTGCATCACGGGTCAGGTAGGCGCGCATGGCGTTGCCGTTGATGGTGGAGCTGTTGATGCGTTCACGCAGCAAATGCGCCAGACGCAGGACCACGTCTTTCTCCCGGGTGCCGGCCGGGCCGATGGCGCCGGGGTCTTCACCCCCATGCCCCGGGTCGAGCGCGATGATGATGAGCCGGTCCGTGCGCGCAGCTGGCGGCCCAGCGGCCGTCGGCACCGCCGGGCTTGCGCTGGTGCCAGTCTGCGGCGTCGGTCGGCTGGTGGCACCGGCCATGCTGCTGGATGGCAGAGGCGCGTATGCCGTACCCGGTTGAGGTTTCGCTGCGGCGCGGGTTTGCTGGGCGCGTTGGGCGATCAGATCACCCAGGGGGTCAGATGGCGTGGGCGTGGGCATGGTCGCGGTGGCGGATTTGTCGCGCAGCCGCTCAGTAATCAGGTCCTGCAGCGGGTCGGCGACCATCACCGGATAGAGGTCCAGCACCAGCCGATGCTGGTACGCGGCGACTGGCTGCAAACTGAACACCTGCGGCTGCACCGGCTGTTTGAGGTCCAGCACCAAGCGCACGACGTTGGGCGCATTCTGACCGACCCGGATACCGGCAATGGTCGGGTCGTCGGAGCGCACCTTGGCCACCAACTCCTTCAATGCAGCGTTGAGCTCGATGCCTTCGATATCCACCGCCAGACGCGGTGGATTGGGCACAAAACTCTGGCGCGTCGTGAGTGCCCCATCCGATTCGATGGTCACCCGGGAATAGTCGGGCGCGGGCCAGACACGAACTGCGACGATGCTGGCGCCGCGGGCGAGTTGTGCCCGCCCCAGCAACAACACCAGGCTGCCGGTACGCAACCAGCGCCGGCGCGTCAACACCCGGCCACCCCAGCCAGCAGCGCGGCACCGATCTCGGTTTCGCCCACCAGGCGTACGCGCCGGCAGGTGTCTGGTTCGACCTGGATAAACACGGCCAGGTCGACCTGTGGCAACAAACCGATCACCTTGTCCGGCCATTCGGCGATCTTCAGACCGGGGCCGGCAAACAGTTCGCGGAACCCTGCGTCTTCCCATTCCTGCGGGTCAGCGAAGCGGTAGAAATCGAAGTGTGATACCGGCCAAACGGATGCCCGATCGGGGCTGCGGGTCGGCGGCGCTGGAATCTCGTACGTTTCGACCAACGCATAAGTGGGGCTCTTGATCGGGCCGGTGATGCCCAGGGCCCGCAACAGGTGGCGCACCAGGGTGGTTTTGCCGGCACCCAGTTCCCCGTGCAGCGCGATGAAACAATGCTGCAACGCCGACAGCGCGGCCAGCGCGGTGGCAAAGCGCTGCGTCTGGCTTTCGTCGTGCCATACCAGGGTTTTTACAATAGCGGGATGCAAGGTATCCGAGCGCTCGTCGATGGCAGTCAATTGGTTTCCACGATACAGGCCTGGAGCCGGGAACTTGGATTCTCCCAAATCGGCGTGGCAGGCATCGACCTGGCCAGCGCCGAGCCGGGTTTGCTGGCCTGGCTCGAACGGGGCTTTCACGGCGATATGGCCTACATGGCGCGGCACGGAATCAAGCGTGCTCGCCCAGCCGAACTGGTGCCTGGCACCGTGAGCGTACTGACGCTGCGCCTGGACTACCTGCCACGTTATCTGCCGTCGGGTTGGCAGGGCATTGAGTTTGCCCGACTGCAAAGGCCGAAGGAAGGCATCCTCTCCCTGTATGCGCGTGGCCGCGACTACCACCGGGTGGTGCGGAGTCGGCTGCAGCAACTGGCCGACCGGATCTCGCAGCAGGTGCACCCCCTGGGGTATCGGGTCTTCTGCGACTCGGCCCCGGTGCTGGAGGCGGAACTGGCCGTGCGTTCGGGCCTGGGCTGGCGCGGCAAACATACGCTGGTGCTGAACCGGGACGCCGGCTCGATGTTTTTCCTCGGCGAGATATTTCTCGATTTGACTCTGCCGACAAGCGCGCCGGCCAGCGAGCATTGCGGAAGTTGCAATTCCTGTATCGATGTGTGTCCGACCGCTGCCATCCTGGCACCGTACCGGCTGGATGCGCGACGTTGTATTTCCTATCTCACGATCGAACACGCGGGGTCCATCCCCGAGCCGATGCGCCCACTCATGGGCAACCGCATCTACGGTTGTGATGACTGCCAGCTGGTCTGCCCGTGGAACAAGTTCGCGCAGCGCAGCCCACTGTCCGATTTTGACGGACGTGCAGCGTGGGACGCAGCGCCGTTGCAGCTGCTCTTTGGCTGGAGCGAAGCGGAGTTCCTGCACCACACTGAGGGCAGCGCCATCCGGCGCATCGGACATGAGCGATGGCTGCGCAACGTCGCGATCGCCATCGGCAACTCCCTTGCCCACACGCCGGATGGGGCTTTGGAGGCGTCGCTGCGCCAGCGCGCGCTCGACGACAGTGCCCTGGTGCGCGAACATGTGGCTTGGGCCTTGGGCTACCATGCACGTCGTACCACCAGCGCCCATAACCTCGCATCCAAACCTCCGCTGCAACCATGACCCAGATCCGACTCTTTGTCATCGACCCGCAACACGATTTCATGGATGTCAGCGGCGCGGCTTTGCCGGTACCGGGTGCATGCGCCGACATGCGGCGGTTGACGCATTTCGTGGACCAGCACCAGGGCCAGATCGACGACATGGTGGTCACGCTGGACTCCCATGCCAGCGTGGGCATCGAGCGCACCAGTTTCTGGAACACGGGCGAGGGCGCGGCGGTGATGCCGTTTTCGGCCGTCACTGCGGCCGAGGTACGGGCTGGGCGATACCTGCCGCGCGACCCGAGCCAGCTTGCGGCCGTTTTGTCCTATCTCGACGCGCTGGAGGCGCGCAGTGGTCGTACCTTGGTGGTGTGGCCGGTACATTGTGTAGTCGGCACCTGGGGCCACACCATCGAAGCGGGGCTGGCCAGCAGTATTGCGCGATGGGAGTTCGCCCGCTTGCGGCTGTGTGAAAAGGTCTTGAAGGGCCAAAACCCGATGACCGAGCAATACAGTGCGTTTCGGGCCGAGGTGCCACGCGACGACGACACACGCACGACCAACAACACGGCGCTGATGGCGCGTCTGGCAGCCGGGCCGGAGTTGCTGGTGGTGGCCGGCGAGGCCCTGAGCCATTGCGTCGCGGCGTCGGGCCAGGACATGCTGCAGCAAATGCCACCTGCTCGACTGCGCAGCACCGTGTTCTTGACCGACTGCATGAGCCCGGTGCCGGGCTTCGAAGCGGCCGGACAGGAGTTTCTTGACCAGTTGCTTGCGCAGGGCGTGCGCTGTATGCCAGCGGACGAACTGAGTGGGATGCTCCAGGCATGACCCGTCCGGCAAACGCTGTGCCGCAATGGCCTGCGCTGCTGGGCCTGAATCTCGTGCGCTGGCTGATTGACTGGTGGGTCGTGGTCCAGTTTGGCGCCCAGATGCTGGTGCTGGCCCTGTCGCCTTCCAGTTACCGGCGTACGCAGCATGCGGTGTTGCAGGCACACCTGGTGGCTGCGACCGCGCCGCTGTTGCCCGCATTCGTCGCCATCTGCGCGGTCGTCAGCCTGGTCATCATCCAGATCGTGGTGGCCGCAGCCGCCAGTTATGGCTTGAGCCGTTATGCGCTGGATGTGCTGGTGCGCACCTTGGTGATCGAACTGTTGCCCCTGCTGGTGGCCTTGTATGTGGCGGTGCGTTATACCTTGCCCGGGGGTGAGCATGTGGCCACCCTGCGTTCGGGCGGGAAACTGCGCAGCATGTGGCGCAGCGGCGCCGACCCGGCGCGTGATGAACTGTTGCCACGGGCCGTGGCGGGCGTGTTCTCGGTCGCCCTGCTGTCGGTGGTGGGTTGTGTGCTGGCCTTGTTGTTGACCTATGTGTCGGTATACGGTTTTACCAGCTGGGGATTCGATGCCTACACACGGGCAGTGGGGCAGGTGTTCAACCCGGCGGTGACCTTGATCTTTGCGCTCAAGGCGCTGTTTTTCAGTTTTGCCGTCGCCATTTTGCCGATCGCCGCCGACCTGCGCAGCGTGGCAGCACGTCGGCATGACCATATCGGTGTACTTGGACGGGTGTTCGCCGCCATCCTGCTGGTGGAAGTGAGTTCGTTGGTTGGCAACTACTATTGACCATGCTCGAGCAAAGTCCTGATTCCCTGCCGCCTGTGCCGCCCCCGCCGGTGCGCCATCTGGAGCTCAAGGCACGCCTGTTGCTGCTGGCCATGCTGCTGCTGCTGGCTGGTGCTGTCGCCTACCTGATGTATGCACGAGGCGCGTTTGAACGCACCCAGCAGGTGGTGTTGGTGGCTGACGACTCCGAGGGCCTATCGGTCGGCATGGACATGACGTTTTCGGGTTTTCCGATCGGTCGTGTGGCGCGTATTGAACTATCGGCGGAGGGTACGGCGCGGATCATTGTGGACGTGCCACGTCGTGACGCCCATTGGTTGCGCACCTCCAGCGTCTTCACGATGGAGAACGGTCTGGTTGGCAGCACCCGGATTCGCGCCTTCAGCGGTGTGCTGGCCGATCCGCCGCTGCCCGATGGCGCCGAGCGCAAGGTACTGCGTGGTGACGCTGCGGCCGAGATTCCACGCATGGTGGCGGCCGTGCGTGACCTGGTGAACAACCTGGGAGCCATCACCGGCGCCGATGCTCCGCTCAACACCAGCCTGCGCAGCGTGCAGACAGCTGCCGAGCGGCTCAATGGGCCGCGCGGCGCCTTGGGGGTATTGCTGGGCAACGAGGCCGACGCGAGGAAGGTGTCGCTGGCGCTGGAACGTACCAATGCCCTGCTGGCGCGACTCGACGGCCTGGTGGTGCGGGCCGATGGCATTGCCGTGCGTACCGATGGCATGGTGGCGCGGGCTGATGGCATGGTGGCCCGCGCCGATGCCCAGGTGTTTGGCGCTGACGGCGTGATGCCCGAGACCCGCGCCACCGTAGTACAGCTCAACGGCCTGCTGGCCGATGCCCGCAACAGCCTGAGGAAGGTGGACGCCGTGCTGGTGGAGGCGCAAGGCATCGGCGCCAATACGCGCGAGGCGACGACGGACCTGGGGGCGCTGTGCGGTGAGGTCGAGGCCAGCCTGCGCAAGGTAGAGCAGCTGGTGAACGAAATCAATCGCAAGTGGCCGTTTGCACGTGACACCGGGATCAAGTTGCCATGAATTGGGTCTCCCCTGTTGCCGCGCTGTTGTGTGCCCTGAGCCTGGCGGGTTGCGCCAACAACCCGCCGCCGCCCGATTGGCAGATGAGCGCCCGTGACTCCCTGCAGCGGGCGGTTGAAGCCTATTTGTCGGGCCAGCCAAAAGTCGAGTTGGCGGAATTTGCGCGTGCGCGGGCCGAGATCGCGCGTACCGGGCGGGCCGAATTGCTGGCGCGTGCTGAACTGGTGCGATGCGCCACCCGGGTCGCCAGCCTGGTGTTTGAGGCCTGCCAGGGTTTCGACCGGCTGGCGCTGGACGCAGATATGCCGGAGCGCGCTTATGCCGCCTATATTGGCGGCCAGTTGAAGCCGACCGATGTGGCACTGTTGGCCGCACCACATCGCGCATTTGCCACCCCTGGTGCTGCGACGGCCGCGCTGAAAGATGTGGCCGATCCGCTGACGCGTCTGGTGGCGGCAGGTGTGTTACTTCGCAACGGTGTGGCTGATCCCATGGTGATCAAGACCGCCATCGACACCGCGTCCGCCCAGGGCTGGCGCAGGCCCTTGCTGGCGTGGCTGGGTGTGCAGGTGCAACGTGCCGGGTTGTCGGGCGATACCGAAGAGGTAGCGCGCATTCGCCGTCGTATGGATGTGGTGGGCGAGTTCAGATAAGGGCACAGGGTGGTTGGGTTTTTGCGGTGCCGGTGCAAGCCGTGCGAGCCCGAGGCCACTACAGGCCGCGCAATACCCCCAGCGCGAACGGCACGCTGGCCATGCCAAGCAGGGTCGACAGGGTCACCAGGCCTGCCACATAGGAGCCGTCATAACCCATGCGGACAGCGAGTACATAGGCGCTGGCGGCCGTTGGCATGGCCGAAAAAATCAACAACGCCGTGGTTTGCGCAGGAGACAGTGCCAGCGCATGGCCCAATGCCCAGGCGATCAGGGGCAGAAGGAGGTGCCGGATGGTCAATAGCGCCACTGCCAGCGCCTTGCTGCGGGCCATGGCGCCGAGTTGCAAACCGGCGCCGGCGGCCATCAGCCCGAGCGCCAGGGACGCAGCACCGATACGCGTGACGGCGGGTTCGAGCCAGTGCGGCATGGCGAAACCCAGCAGGTTGGCCGCCAAGCCGGACAAGGTGCCGAGCACCAGGGGATTGCGTGCCAACTCCGACAACAAGCCGCGCTGGGTGTGGCGCGCCATCGGCCACACGGCGCCCGCATTGAGCAGCGGTACACAGACGCCGACCAGTACCGCGATCAGCAGCACGCCCTGGGCGCCGAGCAGGCGTTCGGACAACGCCAGGGCAATGAAGGTATTGAAGCGGAACGCCACCTGGGCACTTGCAGCATGCTCGCGCTGCGCAACAAAGCGACCCAGCAGCGGCAGATGCGGCAGGCTGTACGACAGGCCGATACCCGCCACACACAACAGGACGCCGGCTGCAACCAGACCGGACGCGGCCTGCAGATCCAGCGGGCTCCTCACCATCGAGTGAAACAGCAGCACCGGAAAGAGCAGGTAATACACCAGCTTCTCGACTTCTGCCCAGACGCTGCGGTTCAAAGCCGTGTAGCGGCAGACCAGGAAACCGCACAGAATCAGGGAGAAGTCCGGGACGAGCAACTGAGCATAGTTCACTGCGGGGAGAATACCATTGCAGTTTCGCCACTCGCTTCGGCGCGCGATGCTGGTGCAGGGTTTGCCCTTATGTAGTTTCCCGCTGGCGCGGCCAGACCCGGCGATTTAGCATTCAGCATACTTATCAGGGAGGAAGAGTTCATGTTTCGTCATTCGTTGATTGGGTTTCTGGTGGCCGCTGCTGCAGGAGCGGCGTCGGCCCAGGCTTACCCCAACAAGGTCGTCAAGCTGCAGGTCCCGTTTGCGCCGGGCGGCACCACCGACATCATTGCACGCGTGATTTCCGAGCCACTCGGGCGCGCACTGGGCCAAAGCGTGGTTATCGAGAACAAGGCGGGCGGCGGCGGCATCATCGGCGCCAATGAAACGGCCAAGTCGGCACCGGATGGTTATTCGCTGGGCATGGGAACGGTGTCCACGACAGCGGCGAATCCGGCTATCAACCCGAAGATGCCGTACAACGTGGAGACCGACTTCACGCCCATCATCAACATCGCAGCAACCCCGAACGTGATTGCGGTGCACCCCAATTTTCCGGCCAAGAACTACAAGGAATTTGTCGAGGTGCTGAAGAAATCGCCGGGCAAGTATTCCTACTCCTCGTCTGGCACCGGCGGCATCGGCCACCTGCAGACTGAATTGTGGAAAAACCTGCAGGGTGTGTTTGTGACGCATATCCCGTACAGTGGTGCCGGCCCTGCGCTGCGCGACACGGTGGGTGGTCAGGTCGAGATCATTTTTGACAACGTGCCGTCGGCATTGCCGCACATCAAGGCCGGCCGGCTGGTGGCGTTGGCAGTGGCAGCCCCGTCCCGTCTGGCGGCAATGCCGGACGTGCCCACCTTCAAGGAGCTGGGGCTGGAGCCGGTGAACCGCATGGCTTACTACGGCATCGTTGGGCCCAGAGGCTTGCCCCGGGAGGTGGTTGACAAGGTCAATGCCGCCACACGCAAGGCGCTGGAAGACCCAGCCGTGCGCAAGCGTATCGAAGACACCGGCTCGGTGGTTCTGGGCAACACGCCGGAGCAGTTCGCGCAGCAGATGAAGGACGAACTGGCGGTTTACCGCAAGGTGGTCGAGTCTGCGAAGCTGAAGCTGGACTGAGAGCCTCTGACACCGCCGGGTGCCGTTGGCATCCTTGGTCCGCTGGCAGCAGTGCTCGGGATGGTCGGGCCACGAACCCTGTTATGGTGGCGAGCGTGGACAACAACGGCCTTCAGGCAATAGACCAGTTCATCGACGCCCTTTGGCTGGAGGACGGGCTGTCGAAAAACACGCTTGCTGCATACCGCCGGGAT
The DNA here is from genome assembly GCA_031363785.1 of Betaproteobacteria bacterium. Classification (GTDB taxonomy): domain Bacteria; phylum Pseudomonadota; class Gammaproteobacteria; order Burkholderiales; family Burkholderiaceae_C; genus CAISIP01. The sequence goes on from JANLVB010000398.1 coordinate 9,864, forward strand.
CTCGACCTGTACCAAGGCTGGGCGGCACCGCAGGGCGTCGCGTTGGACGCGACCCGGGAGCACCAGCTGCTTGCCTATTTTTCACAGCGCCACGCCACCACCAAGGCCACGACCGCCAACCGTCGGCTTACGGTATTCAAACGGTATTTCCGTTGGGCACTGCGGGAGCGGCGGATCGACCAGGACCCGACCTTGCGGATGCAGGCGGCGCGCCAACCGCTGCGGGTGCCCAGCACATTGACCGAGTCCCAGGTCGAGGCGCTGCTGGCGGCGCCGGATGTCACAACAGCCCTGGGTCTGCGCGACAGAACCATGATCGAGCTGATTTATGCCAGTGGTTTGCGGGTGAGTGAACTGGTCACATTGCGCACGCTCAACGTCAGCCTGCAGGACAACGTGCTGCGGGTATTCGGCAAGGGCAACAAGGAGCGTTTGGTGCCATTCGGCCAGGAGGCAGCCGACTGGTTGCGGCGCTACCTGGCCGAAGTGCGCCCGGCGCTGCTGGCGCGACAACAGACTGTCGCCCTGTTTGTGACGTCCAGCGGCAGCAATGCCGGCAGCGCCATGTCACGGGTGATGTTCTGGAGTCTGATCAAAAAATACGCCCTGCGCGCCGGTATCGCGCCGGCACCCTCGCCCCACACCCTGCGCCATGCCTTTGCCACCCATTTGCTGAACCACGGCGCGGATCTGCGCTCGGTGCAGATGCTGCTCGGCCATGCCGATATCTCCACCACCACGATCTACACCCATGTCGCACGCGAGCGCCTGCAGCAACTGCACGCCCGGCATCACCCGCGCGGCTGAAGGCACCGGTGAATCAGCCCGGGTCGCTCAGTGACTCGGCCCAGGCCAGCGCCTGCAGATGGGCCCAATTGACTTGCCGGTTGGACAGCCCCAGCTCGGTTGCACAACGTGCAAATGCCTCGTCGTCCGCGGTTTCGCAGGCAATGGCAAGTTCGAGGAAGGGCGCCAAGATGCCACGGCGCAGCAGCAGGGCGCTTACCACGGTCTCGGGCAGAGATATGGCCTCAAGTGCCTTGTCCATCGGCATGCCCAGCATGGTGTCGAGCAGGGAAAAAACGCCCACCACGAAGGCGTTGTCGTGTTCCTCCGGCCCCAGCAGTTCAGCCGCCAATAGTTCCATCAAGCGCCCGCGCACGATCGCTGTCACGCCGACCGCCGGCGGTGTGCCGCCAGCGCGCGACGTGGTGAGCAGCAGGGCGGCCCAGCGGAACAGTTTCTTCAGGCCCAGAATCATCACCGCGTGGCGAAACGAGGTGACCTCGCAGCTCAGGCCAAATCCAGATGAGTTGATGAAGCGCAACAGGTTGAAGGACAGGCTGGCGTCGCGCTTGAGCACGCCTTCTATTTCCGCGGTGGTCGCCTGTTTGCGTACCAGATTGATCAGCTGGATGATGACCGCCTGCCCCGGCCGTACAGTCTGGCTGGCGACCAGCACCGGCTTGGAAAACCAGTAACCCTGAAACAGCTGGATGCCCAACTCCGCGAGTTGCGCATGTTGCTGCGCCGTCTCGACCTTTTCGGCGATCAAGCGCGCCTCGGACTGGCGCTGAGCCAGTTTCACCAGGGGGCCGACCTGATCTGGCCGCATCATGGACAGGTCGAGCTTGATGAAGCGGGCCAGCGGCAGCCACGCAGCGTATGACGGGAATAGCACACTCTGGTTGAAGGCCAGGCTGAAGCCGCGCCGGCGCAGATCCACCAGGGTCTGTGTACGCGATTCGATCTCTTCCGCCGGGTTGCCCTCGATGGCGGGTATTTCCAGCACCAGGCGGTCGGGCTGCACGAGGTCCAGGTGGCCACCCGCCAGGCTGGCATGGGTGCAGTTGATGAACATCGTGCGGTTGTCGATCAGGGCGCTGTTGTCGGCATGCGACAGGACGTTGAACAGCAACTGCGCGTCACTCGCTGCGTTATGGGGCGCAGACGCGAGCGAACGGTCGAACAGCTCATAACCATAGACCTTGCCACTGTGGTCGACGATGGCCTGCCTGGCAATCACGTTGCGGTCCAGCGCTGCGTCCTGGTCCAGTGTCAAGGGTTCGGTGGGAGTGAACATGTGCTGCTGGAGTTGGGAAATGCCGATTCTAGGTGTCGGCGGGTGGATGCGCTGCACCAGTGGCCCATGGCTTGTGTTTCGCCTCCAGCCCGCCGCACCCTAGACCGCGATCCGTCGCCCTGGGCGGCTTTTACAATCAACCAACAGGAGACCTGAATGGCCGTGTATGCACTCGAGGGCGTGAGTCCGCAAATCGCCGCTTCGGCTTGGATAGCTGACAGCGCGCAGGTGATCGGGCAGGTGGAACTGGCGGCGGACGTGAGCATCTGGTTCGGCGCCGTCCTGCGCGGTGACACCGAATCGATGCGTATCGGGCGCGGCTCCAATGTGCAGGATGGCAGTGTGCTGCATGCGGACGTCGGAAAGCCGCTGACGGTGGGTGAGCAGGTCACGGTCGGCCATCAAGTGATGCTGCATGGCTGCACCATTGGTGACGAAAGCCTGATCGGTATCGGAGCGGTAGTGCTCAATGGCGCAAAGATCGGCAAAGGCTGCCTGGTGGGTGCCCGCGCCCTCGTGACAGAAGGCAAGGAATTTCCCGACGGCTCGATGATCCTGGGCATTCCGGCCAAGCTGGTGCGTATGTTGAGTGAAGGTGAACTGGAGGGACTGCGTGCCAGTGCCCGGCACTATGTCGGCAACGCGGCGCGTTTTCGCGCCGGCCTGGTGAAGCTGGCGTGAGCGGGCGTGTCAGTCGCCGCGCAGGGTGTTTTCGTGTCTGAGTTGCACAAGTTCATTTTTGATGGCGTGCCGGTGCGTGGCATTCTGGTGCGCCTGACCGGTGCCTGGACCGAGATTCTGCGCCGACGCGCGGCCAATACACAGACAGGCGCCTGGCCGCTGCCGGTGCAGCAGGTGCTGGGCGAAATGCTGGCCGCAGCGACACTGATGCAAAGCAACATCAAGTTCGACGGTGCGCTGGTGGTTCAGGTGTTCGGTGACGGGCCGGTGAAGTTGCTGGTGGCCGAGGTGCAGTCGGACCTGTCCTTGCGCGCCACCGCCAGCGTCGGTGGTGCGCTGGAGCCCGATGCCACGTTCAGCAGCATGGTCAACGTCGGCAACAAAGGCCGCTGTGCGATCACGCTGGATCCGAAGAACCGGTTTCCCGGGCAGCAACCGTATCAGGGCGTGGTGCCGCTTTTTGGGGACCGCGGAGAAAGGCTCGAACGCCTGAGTGACGTGCTGGGGTATTACATGCTGCAGAGCGAGCAGCTTGACACCCGCCTGGTGCTGGCCGCCGATGAGCACCTGGCAGCCGGGCTGCTGATACAGTGCCTGCCAGTGCAGGGCGGGGCGAACCTGGCGGGCATGCAACGCCGCGGCTCCGACGAAGACGAGATCGGCAGGAATGAGGACTTCGACCGTATCGCAACGCTGGCCATGAGCCTCACAAGCGAGGAGCTGCTGGGGCAGGACAGCGACACCATCTTGCGTCGCCTGTTCTGGGAAGAGCCGCTGTTGCGCTTTGCCGCGCCGACCGGTGAGCAGGCGCCGCACTTTTCGTGTTCGTGCAGCCGCAGCAAGGTCGCCGCCATGATCGTGGGCCTGGGTGAGGAGGAGGCGCGCAGCATCCTCGCGGAGCAGTCGCAGGTCGAAGTCGGTTGCGAGTTTTGTGGTCAGCAGTACCGCTTTGATCCGGTGGATGTTATCCAGCTGTTCCGGGCCGCCGACGTACCACCGCCGGGAAGCCAGCAGGCACACTGAGCGGTTGCAGTCGGCCTACTTGGCGAGCAGCACCAGGATCTCGTTGGGTCGCACCATGCCCAGCTCTGAGCGGGCCTTTTCTTCCACCATCTCCATGCCTTCGCGCAGGTCGCTCACCTCTGCTTCGAGGCGCTGGTTGGCCTGCTGCGCCGCCGCATTCCTGGCCCGCTGATCGGCCAGTTGCTGGCCCATGGTTTTGACATTGGGCACACTTCCACGTCCGATCCACAACTGCCCGTGCACGACGGCCAGCAGCAGCAGCAGGCCCAGTGGAACAAGACGCTGTCGCATGGTGCCTGCAGTCTTGCGCGCCGCTCAGCGAAGGTTGTAAAACGCCGCTTTGCCCGGGTAGCTGGCAACATCACCCAGATCTTCCTCGATGCGCAGCAACTGGTTGTACTTTGCCATGCGGTCGGAACGGCTGAGTGAGCCGGTCTTGATTTGACCGGCATTGGTGCCGACCGCAATGTCGGCAATGGTCGAGTCCTCGGTCTCGCCCGAGCGGTGGCTGATGATGGCGGTGTAGCCGGCGCGTTTGGCCATCTCGATGGCGGCGAAGGTTTCACTCAAGGTGCCGATCTGGTTGATCTTGATCAGGATTGAATTGGCGATCCCTTTGCTGATGCCCTCTTTCAGAATCTTGGTATTGGTGACAAACAGGTCATCCCCCACGATCTGGACCTTTTTGCCCAGCCGGTCGGTCAGCAGCTTCCAGCCATCCCAGTCGTTTTCAGCCATGCCGTCTTCAATGCTGATGATGGGGTATTTGTCAACCCAGGTGGCCATGATTTTGATCCACTCTTCGCTGGAGAGCGTCAGACCTTCGGCTTCCAG
>JANLVB010000417.1:0-4752 GCA_031363785.1 Betaproteobacteria bacterium
TGAGGTCCACCACGCGGATGGCGCCGGACGCCAGCTCGGCCGCAAGGGATGCCAGGACGTTGCTCATGGAAAGCTCCTAGTTGGGGGTTCGCTCCATCCTAACGACATTCTCGCGTGCACGTATGTAAGCTGCTTTACATCCGTACGCAACCGAAGCCGTGAACCAGGGGGCGGGCAAGGTGCCTGCGTCGGGGGAAAAATCGGTGCGCTTGCGGCTGACACCCGTGGGAATGGCGCGCACCGCCTCCCACGCTCCACAGGCAAACCATGCGTCGCCGTCCAGGCAGGCGCGCAGCATGGGCAGCGCATCGAGGCCCCAGAACACCCAATACGCAGAGCGCGAGCAATGATGCAGTTCTGAACGGTTGGAGTCTTGGCATTTATTTCTCCAGAAGGATCAAGTCGAAAAATGACGCGCCTCGATTCGCAATATCAATTCTCCCAAGGAGACTACCAAGTTCCAATCGCCTTGTCTGCCGACGAATGCCTGCGTGTAAGTTGTTCCTGCTGCGCCGGTCGAAGTCTGGTGGATCCGGCAGCGATCAGCAACAACGCCCGCAAAGCGGGCGTTTGGGGGGATTTCTCTCTTTTACTGGCAGCTAACGCCGCTCACACATTCCACACTTCGCACCATGCCATGCTGCCAGGAATGGCTCTGGAGCTGGTTTTAGGGGTTATGCGAATTCAATTCGACCCCGGCCCCTTTGCCTCGTATTGGTGCGCGTCTGTGGCGGACATCACGCGCACCGGGGCGAGGAAGCCGTCGCGTTTGCAGGCTTCTACCTGGGTGGCGGTGAGAAGTTTTTGCATGGTGCGTTACTCGTCAGCTATTGATCGCCTTGCAAGTCCTTCTTCATCTGGGCCAGTACGCGCTTGTCCAGCAAGTCCTTTTCCCGATAGTCCGTTTTGGTCTTGATCAACCCATCTATGTTAAGCACGCTCACAGGTGTGCCCTCGACCATCAATTCGCGCACATAGGGCTGTACCGATTCGTAGGTTTCACCATTGGCGGCAAACAGCAAGTCAACCAACAAATCATCTGCGACCCGAATGTTTTCAACGTTGCCATCAACTGCGGGCTCAAACCAATCGGGGTCGAGGTCTTTGGAGGACGCGAGGAAACTGAGCGCACGAATGATTTTCTCGCCGTTGACGCGCGAGGCCTTGACCAGCACATCAATATCCTCGGTCGCCCGGAGGTAGCCATTGAGCCGCACCGCCTGCCCTCCCACCAGCACGTATTCCACGCCTTCGTCACGAAACCGCGCAAGCACTTTGACAAGCGGGTTGTCGTCAGTGCTCATGCCGAATTGAGGGCGCGCGCAGCCTGCAACTGGCGTGCGGCGTCGATACGGTTGAAGTATTCGTGGGTACCGCGCGTCACGCCGCGCGGATATGGCGGCAAGGTGCCGCGCATCATCGCATCCAGTACCAGGCCACGACGGTACGCCTTGACCGGGTCAAGCTCGATTTCGGATCGATTCTGGTTGCCTACGATTCGCATGGTCTAAGTGTAGGACGCTTCCTTTGAACGGGCAACCAATGTCGATCCCATGTAGCGCACCGGGGCGCAGCCCCAGCGGCGACAATCGGCCCCCTGCCCCGACACTCCGGCGCGCGCTGCGCCACCCGCAGTTCTAACGGACCACCGCCGTTCGCCCGCCATTTGGGAACACCCGGTGTTTGGCACGGAAAAGCACCGCATTCGCCAGCGCCGGCCAGGGGCCCATCACACGCCACCGGCCTGTGTGGGTCATCGGGTACGAAATGGCACCCAGCAACGATGATGCAGCACTGGTCAAGACCACCACCATTCGCTATTGCGCATTCGGTGCGGTCACTGTCAGTGCTGTGCCGCCGCCGGCGACCCTGTGGATGCCGCTGGCGGGCCTGCTGGTGATCGGCGCAGTCGCCAGGTGGTGCAGGCATACTCTGGCATGACCCTTCGCATACTCACTGCCAGCGACGTACGCGCGTTGCTGCCCATGGCCCACTGTATTGACGTGATGCACAAGGCGATGGTGGCCCTGTCACAAGGGCAGATCGCCATGCCACCGCGTGTGATTGCGCCACTGGCCGATGGCAAGGGGTTGATGGCCGCGATGCCCGGCTCCAGCCGAGCACCCGCCGTCGACGGCGCCAAACTGGTGACCCTGATGCCAGACAACCCGGCTGCCGGCCGGGCGGCGGTGCAGGGCGTCGTGGTGCTGTTCGACCATGCCACCGGTGCGCCAATGGCGCTGCTGGACGGTGCCGAGATCACGGCCCTGCGCACGGCTGCGGTCTCGGGCCTTGCGACCCGTCTGCTGGCGCGACCCGATGCCCGCAGCCACGGAATCCTGGGCGCCGGCGTTCAGGCGCGCATGCACATCGACGCGATTCACGCTGCCAGGCCTCTGCTCACCGAAGTGCATGTGTGGGGCCGCGACCACGCGCGCACCATGGCCTTTGCAGCGCAGGAATCCACACGCACGGGGCACACTGTGCGGGCCGTACCCAGTGTCCGGGAGGCTGCCGAATGCGACATCGTCAGCACCACGACGGGTGCCGCGCTGCCAGTGCTCGAGGGCCACTGGCTGCACGCGGGCAGCCATGTCAATCTGGTGGGAGCACACCGCCCGGCCGAGCGGGAGGCCGATACGACCACGATCACCCGCGCCAGCGTCTATGTCGACCTGATGGAAAGCGCGATGAACGAAGCGGGCGACCTGTTGCTGCCCATCGCCGAAGGTGCCTTCGCCAGAGACCGCATCGTGGGTGAACTGGGGCAACTGGCGGCAGGACAGATCCCCGGGCGCACCAGCGCCGCACAGATCACCCTGTTCAAGTCACTGGGTGTCGTGGCGCAGGATCTGTTTGCTGCCTGGGCCGTGTTGCAGCGCGCAGTGGAAGCAGATGCCGGAACGGTCGTGAATTTCTGAGCCACACCGGTCTGCTGCGGCGCAGCCTTGGCGCGCAGCCTTTGCGTGCATGAGGCCCAACGACAATCAGACGATACGCCGCTTGGCGGTGACTTCGATCTCGACCTTGCAGACATCCAGCGCCAGCGGCGTGCACAGGGTGGTATTGGCCGGCCTGCCAGGGCCAAAACGCGTGCGGATCACTTCCGACACCACGGCCACGTCGTCGCGGCTTGCCAGGTGGACTACGACACGCACCACGTCCAGCAGGTCGAAACCTGCGCGCGTCAACGCGGCCTCGATCGTGTCGATGGCCTGCCAGGCCTGATCGCGTGTGCCGCTAGCCCATTGTCCGGTGGCCGGGTCGATCCCGACCGTGCCCGACACAAAAGCCCAGTCGCCTTCGACCACGGCGCGCGAATACCCGGCCATGGCCTCGTAGGGCGTGCCGCTGCTGATGAACGTGCGCCTGGTTGGCGGGATCTCTGCCTCCGCCTCGATCTCGACTTCGTAGTTGCCCACGAGGTGGGCCACGGCCAGCAAGGTGTTGGCCGGGCGCACAGACGCGAAGACCCGCCCGTGCACGCGGGTCGGCCCCTCCCAGGCGTCGATATCGCGCAGGTAGACACGGGTGCGCACCACGTCTTCCATCCGCGCGCCCAGGGCCTGCAGGCTCGCGGCGATCTTGTCCAGGATATAGACGCTCTGCGCTTCCGCGTCACCGACGGCCACCACCTTGCCGCTGCCATGGGTGGCGGTGGTCCCGCTGACATGCACGCGTGCGCCCTGGCGCACGGCGCGTGCATAACCACCAAACCCTTCCCACTGGCTGCCGGTGTCGACACGCGAGCGCTCGGCCTGATCGGGCACTGCACTGGCCCGGTACGGCCGCTTGAGTTGCCCGAGGTGGTGGCTCAGGTCGCCCGAGGCGGTCAGAAACGGCGGCTTGCGGTATTCATCGCCACAGTCGCCAGGAGGGTCCTGCGTCTGCCCGAACGCGTCGTTCAGGCGTGCATGGTCTTCGGCGTCGAGCGACAAACCGAACACCGCCAGGTTGCTGGATCGGTGCTCGCGCTCGCCCAGGCGCGCGCCAACGATCACCGCCCCCACCGCCTGCTGTTCGAGTACCCAACGCAAGGACACCGCCGCGATCGACACGCCATGCCTTGCGGCGATGTGGTGTGCCGCCAGCAGCACGCCCTGGTACGCGGACCATCCGCCGATGGCCTCGATGAAGCGGCGGTATTTGGACTTGCTCCAGTCGGGGGCATCGGTGGGATCGGGCTGTCCAAGCCAGCGCTCGCTGAGGAAGCCGCCCGCCAGAGTGCCGTAGGCCAGCAGCTTGACGCCACTGGCCTGGCACAGCGCACCCATGCGGCCGGCGGCGCGCCGGTCCAGCAGGGAGAACGACACCTGGTTGGTGGCAATCGGCAGGCCATGGCGCAACAGCAGTCGCAGATGGTCGGTGTCGAAGTTCGCCAAGCCCAGGTGGGCAATCTGACCGCGCTCGCGCAGGCGCGCCAGGTGCTCCATGGCATCCAGGTAGGCCGGGTGGGTGTAGTCCCACCAATGAAATTGCAGCAGGTCGATGCGCTCGACGCCCAGCCTTTGCAAGCGCTCGTCGATACCGGCCTGCACGCGCTCCGGTGTCATGGTGTCGGGCTCGGGACACCATTTGGTGAACGCGTGCGCCGGTGCACCGCGCCAGTCACGCAGAAAACGCCCGGTGATCAATTCGGCGCTGCCGTAGTGATCTGCCATATCGAAGGCGTCGAACCCGGCGTGCGCGTACTCGGCCAGACGTTGTGCCGCCGCAGCGGTGTCCAGCGGCCCGGAGTGGCGCTCCATGTCG
>JANLVB010000463.1:0-11921 GCA_031363785.1 Betaproteobacteria bacterium
GGCGCGCCTTGCCTGGTGCGCGAAGCACGCGATGGCCGCGCTGCGATGCGCCTGAAGGGCGACGCGCAGGACAACGAACTGACGCGCCTGCTCGCAGACGACGTACACGTCGGACCGTACATGGCGATCCCGGGCAAGGACAACGGCTTCGACATCGAGGGCCTGGCCATCGACGGCCGCAGGCTGCTGCTCGGCCTGCGTGGCCCTGTATTGCGGGGATGGGCGGCGCTGCTCGAGATCGAGGTCGAGGCCAGCGTTGACGACCTCCGATTGGTGGCGCTGGACGCCCGGGGTACGCTGATCCGCAAGCACTTCCTGGAACTCGACGGCCTGGGCGTTCGGGATCTGCACTTCTCCGGCGACGACCTCTACATTCTGGCCGGCCCCACGATGGTGTTGAACGGCGACATACGCGTCTTCAAGTGGCCTGCCGCCCGGAGCGTTTTGGCGACCAACCGCAAACCGGTGCGTTTTGAGGAAGCATTGACCGAGTCGGTACCACTGCCGCACGGACGTGGTACCAACCGCGCCGAAGCCATCTGCGAGCTGCCACCGGCGCTGTCCCAAGGCAAGACTCGCTGGCTTGTGCTCTACGACGCACCAGGCACCGATCGCAAGGACGGTGAGCACACCGTCTTCGGTGACCTGCTGCGCCACGCTTGAGATCGCTCGCCGCGACCCGTCTCGATTGCCCATCACTGTTTGCCCCGTGCCCGATGCTGCGGCACCAATCCAGTTCGTGATCAATGCGGGTGCCGGCAGCAGCGATGCGGACACGAAGCGTGAGGTCATCGAGTCGGTGCTGCAGGCAGAGGGACGGCGCGGTGGCCTGCACTTCTGCACCCCCTCCGTGGCGCGTCTGAAGCCGGAGCGAGGCTGGAGCAGGCGGGGGAGCGAGGTAACCGGTCGGCTGGTCGCGCATCACCGCGGCCGGGCCGCCGCAGCAGTTTCGACCACCGGCGGACATTGGCTACCCGCTCACGTGATCACCCGCTCGGCGCGCAGCAACAGTGCCTGCGGAACCTTGAGGCCCAGGGACCTGGCGGTCTTCACATTGATCACCAGATCGAACTTGGCGAGTTGTTCGACGGGTAGGTCCACTGGATTCGCGCCCTTGAGCAACCGGTTGACGAAACGCGATATTCCGCTGTACAACTCTTGAGAATTCCCGGTGTATGCCATGAGGCCACCGTCATCCACGATGTCAGGGTACGAGTACATGTCGGGAATCCGCGCTGCGCGTGCAAAACGCAGAATCTGCTCGCGCTGCTGGTACAACAGTGGATCGGGCGAAACGATCATCGCGTTCGGCTTGGCAGCCCGCACCGCATCAAGGGCACGCGCCGTGTCCTCAGGCGAACGGACTTCGACAAAGTCGAGCGTAACGCCCAGCAGCATTCGTGCGTAGGTCTTTGCTTGCTCGCGCGCTGCGGTCATGGCGAGGTCGTGGCGCAGCAGAATCACGGCACGGGGCATTGGCGGCACGATCTCCTGCAAGAGTTGCAATTGCTTCAATCCCAACTCCGGCGGCACTGTGAGTCCGGTGACGTTTCCGCCCGGTCGCGCGAGGCTTTGTATCAGCCCGGCTTCCACCGGGCCGATGCTGCTCGTCATGATGATCGGGATCGTGGAGGTGGCTTTGCGCGCAGCCAACGCCGATACGTTGCCGCCGCCGGTGACGATGATGTCCACCTTGTGCGCGACGAGCTGCGCAGCGAGTTCGGGCAAACGGTCGGCGTTGCCGTCCGCCGACACTATCTCAAAGTGGATGCTGCTGCCTTCGACATAGCCCAGGTCACGCAGAATGGAACGGAACCCTTCGATGAATGCAGTGATGGATGCCAGTGAAGCGAGGACAAGGACGCCAACCCGCGGCGTCTGGGCCAGCTTCTGAGCCAGACCTGGCACCGCCACCAAACCAAGAACCGATGCCGCCAGTGCAGGCAAGGCATGAATCGTGTCACGTCTGTTCATCCGATCCCCTTCGAAAGTTCTGCTGACCTGGCCGCGTGTACCGGGCACCGGGCATTTTCCTACCTGGATTGCCATGAAGTGCAAACCCCGCCAACCCATTCGGCCATCACCGGCGCGCCATGCTGCTCGCTCGTTCTTCCGTGAATTGTGCGGTACCGCGCCTTGAGGCACAAGCTGCGGCGATAAATGGCAGGTTGGTGGCTTCGGAGTGCGTGGCAAGAACGCGCGGAAGCCTGGCAGCATGGCGCTGGTAACTCGCTTTGCTGGGCATAGCCGGGCTGCAGCGGCGCACTGCGCTGGCCAAAGCTCCTCGGGCCTGAGCCTCGGCTGCAGGCGCGCTCACCAGGTACTGCGCCGGTCGGTTGCACCTGGCCCGAAATCCACTGACTGGAGTTCGGTCACAGCACCGGTCAGTTTGACCGCGCGTCAGCTTATTTCGGCGGCCGATGCAGCGCGCAGAGCTTGTTGCCGTCGGGGTCGCGCAGGTAGGCCAGGTACAACTTGCCGGTGGGTCCCTCGCGAAACCCCGGCGGGTCTTCGCAGGTGATGCCGCCGTTGGCGATACCGGCGGCGTGGAATACATCAGCCTGCTCAGCCGACTGCACGGTAAACCCGATGGTGCTGCCATTGCCGTGTGTGGCTGGCCGGCCATCGATGGGTACCGAAATGGCGAATGCGCCGGTGGGGCTGCGATAAAAATACCGCTGCTTGTTCGCCACACCGGGGCTGATGCCCAGCGTACCGAGCAGAGCGTCGTAGAACTTCTTCGAGGCCTCGAGGTCGTTGACACCGAGCATCACGTGGCTGAACATGGTCGTCTCCTTTGTAGTTCCGGCTTTGGGCAAATGCGCAAAACGCAAAACATCGTATCCGATGCCTGGCCCATGCCGGCTGTACCATTGCCCGAACGAAAAGGACAACACCGCCGCAGTGCAGGCTGCGAGCTCCCCCGCCAATGTTCAAACGCACAGTCCAGTCGCCCGCACCACGCCGATGCGCGCGGGTATGGCCCGCACGCCGCACGCTGCTATCGGCCATCGGCGGCTGGCTGCTCGCCCCAAACGCTTTCGCCAAGCACGACTGAGACGTCGTAGGCGGCTGACACGTGCACCCACCACCAAACCGCCCCGATTCGGCACAGCAGCAGGTGCCACTGTGGTTGCTCACCGTGCTGGCGCTTTCAGGCACGGTCGGCATTTACATCTTCCTGCCGGCCCTGCCCTTTGCGGCACGAGATCTCGGCGCCGAAACGGGCACAGTGCAACTCACCATCAGCCTGTATGTTGTCGGGCTGGCTGCTGGCCAGCTGGTGTATGGGCCGGCGTCCGACCGGTTTGGGCGGCGACCCGTGCTGATCCTGGGCCTGATCCTGTTTACCGTCGCCAGCCTGGTGGCCACCTGGGCGTCGCAAGTAGACATCCTCCTCTGGGCACGGCTGTTGCAGGGTTTCGGCGGCAGCGTCGGCCTGGTGCTCGGGCGTGCCATGGTGCGCGACACGGCCGTGCTGGGCGATACGGCGCGGCGTCTGGCGCTGATGAACCTGATGGTCACCCTCGGCCCCGGGCTGGCGCCCATCATCGGCGCGGGTCTGGCGTCCACGCTGGGTTGGCGTTCGGTACTGCTGGCACTGGCGTTGCTGGGGGTTGTCAATTTATTGTTCAGCTGGCGCATTCTGCGTGAAACCAGGCCGCCGCTGGACGCATCAAACGCCAGCTGGGCCGGCCTGCGGGCCAGTTACGGGCAGCTGCTGCGTTCACGGGTGTTCCTGGCCTACGCCATTGGCGGCGGTTTTGCGACGACGGCCGTGTACGGGTTTTTTACCGCAGCGCCTTTCATCCTGGTGCAGCAAATGGGGCGCAGCGGTCACGAGGTGGGATGGTTCCTGACCATGCAGGTGTCGGGCCTGTGGTTCGGCAGCATGCTGGCGACGCGTTTGGTGCGTAGCCATGCCGTGCATAACCTGGTGGTATGGGCCAATGCGCTGAGCCTGGCGATGGCGGGTTGTTTTCTGGTGCTGGCCGCGTCCGGCAACCTGCCCCTGATACCGGTGGCCATGGTGATGTTCCTGTTTACCGTCGGTGTGGGCCTGGCCGCACCGACGGCCCTGGCCCAAGCCATCAACGTGAACCCAGCAGTGACTGGCGCCGCATCCGGCATTTACGGGTTTTCGCAAATGACAGTCGGTGCGGTGTGTAGTGCCGTGGTCGGCGTAGGTGCCGACCAGGCCCTGTCGGCCGGCCTGGTGCTGGCAGGCGCCGGCGTCATCAGCCAGTTGTCTTTCTGGATTGCCGGTGCCTATGGCCGTGCGGCACATCCAGGCCCGCAACGGTAACACCAGAACATGCAACTTCCCATACTGCCCGCACTGCCGCTGCCACCTGGGGTGCGCTCGCGTCAGGTCGAGAACAACAACGGCCTGTCCTTGCATTTGCTGGAGGCAGGTTTCGAGACACCGGGCCGACCCTGTGTGTTGTTGCTGCACGGCTTTCCCGAACTGGCCTATAGCTGGCGCAAATTGATGCTGCCGCTGGCGCAGGCCGGTTACCACGTGATCGCACCCGACCAGCGTGGTTATGGCCGCAGCACCGGATGGGACGCCTCGTACGACGCAGACCTCGCGCCATACCGCATGGGCAATCTGGTGCAGGACATGCTGGGCCTGCTGTACGCCCTGGGGCGGCGCTCGGTGGCGGCCGTGGTCGGACACGACTTTGGCGCGCCAGTCGCTGCCTGGTGCAGCCTGCTGCGGCCCGATGTATTCCGCTCGGTTGTCATGATGAGCGCACCGTTTGGCGGAGCGCCAACGCTGCCATTCGACAGCGTGGCGCATCCTGTGGCAAACGGGGTGCCGGACATCCAGCACGATCTGGCCGCCCTGCCCCGGCCACGCAAACACTACCAGTGGTACTACGCCACGCGCCAGGCCAATGAAGACATGTGGCACTGCCGCCAGGGCGTGTCTTCCTTCTTGCGCGCCTATTACCATGTCAAGAGCGCCGACTGGGCTGGCAACCAGCCGTTTGCGCTGCGGGCATGGAGCGCCAGCGAACTGGCGCAATTGCCGAGTTACTACATCATGGACCGTGACCTGGACATGGCCTGCACGGTAGCGACCCATATGCCAACAGACGCGGAAGTCAGGCACCAGCAGTGGCTGGGCGACGTCGAATTGCGCGTCTACGCCGCCGAGTACGAACGTACCGGTTTCCAGGGTGGCTTGCAGTGGTACCGCGTCAAGACCGAGCCGCGCTTTGACGCCGAATTGCGACTGTACGGCGGGCGCAGCATCGACGTGCCGGCACTGTTTATTGCTGGCGCACGTGACTGGGGCGTTTGGCAGTCGCCAGGCGCGTTTGAGCGCATGCAGGGCATGGCCTGCACGCAGCTGGTCGGCGTGCACCTGGTGCCGGGTGCCGGCCATTGGGTGCAGCAGGAACAGCCCGACGCGACCGGCAGACACCTGCTCGACTTTCTGGCACGACTGCCAGCACCCTGAGCCACCGGCGGCTGCAGCATTCTGCACATTGCAAAATAACGGAACAAATTCACGCTATCGCCCCGCACCTGCCGGTCGTGGAACTGGTGCCGATCGATCTGAACTGCGTTGGGTCATAAAGTCAGACACCATGCGCCAATTTCCCAGTATCGGTCCGGACGAAAACAAGACCTGCTCGGCCTGCAGCAGTGTCGTCGCGCGCCAGGCTTGCCACCGAAACCGCTATGGGGAGTACATCTGCCACGGCTGTCAGGCCAAGGGCACTCGCTTCACCTGGCCCCATCGCGTTCGCCACCACCTAAGGGCCAGCGCGTTGACGCTGGGTGTCGGTGTCGGCGTGATCGGCATGGCCTTTCTGAGTGCCTGGGTGCTCTACTTCCTCGTGTACCAGGTAGACCTGACCCGGCTGCGCTTGTGATACCTGGCGCCAGGCGCGATCAGCCACCGTCGTCCTGCGCATCCGCCTTGTCCCGGGATTCGGTAAACCGGGGTACACAACCCGGCACCACGGCATCGGCTCGAAACATCCACCATTGGCGGCGATTGGCGTAACCGGCAATGGTCACGCGGTTCTTGTCGACGCAGGCGCTGACCGCCTCACGCAGGCCGAATATCCAGCGCCCGGCCGGCGCCTGAGCCTGCCAGGCCGTAGCCTCGGCGAATTGCAGTTCGGTCGGCTTGCGAAACCCGAAGTCCTGCAGCGGCCGGTCCGCCATCAACATGTTTTGCTCCTTCCAACCGACCAAGCCGATTTCGGCAACCGGGCCGGCGATTTGTCCGGCCCGGCGCATCACACCCACGGCCGAGTTCGAGTCGTTGAGCAGCACCGAACCCCAAAGGCCCCACACCAGCCACCAGCCCGCCATGCCGGCCAGCAGGGCATGCAGGCCTTGGCGTGGTCGTGCGGCAGCGGCACTGACAAGGAAAACAGCGCCACCGGCAATCATCATCATCCACAACCAGTAACCACCCTGGGCCAATTCGCGTTCAACCACCATGGCGTTCATGCTGGCCCAGCGGCCTTGCAGGGCCCAGGCACCGGCGCCGACCAGGCCGACACCAAGCGCCAGCGTGCAGGCAAAAGCGAGCCAGCGCAACCATGGCGCCTGCACGATTCGCACCAGGGTGGGGCCAAGCGCCAGCGCGAGCATAGGCAACATCGGCATCAGGTAGACCTCCCGTTTGCCCCCTGCCAGGCTGAAAAAGACGAACACCAGCAGGCACCAGCCGAGCAGCAGCAGCAAGCGCGCATCACACACCGCGAGGCCGCGCCGCCAGTCGCGCCAGGCGCTGACATAAGCCAACGACATCGGGAAGAAATGAAACAACAGCACCGGAAAAAAGTACCAGAACGGTTGCGCATGGCCACCCACCGAACCACCATAACGTTTGGCGGTCTGGTGCAACAGGATGTCGTTGACATATTCGAGGTATTGCGGCGTGCCGCGCCAATAGGCCACACCGACCATGGGCACCAGCCACAGCAGGATGGCGACAAAAAAGGCCGCAGCGCCGCCGGCCCAGCGCCAGCCGTTGCCCCGCGTTGCCACCACCCCGGGCCAGGCCAGCCAGCGTGCCAGCAGGTAGGGCAACAACATCAACAGGGCGATGACGCCAACCCCTTTGGTGATGACACCCAGGCCGGCGGCAAAACAGCCCAGCCAGTAGGCGCGCCAGTTCGGTCCGCGCAACAGGTGCAGCAACAGCCCCCAGTTGGCCAGCGTGATAAGGGCCATGATAAGTGGATCGATCTGCGCCCGTTTGGTCTGATAAACAAACTGGAAACACGACAACAAGGCGACGGATGCGAACAAACCGACACGCGGACCCCACAAGCGGCGCCCCAGATCCCAGGTCAAGGCCAGCGTCGCCAGCCCGGCCAGCAAGGACGGCAACAGGAACGCAACGCGCCAGTTTCCGGTCAGCAGGTAAAACGCGGCCTCCAGCCACATCAGCATCGGCGGCTTGTCCGAATACAGCTCGCTGCCCCGGTGCGGGAACAGCCAGTCACCGCTGGCCACCATCTGCTTGGCCACCAGTGTGAAGCGCGGCTCGTCCGACGGCCAGGGGTCACGCAGGCCGATGCCTGCCCCCAGCAGCAGCAGGGCGGCAAGCATCATCCACCAGAACCAGCGCCACTCCTGTGCGCTTGCGCCGGCCATTGGTTCGGACGCGATCACGGTCACGCCGTCAGTCGTTTTCCACCCGCGCTGCGGCGGCGCTTTTGCGGTCACGCCAGAGAAACTGCAGATTGCGGAAATAGATGATCAGCCCGGTGCCCTGGCCAATGATGAACACCGGATCGCGGCGGTGGATGGCATATGCCAGCAGTGTGATGCCGCCGGCCATACTGAAGTACCAGAAGGCGGAGGGAATCACGCTCTTCTTGATCCGTTCGCTTTGCAGCCACTGCACGATAAAGCGGGCGGAAAACAGGGCCTGCCCAATCAATCCGACGGCGAGCCATGTCTTGTCAATTTCCATCACATTTCCTTTGGTTTGACCAGTTCCACCACTGGTAGCCGGGCGCGCCGCTGCAGCCACATCACACCCATCATGTCGATCAGACCAACCCACAGGCGGTTGTGAATTCCATAATGTGACTTCCCATGGGCGCGCGGCCGATGTGCCACAGGCACCGATTCGACCCGCCCGCCACAGCGGCGCACCAAGGCCGGCAGGAATCGGTGCATGTGGTCGAAATACGGCAGGGCCAGAAAGTCGTCGCGGCCAAACAGCTTGAGGCCACAACCGGTATCCGGCGTGGCGTCTCCGAGCAACCGTGCACGTACACCATTGGCAATCCGCGATGACAAGCGGCGCACCCAGGTATCCTGGCGCCGTGCACGCCAACCGGCGATCAGCACCGGCGTTGCCGGGTCAGACTGGCGCATGCTGCGCCAGCGCGCCAGCAGTGCGGGGATGTCCGCCGGGTCATTCTGGCCGTCGCCGTCGAGTGTGGCGACTACGCTGCCCCGCGCCTGTCGCACACCACTGCGCACAGCGGTACTCTGACCACAATTGTTGCGGTGGCACAGCACCACCAGCCAGGGATGGGTCTGCGCATAGGCGCTCAGCACGGCCACCGTGTCGTCGCTGCTGCAGTCGTCGACAAAAACCGCCTCGAACGGCACGTGGGTAGCCAGCGCGGCGGCGATCTGGTCGAGCAGCGGCACCACATTCTGGGACTCGTTGTGCACGGGGACCACAACGGATATTTCGGGCTCACGGTGGGACATCGCAGGCTGCGCTCGGAGGGTAACCGGCTATTGTCTCACCTACCGCGCCCAACGCGGCGCTGGAAGAGGCCTCAGTCCAACGGCGCACCGTACCGCGTCTCGACCGACATGCGCAGTGCCAGCCCGTCACCCATGGCCTTGGAGCGCTCCACGTAGTAACCCATACCGGGCGATGCGCGCAGGGTGTACGGAATGTCAGCCTGCGCGCAGTGTTCCAGTATCACCCACAGGGTAGAACCTTGGCCACTGTGGTTGGATTGCCCGCTGGCATCGAAATTCAGGCACAACAGGCGTGCCTGCGCCCGTGTCACCGGGCTCGGCCGGGTGCCGGGGTACACGCTTTCCGGTACCAGCCGCTCGGTGTCGTCGCCCATGAAACGGTCCGAGGTGCGAAATTCCGCATGCGTATCGTCCACCTCGACCTTGCGCAGGTGCTTTTCTCGCATCGGCCGCACGCGGGCGGTGGCGGGCTCTACCTGGGTGCAAGAGACGTATCCCACGGAGCCGGCAAAAAACATCGCCAAAGCCTTCTCGCGCGCCTGGTCTTCGTCTGGCGCGTCGACTACCAGGGTCTGGTATTGCTCCTGCACCAGGCGCTCCACAAAGACAAAATACTTGCCCGGCACCACCGGGCTGGCCACCGCCGCCGACTTTTTCATCTGTGACTCCTGCAAATTCCTGCTGGCGCCAACTCCGGCAACCACAGTGCGTAGTATGGTGCACCGGAAGGCAACCGGTTCCTGCGTACTGCGGCGACAGTCACGCAGCATTTCTGGCCGACG
This sequence comes from Betaproteobacteria bacterium, assembly GCA_031363785.1. GTDB lineage: Bacteria > Pseudomonadota > Gammaproteobacteria > Burkholderiales > Burkholderiaceae_C > CAISIP01. The sequence goes on from JANLVB010000463.1 coordinate 9,492, forward strand.
CTAAAAGCCACGCAAATCATCCACCGGTTGCGCCAATCTGCCATCAAGGATGTTGCCCAGAATGCCGCTCAGGGTTACCAGGTCATTGTCAAAAGCGCCATGTCCGGCGCCGATGCGTTTGTCGGGCAAGGCCGTCAGCAGCTCGTCGGAATCGACCATGACCACCCGCCCGGGCAGGTGCAGACCGGCACTGCGCGCCGAGTCACGCCAGGACTTGAGGTCTTCTCCGGTGCTGGAGGTGCCGTCCCAGCCTGCATAGTCGGTCTGGAAAGTGTTCGCCAGGCCGAGCAGCGGCGTGCGCAGATCTACTTCCAGCGCATTCGACACCAGGTAGAGCAGTGACTTGCGATACACCACCGCCACGCTGTCGTTGCGCTCCAGACGATCCGACAGGATGCGCAGATGCAGCCGCTTCATCAGCGCCTCCTGGGGTGCGTAATGCCGGTTGGCGAACTGCACCGTACAGGCTGGCGCCAGCAGATGAATCGACGCCACGCGCGGCGCCAGCCCGCGTGCCGCCAGGGCGCTGACCATGTGCCCGAGCATGATGGCGCCGGCAGAGTGACCAACCAGATGCAACTCCAGCGCATCGCCCCAGGTGTCGGCCAACCTCAGCAGAGCGGTGACCAGCAAGTCACCACCACGGCCACCCGCAAATGCCAGCGCGGCGTTTTCCTTCATCTCGCTCCAGATCGGTCGCGCCAGCAGGCGGCCAATGGACTTTTCGATCAACAGGTCGGAACGCTCGGCGAACCACTCTGCAGCGCCACCGGCGAGTGCGGGCTGTTTGCGAAATGCGTCGCCAATGATGCCCGACAGCGACTCCAGCAAACCGGTCTTCCAGACCATGAACAGGGGATAACAGCCGTTGCCGACAAAATACCGGCCCATGGCGCGCGCCCTTTGCATGGCCGCGTCCTCGCTGTTCAAACCCCCGTGGGCATAGATCACGACGCGCCGCGCCGCGCCGGCCGACCGGCTGCGGAACCACTGGTCTGGCAACCCCGCCGCCTGGTGCAGCAAGGTGCGACTGAGTTCATCTTCGGTCAGGTAACGCTTCATGCGACCGTCGTTGCCAAGCACCACGCTGTGCTGGTAGGCCCGCGCCAGGCTCCACCATGCGGCGTGTTCGGCACCCGCAGCCGCGCTTCGAGACACCGGTGCGGCATCACCCACACGCGCCGCCACCACACCCGGCACGCCCATCGCCACGACCCAGGCATCCATGCTGTTGGCCAGCCAATCAGCGTACGTCAGGACAGCGAAGCCGCCACTGCCCCAGTCACGGCCCCAGGAATTCTGCAGCACGAAGCCCTGGCTGTTGAACCCGACCAGCGCAAACGCATGTCCGTCCAGCCCGGACGGGCGGCCATCGAAATCGATTACTGCAATGTCGCGGTGGCTCTTGGGCAACTTCTTCGACCGCGCGACCTGGTCCCAGCCGCCATGGGTGAAAGCGGACACATAAACGGCACCTACCTGCTGGATCGCCGCCTGCATGTCGGTGACGGACTTGCGTTCGATGCGGTAATACACGCCCAGGGTATGCGCACTGGCCCGTTTGGCATAACCATATCGCGGTTGCATAGAAGCTGCGCTGTACGGCCAGTCGCTTTCCAGGCACACGCCATGGTTGAACCAGCCCTTGAGCGCACCGCGGCAGCTCGAACCCTCATAGTCCTCGCCGTCATATTCGTCATAACGGCGCGCAAAGCTGTACAACATGCGCGGGCTGACAGATTCCATGCGTTGTGGGAAGCCGGCCTTGCGCCAACGCAGGTAGTTCACCACACCTGCCAGGCCAAACCCGGTGCAGGCGCCCTCCTGTCCCTGGTTCAGCAACATGCCCGCACGGCCGTAGGCCGGCAGCAGCCGCTGTATGTCGTCGTTGGCCGGGAACACGTCCTGCAGGCCCAGTGGTGGTGGCGTGTACGTCCGGTCGCGCAGGTCTGCCGGATCCTTGCGCACCGTCAGCCGACGCCGGGATGACGGTGCAACGGTCACCGCCAGTGCCAGGTTGCGGCGTCGCGGCCTGCGCGCTGCGGCGACTGGCCAGATGGCATCCGCAAGGCGGAACACATCGCGAAAGCGGTCCAGGCCATGCGCGCCGCCATTCACCATCTTGCGCGCCTGGGCAAATTGACCCGCTTCCAGGGCACGGCGCAGCGGTACCGCCCGGTCGGCGAGAAAACGCGCCAGCAGCATGGATGCCACCTCGGGCGCATTCGCCAGTTCCGGCTGCTGCAACAGGTCGATGCCGAGGGCCTGCGAGTAGCGCTGGTAATTGAAGCGTCCGGTGAGCTGCACAAAACCACGCCCCTTGAAGCGTGCGCCATCCCCGGGCTCGGTATTGCCCAACACCTTGCTGCCCTCGTAGTTACCGAACGGTGCCTGGCCGGGTCGGGTGTTGAAGCGGGACGGGTACTCCGC
>JANLVB010000513.1:0-13956 GCA_031363785.1 Betaproteobacteria bacterium
AAGTTGGAGCTTTCATCAGCCAACCAGCGCGTCGAACAGGAATTGGCCAAGTCGCGCACTGAAACCGCCAGACGCCAGTGCAACAAAACCGATAACTTCCATGATGACTCCTTAGGGACTTGGGTTGAAAAACAGAACAAACGAAATGCGGTGCGGGCTCAATGGTGGTCGTGTGCCTGACCCAGATAGACCAGCGCAAGCATCATGAATACGAATGCCTGCAGCGTGATGATCAGGATGTGAAATATCGACCAGACCGTGCCGGCGATGATGTGTCCGATGGCCAGGCCGATACCGGTGGCCGAAAGGGACCATGCACCGCCCATCAGGGCGATTAACAGGAAGATCAGTTCACCCGCGTACATGTTGCCGAACAGCCGCATGCCATGGGAAACGGTCTTGGCGATGAACTCGACAATTTGCATCACGAAGTTGAACGGATAAAGCGCCCAGTGGTTGCCAAACGGCGCCGTGAAAAGCTCGTGGATCCAGCCGCCCAGGCCCTTGATCTTGACGTTGTAGAACAGGCAGATCAACAACACCGCGACAGACAAGCCCATGGTGATCGACAGGTCGGCGGTGGGCACCACCCGCAGGTACGCATGGTGCGGGTCGTGGCCGCCAGCTGCATAGATCTGGGTCCAGATGAACGGCAACAAATCGACCGGCAGCAGATCCATGGCATTGAGCAGGAAAATCCAGACAAAGATGGTCAGCGCGAGAGGCGCCACGAACTTGCGGCTCTGGGCGTTGTGCACGATGCCCTTGGCCTGCGAGTCAACCATTTCAACCAGCAATTCGACCGCCGCCTGGAAACGCCCAGGCACGCCCGAGGATGCTTTGCGCGCGGCGAGCCACAACACCCAGCAGGTCACCACGCCCAGCAGTATCGAGAAAAACAGGGAGTCGAAATTTAACACCGTGAAATCTACAACCGCCTTTGGCTTGGCATTTTGGAGATGCGTCAGGTGGTGAATGATGTATTCGCCGGCAGTAGGTCCGTGTTCAGCAGCCATTGATCAATCCGTTCAATCTCAAAATTTCACCTTTTGGGGGCAAACGACAACGCTACCCAGTACACCTTCATCGTCACAACCAACCCGCCCAACATCGCCAACCAATTCAATCCCGGTACCATCCGAGGCGCCAGCGCCAGCAAAGCAAACGACAGGCCGAGCTTGACCATCTCCCACAAAAAAAACCCGGCCACAGCAGAAGCCGGATTCACGGGGGACAGCCGCCCCATCAGGCCACGCGCGAACAACGCCGCAGGAAGCACAACCACCAAAGCCCCATAGGCGACCGACCATCCCACACTACTCTGGCCCGTCCAAACCCAGGCCAGCAATGCCGCCAGGACCCCGACCACCACCTGCCCAGCGACAATCCGCCAGGGAGACAGCGGCGGATTCTTCAAGCGCAACCGCCTCGCCTCTTCGGCTGTCAGGACCTTGAATTCCGGCTCGCCGTCCACTTCCAGGTATGCAGGAGCAGTCATCAAGTTCCAAAAATGCGCACGCTCAACACAGGCAAACCCGGTAAAGCCTTTGATTATATGAAAAAAGTTGCGCAGTTCGGGCTCTTCCAATTGCCAAACATGTTCCTGTGCGCCCAACACCAGTGCATTGGCTGGCAGAGCCCGCCGATAATCAGGCGATGAACGACACACTGCCAGCCAGCCCCTGTTACCTCAATGGCACATTCATGCCGCTCAATGAAGCCAAGATCAGTGTCATGGATCGCGGCTTCATCTTCGGCGACGGCATATACGAAGTGGTACCGTTGTACGGCGGTAAGCCGTTTCGCTTCGATCACCACATGGCGCGCTTCAATCGAAGTCTCAAGGAACTGCGCATAAGCAACCCCTTGTCAACGGCGCAATGGCACGATGTGGTGCAGGGCTTGGTAAAACAGTACGCGCACTACGCCGGCATCCCGGCTGGACAACAAGACCAACTGATCTACCTGCAGATCACGCGTGGAGTTGCCCTGCGTGACCACGTGATGCCCGAGAACATCACACCGACCGTTTTTGCGATGTGCAACAGAATGAGCGCGCCATCGCCGCAGCAACGCGAACAGGGCGTGGCCTGTGTCAGTGCCGAAGATTTCCGGTGGGAAAAGGCACATATCAAGGCAACCAGCCTGCTGGGCGCAGTGTTTGCCCGGCAAATCAGCCACGACGCAGGCGCGCTGGAAACCATCATGTTCCGCAACGGTTTCCTGAGTGAGGCGGCAGCCAGCAATGTGTGGGTCGTCAAGAACAACGCCGTCTTCGGTGTGCCCAGGGACAACCTTGTGCTCGAGGGTATCCGCTTCGGTTTGATCGAAGAAATCTGCCGTGCTCGCCATCTGCCGTTCGAGCTGCGGCGTATCAGCCGCGCGGAGGTGCTGGATGCCGACGAATTGTTGTTGTCCAGCGCCACCAAGGAGGTGCTGGCCATCACTACGCTTGACGGCGCGCCAGTGGGCCATCCATCACAACGCGGTCGGCCAGGCCCGGTGCTGGCGCAGTTGTATGACGGTTACCAGGATGCCAAGCGTGCCACCTGAACCCTTCGGTGCAGGCAAAGCATTGGCAACCTGGACCACCTGAGTCCCGACCAATGACCACCTCTACGGAATCCCTGATCGTCTACCCGTCACCATTCCCGATCAAGGTGATGGGGCAGCGGGTCGACGGCTTTGTGCATGCAATCACTTCCATTGCACATGCATTCGACCCGACGTTTGATGCGCGAACGGTCGAGCTGCGCGAGAGCAGTGGCGGCAAGTACCTCGGTGTGACCATCACCGTGACCGCCACCAGCCGCGAGCAGCTCGACGAGTTGTACCGCACCTTGTCGACGCACCCGATGGTCAAGGTGGTGCTGTAGCAGCTGTGGAAACGCTCGTCAGCCAGCTCGGGCTGGTGCCTTATTTACCGACCTTTCGTGCAATGCAGCAATTTACTGCTGGCCGCACGCCTGAGACCGACGACGTGTTGTGGTTATGTGAACACCTGCCAGTCTTCACCCAAGGTCTGGCCGGCAAGCTGGAGCACCTGATTGCGCCAGCCGATATCCCGGTGGTTGCGACCGACCGCGGCGGCCAGGTCACCTACCATGGGCCGGGGCAGGTGGTCGCCTATCCCCTGCTCGACCTGAAGCGGCGCGGCTACTTCGTGAAGGAATACGTATACCGTGTCGAAGAGGCCGTGATCCGGACCCTGGCCCACTTTGCCATCACTGGCCTTCGGGTGTCAGGTGCGCCGGGCATTTACGTGCGCCTGGACGACCCGCAATCGCATGCGCTGCTGCCGCAACGGCCCGGCCGTCGGCCAGACGAGGTTGTCGGCGCGCCGGACTTCAGCAACCTTGGAAAAGTCGCAGCTCTCGGCATCAAGGTCAGCCGCAACCGTACCTACCACGGCGTGGCGCTGAACGTGGCCATGGATCTGGAGCCTTTCAACCGCATCAACCCCTGCGGTTATATCGGCCTGAAAACCGTGGACCTTTCTACAATCGGGGTGCAGGCCGACTGGCTTGACGTTTCCCGCCTGTTGGCAAACAAGCTGACCGCTTACCTGGCGCCTTGAACAATAGCCCACGCACCATGCAAAACACCGACCCAGCCATGCCGGCGCCCCCTGCAGTTGCTCCTGCGCCTTACGATGCTACGGTCAAGCAGAAGGCCGGTGCCAAGCTGGCCCGCATTCCGGTCAAAGTGGTGCTGGGTGAAGTGCTCAAGAAGCCGCCATGGATTCGCGTCAAAGCTGGCTCGCCGAGCACGCGTTTCTACGAAATCAAGGACATTCTGCGCAAGAACAAGCTGGTAACGGTGTGTGAAGAGGCGTCCTGCCCCAATATCGGCGAATGTTTTGGCAAGGGCACCGCGACCTTCATGATCATGGGTGACAAGTGCACCCGGCGCTGCCCGTTTTGCGATGTCGGTCATGGGCGGCCCGACCCGCTGGACGCCAGTGAGCCACTCAAACTGGCCCAAACGATCGCCACGCTTGCGCTCAAATATGTGGTGATAACGAGCGTTGACCGAGACGACCTGCGCGATGGTGGCAGCCAGCACTTTGTGGATTGCATCCGCAAGACGCGCGAGTTGTCACCACAAACCCGCATCGAGATCCTGGTGCCCGACTTCCGTGGCCGCGACGACCGCGCCCTCGACATCCTCAAGGCGGCGCCACCGGACGTGATGAACCATAACCTGGAGACGGTGCCGCGGCTCTACCGCGAGGCCCGGCCGGGATCGGATTACACCTTCAGCCTGAACCTGCTGAAGAAATTCAAGGCCGTGTTCCCGCATATTCCCACCAAGAGCGGGCTGATGGTCGGGCTGGGCGAGACCGACGATGAGATCCTGGCCGTGATGCAGGACATGCGCGCGCACCACATCGACATGCTGACCATCGGGCAATACCTGGCGCCGAGTTCCAGCCACCTGACGGTGAAACGGTATGTGCATCCGGACACGTTCAGGATGTTCGAATCAAAGGCGCGGGAGATGGGATTCAGCCACGCGGCGGTGGGCGCCATGGTCCGTTCGAGTTACCACGCAGACCAGCAGGCCGACGCCGCAGCGCTGTCGGCGGCTGGCACCGCAACGGATTTCACTGTCGCCTAGTCCGGAAAGTCCGGGCAGCGGCAATCGTGCCGCTCAGGCGGACTGCATCCGGCGTGCAGGCTCTTCGTCACACAGCACTTGGTGCGCCCAACCGGCAAGCTTGGCCGTGTCGGCGCGCAGCACCTCCTGCTTGACCGCGAGTATCTGCGCCGGGTGCATCGAAAAACTGCGCAGCCCCAGCCCCAACAGCAAACGCGTCAAGCTCACATCGCCGGCCATTTCGCCACAAACACTGACGCCTTTGCCCTGCAAGTTGCACTCGGTGATCGTATCGGCCACCAGCCGCAATACCGCTGGATGCAACGGGTCATACAGGTGAGCCACCGACTCGTCGGCCCGGTCGATCGCCAGGGTGTACTGGATCAGGTCGTTGGTGCCGATGGACAGAAAGTCAAAATACTTCAGGAACAGCTTCAACGTCAGCGCCGCCGCCGGGATTTCTATCATCGCGCCAACCCGCAGCGGGCCGTAGGGCACGCCACGGCTGTCCAACTGGGCTCGGGCGTGGTCCAGCAGCGACAGTGTCTGGCGTATCTCGACGCCATGCGCCAGCATCGGGATGAGCAGATTGACCTGGCCCACGGTGGTGGCTCGCAGTATCGCCCGCAACTGTGTCAGGAACATATCCGGATCGGCCAGGCTCCAGCGAATGGCGCGCAAGCCAAGCGCCGGGTTAAGGTGCGAGTCCTCCCGCAGCGACTTGTCCAGCGGCTTGTCTGCACCCACATCCACCGTGCGGATCGTCACGGGCAGCCCCTGCATTCCCTGCACTGCGAGCCGATACGCCTGGTACTGCTCTTCTTCATCCGGCAAGTGGCCCTGGCGCCCCATGAACAGGAACTCGCTACGAAACAAACCGACGCCAACGGCGCCGGCCTTGACCGCCGCCAGTGCGTCCTCGGGCATCTCGATATTGGCCAACAATTCGACCCGCTGCCCATCCAGTGTGATGGCCGGGGTATGCAACAAACGTGACAGGCGTCCGCGCTCTATTTCTCCCTGCCGCTGCTTGAAGCCGTATTCGGCCAGGATGATCGCCGACGGATCAACAATCACGACACCGGCGTCACCGTCCACCACGATCCAGTCGTCCTGCCGCACCAGATGGCTGGACAGCCGCGCGCCAACGACCGCCGGAATGTCCATGCTGCGCGCCACGATCGCCGTGTGCGAGGTCTTTCCACCGACGTCGGTCACAAAACCCGCAAAAACACTTTGCTTGAACTGCAGCATGTCGGCCGGCGAGAGGTCGTGCGCCACCAGGATCAACGGCACGTCCACCGTGTCGTCGAGCAGCAAGTCCTGGCCGGAACCCTTGCGCGTTTGGCGCGGCGGGGGCTGCACTACCGGCGAAGCCATGCCCTTCATCGCCGCCAGCACCTTCTCGGCAATCTGTTCGAGGTCGGCCTTGCGCTCGCGCAGGTACTCATCTTCCATCTCGTCAAACTGCCGGGCGATCACTTCGAGTTGTGTTGTAAGCGCCCACTCGGCGTTGTACAGACGGTCTTCGATCCAGTGCTTGACACCCTGAATCAACTCCTCGTCCTGCAACAACATCAAGTGCACGTCCAGCAACGCGGTCAGTTCATGCGGTGCCTCCTTTGGCCCCATCGAGGCCACGGTGTGCTGCAGGCGCTGAATCTCCTCGATCACCGCGTTGCGTCCGCAGCGTACCCGTGAGATTTCCGACGCCACCTGGGACGTGGTGATGAAATAGTGGGCAACATCAACGCGGCTGGAGGCCACCAGCACCGCCCGCCCGATGGCGATGCCACGTGCCACCGCCAGGCCGTGGATGGAAAACGTCACTCGCCTTCCCCGAACTTGTCGGCGATCAGGGCCTGCAGCGCGTCGTTGGCTTCCTGCTCGCGCTCGCCACTGGTCTCGATGACAACTACGGTGCCGATTCCAGCCGCCAGCATCATCACACCCATGATGCTTTTTGCATTGATGCGGCGCTCGCCACGATACATCCAGACCTCGCAGGGAAAACTGCCCGCAAGCTTGGTCAACTTGGCCGAGGCCCGGGCATGCAGGCCCAACTTATTGCTGATGGTCGTTGTCGTCTTGATCATTTCTTTTCCTGCCCTGGTTCTGCGGCGCAACAGAGGCAACCTGCATCACGCCCTGGGTACCGCCGGCCATAGCGCGCGCGACCAATACCTCCAATGGCTCATTGCGGTAGGTCACGGCGCGCAACAGCATCGGGAGGTTGACACCAGCGATCAGGCGCGAGCCCACCCCGTCGACCAGTTTTTGAGCCACGTTGCACGGCGTGGCACCAAAGGCGTCGGTCAACACCAGCGTGACAGGTGCCGGCAACGCAGCCATCGCCGCGCGCGCGGCCTCCATCGTGGCTTCAAACGGCATGTCGGCTGGCACATCGAATGCAGCCACCGGTCCGCACGACCCAGAGAACACATGCGCGACGCAGTCCCGCAGGGCACTTGCGAGCGGCGCATGGGCGATGATGAAGATGTTGGTGGTCATTACACAACCGGCAGGTCTGGCAGAACGGTGATTGGCTGGTCGCGCAACGCGCGGGTGCGCATGGCGTTAACGCCGCCGATTATGTCTGCTGGCCCGCAGGAAGTACATGTAGGACGCCACGCAGCAGGTCAGATACAGCGAAAAAGCGCCCTGAAAGGCCTGTGTCCGCTCCAGACCTAGTGCCGTCAAGCCATCAATGGTCAAACCGATGCCCCACTGGATTACAAACACGCCAGCGAAGATAACCAGGTTGTAGGCGGACAATGAACGCCCGGCAAGTTGCGGCGCAAACGCCATGGCGATAGCTGGTTGTGACGGCGTGACCACCGAGCAGGCAACACAGTACAGCGCCAACAGGGCGCCGCTGGCCTGCGGCCAGCGCGCCGGTGTGGCAATGACCAAGGTCAACAGCAGGAAGCTCACCGGCAGACAGCGGGCCACCAGCCACGACGCGTCATACCCGTTGCGTGCCAGCCACTGGCTCGCCAAGCCCCATGCCCAGAAGGTGCACAACATACACACGTTGATCCAGAACAGCACAGTCGCAGACTCCAGCGTGTTGTAGTTCGCCATCGTCGCAACCCAGGGCAGGGCCCACAGGGTCTGTATGGCCACCAGGCCACCGTAGCAAAAAAACCCGACCGGCGCCATCGCCCGGAAATAGCGGTTGCGCCAAACCTCGCGATAACCGGACGCCCGACCCGATGCGGCAACAACAGGCTGGCTGGATTGCCAAAGGGGCGCGCGCCAGCCGATCAAGAGCATCGCCAACACCAGCGACATCGCCAGCAACAGAAACAGCGCGCGCCAGCCAAACGTCGGAACCAGCCACTGCACCGGCAAGGTCGCCGCAATCATTCCGAGCGAGCCGGACATCAGCATCCACGAGTTGGCGCGCATCTGAGCCGCCGGTGCAAACCAACTCCGGTATCCCGTCAAGGGCGCCATCAGACAAGCGCTGACGCCCACACCACACAGGACACGCGCCGCCAACAGGCCAGAAAAGCTGCCTGCGGCAGCAAATGCCAAACAGCCAAGCACGGCGACGGAGAGAAAACTCAGGATGATGCGCTTGGGGCCATAACGATCAAGCCAGCTACCCAATGGCAGCTGGGTCAGCGCGAAGCCCAGGAAATAGCCGCCGCTGAGCAGACCGAGATCACGCGCCTGCAATGAAAACTCGTCCGTCAGCACTGGCGACAGGGTGGCGGTAATCGCCCTAAGCAGAGCCGACAGGAAGTAGGCGGCCGCAAAGGCCAGAAACACCTGCACTGTGGCACGTCGCGACAGCACGGTCATGGCAGGCGCAATGCCGCAAAGAATGTCTCCGCAACCTCGCTTTGGATAGCCGGCCCATACAACATGGCAACAAACGCACTCTTGCCACTGGCAAACCAAACTGCCTGCAACACCAGGGGCCGTGCATCCGGGCCCGTGCCAATTGCACGAACTGACACGGAATCCGCAACATCCATCGCATGCGGCAGCCGGAAAGGCGATTGCCGGACCTCGGTCGCACGCATCGTGGTCAGCGTGGCCTGACGCCATTGCAACAACACCGCGCCAGCACCCGACGGGTCGGCAAGTACAGCGTGGCCAACAGCCACCGATACACCAGACACAGTGCAGCTGGTCATTCCCATATCCACCACCTGGGCGCCCAACTGCATCTTGCGTTGCGCGCGTTCCGGTTTGCAGGGAAACAGGGTTTGCAACGGCGTGCCCGCAACGGCCGTTTGCCGCCAGTTGTACTGTGGCGCGCAAGCCCACAAGAACATTACCGGCAGCAACAGGGTGGCGATAATGGAGACGCGCATGCCGCAATTATCCAGGCTGTAAAATCATGGTGCTGGCGCGTTATCCACAGACTGCCATCGACAACAGGCACCGCGCAGGGAAGCAAGGATGACAACGGACCACGGTTTTTCAAGTACTGTGCCGTCATCCCAACTGGCGGCGCAACGCTGCGAACAGGGGATGCCCGACATCATCGTAGTCGACGAGCGCTTCAACGACGATCGTTTCGAGCAGCTTCGTGTTCGCCTGATGCAGCGCCAGCCGAACTTCCCGATGGTCGAGATAACCTACTCCAGCGAGCTGCCCCTGTCACTGGAGGGCTGGGGGGACGGGCGGTATGACACGGGTAAGCCGCTCCTATCTCGCCGCCGAACTGGCCCAGGCACTGGCGCTGGAGATGTTAAAAATTCTCTGGCGGCGCGATCTTCGTGGCTACTTGAGGGCGCCAAACACCTTCTTCAGCAATACGCTGCCGGTGCCCACCGGGTCCTGGCGGATCTTCTTTTCTTCTTCACCAATCATGTAGTACAAGCCGTCCAATGATTTCCCGGTGACGTACTGCTGGATATTTGCATCCTCCTTTTTGACCAGCCCCATGCCCAGTGCCTTGGAGGCGACCTGGTTGTATTTCGCTGCCAGCCCCACTTTTTCCGTGGCCTTGGTGACCACCGGCAAAAACTTCACGGCCAACGGCTCACGTGTCTTTTCGGCAAAAAACCCGGTCACCGAAGTGTCGCCACCCGACAGGATTTTCTTCGCGTCGCTGACATTCATCGACTTGACAGCGTCAACCAGCAAGTCCTTGGCCAAAGGTACGGCGGCCTCGGCGGCGCGGTTCATGGAGGTCAACAACTCGTCGATCCGCTTCTGCTGGCCAAGAGTCTTCAACAGCTTGGCAGCGTCATCCAGGAATCCCGGCAACGGAATACGAACTTTGGCATTGCCCAGGAACCCGTCGGGCCGGCCCAGCAGATTTATCGCCGCCAGAGCACCTTTCTCCAACGCCGTCTTGAGCCCTGCCGAGGCATCGGCATTGCTGATGTCTGCGAGCGTCAAAGCACGCGCCTGCATATGCGCCAACGCCACCAGTGCCGCCAAACCATTACCCGCCAAAGTGCCGAAATGCCGTCGATCCATAAATCCCCCGTGCTGTTTCGGCCCCTATTGAACCACGATCGCGGCAACTGGTGGCAAGCGTCCGGATGTTGGCCGCCGCTCACCCGCCGATAAATCCGCGTCTTGGTGGAAAATGCTGTCAGGGTTCCGTCCCTGCACCCGCCCATGACCTGCGACTCTCCCCTGCACCCGAAACCACTATTGTGGCCGGGCCTGCCCGTGCAATCCGCCGCTCCTGTTTCATGCGAGCCGCGCAACACATGAGTACACTGGAGCTTCGGGCCCTCACGCGGGAGGCAGATATCCCGGCGGCGCGCGACATCCTGCGGGAATATGCAGCGTCCCTGTCTTTTGACTTGTGCTTCCAGGATTTCGACGCAGAACTCGCCAATCTGCCGGGTCAATACGCCGAACCGCGCGGAGCGCTGCTGTTGGCGTTCATGGCCGGGCAGTTGGTGGGTTGTTGCGCATTTCGCCCGCTCGACCATGTCGATACGCCGAACGCCTGCGAGATGAGGCGGCTGTACGTGCGCCCCGCCTACAGGCGCTCCGGTGCCGGGCGCGTGCTGGCCGAGGCCATCCTGGCGCACGCACAACAGGCCGGTTACTCGTACCTGTTGCTCGACACGCTCAGCGACATGGAAGCCGCCAGGGCGTTGTACACAGACCTCGGATTCGAGGAAATCGCGCCGTACTACCACAACCCCATCAAGGGGTCGCACTATCTCAGAGTCAAACTCTGACGGCGTGACTCTCAGGCTCTCAGGCCTTCGCCTGGGCCAGCATGGTCGCAGCGTCGCTGACTTCGAATTTGCCCGGGGCCTCCACGTTCAGGCTGGCAACCTTGCCATCCCGAACCAGCATGGAATACCGATTGCTTCGCAGGCCCATGCCGCGGCCGGTGAGGTCGAGGGTTAGGCCGGCTGCCTTGGTAAACGTGGCATCACCGTCACCCAGCATGCGTACCTTGCCCGCGGCCTTCAAGTCCCGCGCCCAGGCACCCATGACAAACGCATCGTTGACGCTGACACACCAGATCTCGTCAACACCTGCGGCCTTGAGTTCGCTGAACATCTCCAGGTAACCGGGCACGTGTTTTGCCGAACATGTCGGCGTAAAAGCCCCTGGCAATGCGAACAGCGCCACCGTCTTGCCCGCTGTGGCCTTGGAAACCGGCACCGGATTGGGGCCGATGCTGCAGCCGTTGCCTTCAACCTCGGAATACTCCATCAGTGTCGCCTCTGGAAGGTTGTCGCCTACTTTGATCATTGCTTGCTCCTGTAAGTTGGTTTGCATATTGCCGGAATGTTGCCATTGTCACCGTGATCCATTTTCGCAGAGTGGCGCCCCACAACAAAACGGCCCACCAAGTGGGCCGTTTTCATCGACGTTGCGCGGGGGCGGGACCAACCACTACACCGCCGCTGCCTTTTCCACCAAGCGGGTTGCAATCCAGTTCTTGGTCTTGGAAATGGGGCGACTCTCGGTGATCTCGATCATGTCACCCATCTTGTATTCGCCCTTTTCATCGTGCGCATGGTACTTGCTGGACTTGCCGACAATCTTGCCGTACAAGTCATGCTTGACCCGGCGTTCGATCAATACCGTGACGGTTTTGGCGCGCTTGTCGCTGACCACCTTGCCGATCAGTGTGCGTTTTAGGGATACCTTCGCTTCCGTCATTTCGACGCTCCTTGGGCAGCTTTTTTCTTCTCGACCAGGATGGTCTTGGCACGGGCAATGTCCCGCCGCGTTGAACGCAGGGTCGACGTGTTGTTCAGTTGCTGCGTGGCTTTTTGCATGCGCAGGCCGAAATGGGCCTTTTGCAGCGATTTGACCTCGGCCTCAAGGCCGGTAACGTCTTTCTGACGCAATTCAGTGGTGTTCACAGATATTCTCCGAAATGCTTGGCGTTTACTGGCCAATCATGCGTGCCACGAATGTGGTGCGCAATGGCAGCTTGGCCGCCGCGAGGCGAAACGCCTCACGTGCCAGCTCTTCCGGCACACCGACGATCTCATACAAGACCTTTCCCGGCTGGATCTCGGCGACGTAATACTCCGGGTTGCCCTTGCCGTTGCCCATGCGGACTTCGGCCGGCTTCTGCGAAATCGGCTTGTCCGGAAAAATCCGGATCCAGATCCGGCCGCCCCGTTTGACGTGGCGCGAAATGGCCCGGCGAGCGGACTCGATCTGGCGCGCCGTGAGGCGGCCACGGTCGGTGGACTTGAGACCGAAATCACCAAAGGCCACTGTGCTGCCACGGGTTGCGACACCCGTATTGCGGCCTTTTTGCTCTTTTCGGTATTTTCTGCGGGCTGGTTGCAGCATGTTTTTTCTCCGTAATGCTCTGCCGCTCAGGCGGCCTTGTTTCCATCAGCTGCTGCAGCTGGGGCGCTTACCTTGCGGACGCGCCGAACGGCGGTTTTTGGTGCGTCGGCCGCGCTAGCTGGAGTGGCCTCAGCGGGCTTGTCACCGCCATCCGGTGGCGCGACATTCGTGGGTATCGCACGACGCGCCGGACGGGCCGCGGGTGGGCGGTCAGCCCCGGGACGGGCGTCGCCAGGACGGGCATCCCGGCGCGGGCCGCGCGGGCGACGATCATCATCTGAGCGCGGCTCGACCACGGCGGGCAGGTCATTGCGCCCCAGGGTATCGCCCTTGTAGACCCAGACCTTGACGCCAATGACGCCGTAGGTTGTCTTGGCCTCGGAGGTGCCGTAATCAATGTCGGCGCGCAGCGTATGCAAAGGCACGCGACCTTCGCGGTACCACTCACAACGCGCAATCTCGATCCCGTTCAGGCGGCCGGACGACATGATCTTGATGCCCAGGGCGCCCAGGCGCATGGCGTTTTGCATCGCACGCTTCATCGCACGGCGGAACATGATGCGCTTCTCGAGCTGCTGGGTAATGCTGTCGGCAATCAACTTGGCATCGATCTCGGGCTTGCGAACCTCTTCGATGTTGACGGCAACCGGCACACCAAGCTGGCGCCCCAGTTCGCGCTTGAGGTTTTCGATGTCCTCGCCCTTTTTGCCAATCACAACACCAGGCCGCGCCGAAAAGATCGTGATGCGCGCGTTCTTGGCCGGACGCTCGATCAGCACCCGCGAGACCGAGGCGTTCTTGAGCTTCTTCTTCAGGTACTCGCGCACCTTGATGTCTTCGGCCAGCATACCGGCGAAATCGCGGTCGTTCGCGTACCAGCGCGACGCCCAGTTACGGCTGACAGAAAGCCGAAAGCCGGTCGGGTGGATTTTTTGTCCCATATATTCCAGGCCTCTTTCAGTTGCCAACCGTCACGTACACATGGCACGTGGGTTTTCTGATTTGGTTTCCGCGACCTTTGGCGCGGGCTGTGAATCGCTTCAGGGATGCGCCCTGTTCGACATAGATGGTCTTCACCTTCAATTCGTCGATGTCCGCACCATCGTTGTGCTCGGCGTTGGCAATTGCCGACTCAAGCACCTTCTTGATGATGACAGCCGCTTTTTTCTGGGTGAACTGCAAGACGTTCAGGGCTTGGTCGACCTTCTTGCCGCGAATCAGGTCAGCGACCAGGCGACCCTTGTCCACAGACAGGCGAACGCCGCGCAAAGTTGCTTTGGTTTCCATGGTATTGCCTTACTTGCGCACGACTTTTTTGTCGGCAGGATGGCCCTTGAAGGTGCGGGTGAGGGCGAACTCCCCGAGCTTGTGGCCCACCATTTGATCGGTGATGTAGACAGGCACGTGCTGCTTGCCGTTGTGCACCGCAATGGTCAGGCCGATGAATTCGGGCAGGATCATCGAGCGGCGCGACCAGGTCTTGATCGGCTTCTTGTCTTTGGTCGTCACGGCCTTGTCGGCCTTGGCTGCCAGGTGGTGGTCCACAAACGGACCCTTCTTGAGAGAGCGTGTCATATTCGTGCCCCTTACTTCTTGCGACGC
>JANLVB010000517.1:0-15586 GCA_031363785.1 Betaproteobacteria bacterium
CCAACTTTTCGCGCACCGGCGCTGCCAGCGGCGGTGCCACCTCGTGCATCGCCGCAGCGGTGTCAGGGCTGGTCTCGTCGGTTGCGCCAGATGCCACAGTGACCGCTCCGGGCGCTGCGCTCATCAACGGTCCAGTGCCACCAGCTGGGGAAGGGCAGGGTCACGCAAACCGCTACCTGCCGTATATCGGAGTTGTCGCAGGCAGTCTGCGGAAAAGCGCCGGTCTCCCATCGTATTGCAATGCCAGAATTCCATTGCCAGCACAGCATCCCGCTGGCGCCGCTGTTCGCCGTCGGCCACAGCACCTTGCACCACGCGGTGAAAAGCCAGCAAAAGAGTGCCCGCCAGGGCAGCGGCAATGGCAAGTTGCCAAATCCAGGGCGGGATCATGACGCGCCGTCGCGGCCAGTCGCTGCCTGGCCACGGTTCGAACCGGGTTGCTTCCTGTTTGGACATGGTCATAACTCCTGCAATGGGGGCAATCGGTAGTCGGACGAGGGCTTGCCCATTGCCACCCTTCGCCAGTGTTGCCCCCTGTGACGTCAGCGTAATTGCGTCACACTGCCCGGTCTGTTCGTTGGCGAACATGCAAGCCAGTGTTTCGTCTTGCGCAGTGCACGGCGGCTTCAGTCGCCGTTGCGCAATTTCAGCCACCGATGGCGCAGCACCAGGGCAAATGCGGCCATCGCGCCCAGCGCGGCGGCAAAGGTCAGGAAATTCCCGGCACCCAGCTCGCCGCCGGCATAACTCCAGACAAAGGAAAACGGCAAGCTACCCAGCAGCGACGCCAGCGCATAACGGCCGAATGGCAGCTGTTTGAGCAAACCCAGCGCAAAGCTGACCAGGTCGACTGGCAGCACCATGCGCAGCAGGACGATGGCACCAAAACCGACATCCGCCGGCACCCTGGCCTCCAGTCGGTCGATCGCCTGCAAAGAGGTGAATCGCTCCAGCAGGTGGCGACCGCGGCGCGCGAGCTGAAAAGCCACCAGGCAACCGAGCCACCAACCCAGCGCGCTGAGCAAGGCGGTCAACGCGACGCCAAACACCGAGGTTGCCAGCGGCAACAGCGGCAGGGACGAAAACGGCATCAGCACCACCGATGCGGCGAGCAGCGTCACATAGGCAAGCGCCCCAGCCACGGGATGCAGCGTGAGCCAGGCGGTGAAGCCGGACAGAGCCATGTCCCACTGCCAAACTGCCAGGGTCAACGTCGCAGCACCAAGCACCACAAGCAAGACGGGTGCTTTCATCGGCGGCTGCAGCCTGTCACCCAAGCGCTCACGGGCTCAAGGGTTCATGGGGTGTCGTCTGCGGGCTTGCGTCGCTCCCGCGCACCTTCACTGCCGCGCGGGTTGCTGGCACCCGGCTCTGGCCGACTTGGTCGGGCAATGGCCGACGCGGCTGGCGTCGGACGCGGCGCTTGCGCTGTCGACGCGGCGCTAGCCGGGGCTGTTGGTGTCTGTGATCGCACCGGGGCTGGCGCCATGGGCGTCGCGGGTCCTGGCTGGAGCGGCGCGACACGCGGCGGCGCGGGCAGTGGCCGGCTGACCGGCGCCTCCGGTGCCCGCAGCACCGGCTGCGACGTTACTGCCTGCGGAGCAACAGCCGGCGCAGGCCGCAGGCCTGCCACTGGGGCCGGCAATGCAACAGGCGGTGCCACCGGTGTCGTTGCACGCTGAACGGTCGGTGCCGAAGCAGGGGGCGCCGGAGTTGCAATCACCACAGGTGCTCGCGCAACTGGTGCTGCGGATGCCGCGCCAACCGGTGCAGGGACGCTTGGTGCAGGTGGCGGCAGGGCTCGCGAAGCGGCAACTGCGGGTGCTGCCGGTGCCGCGCTGACGCCCGCAGCCGGACGGGCGGGCGCTGCTGGCGATGCGGCAGCCGACGTCACGACTGCCGGGGAGGAGGCCGCCGGCGCCACAACGGCCTTCACTGGAGCCACGACGGTGACGACTGCCGCCGGCGCTGCGGTGGTGCTCACGAGAGCCTTGCGCGCCGCGTTGTCGAGTGGCTTGCCAGGTTGCGTCGCCAGTTGCGCCAGTTGCGCCGCAAGACCGGCAAGCGGCGCCGGTGCCGCCGTGCTGGCAACCACCGGACGCTCGAAAACACGCCCGGGTGGCCGGATGCCCGGGGCAGCGCCGCCGCGCACACTGCGCTCGGTAGGTACTACCGTGGCAAGCGCGGTCACTGGCGCACTGGCAATCACCTCGGGCGCCACGCGCAGCGCGGAGCGCGCAACTGGCTGTGCCTGTACGAACACGCTGGTGGGAACCGCCGTCACTGCACCGGCAATACGCTGGTTTACATGCACCACGTTGGTCACGTTCGTCACGTTCGTCACGTTTGTTACGTTGGTCACGTTGTAGGTGTTGTTGATCACCGTCGTGTCAACGACAGTGTTGCTGCGGTTGAGGTTTTCGAAATAGGCCCGACTGACCGGGTAGGATGGCCGGTAGACCTCGCGCGGGGCCAGCGGAAACCAGGCCACACCGCCGACATTGCCACTGGACGATGGAAGCTGCAAATTGCTGCCGCCAACGAAAGCGACCACCGCTGGCGCATAGTAGGCCCGCTGGCGAATCGGGCCAGGCACCCAGGCCCAGGTGCCCTGCATGTTGGTCCAACGGCCGTAGTGCGAGACGGCAAACCCCCAGGGCGCGTCGTCAATCCAGGTCCAACCCCAGGGGTCCACCCAGGACCAGTGGCCATCCCGGTACGGTGTCCAACCCGCCGCCACGCGGTGCGGCACCCAGACATTGCCGTAACTCGGGTCGCGCCGCCAGCTTCCATTGGCATCCAGATCCTGGTAACCCAGCACGTCGGGAGAGACGTAACGCGCGGCTACCGAGCGGTCCACCTGGCGGTCGCGGCTGCCGGCCCAAGCCTCGAAAGCGTCGGGTCGCGTTATCGCCAAAGTCTGATATTCAAGCAAGCCTGTTCCGTAAAAGCGCAAGGCTTGCCGTGTGTCGATGCGGTAAGCCGCGCCCTCGCCTGCTGCGTCACCGCTGCCGCTGCGCACCGCGATGTCGGTCGCGTTGGCCCGGGGGTCTACCGAGATGTGGTACTCCCCCGGGCGGCGTACTGTGAAGGCCAGGTTGGGCGTGTTTATCTCGACCACCTGGTTGGCGGCAAGCCGTCGCACCCGCACATGCAGGCGGCCCTGGGTGAGCTGCAGCTGGGTCATGCGGTCGTCCAGATTGACCAGGGACACACTGGTGTTGCCATCCATGCGCAGGCTTGTGCCGTTGGTCTGGATCTCGACCCGTGCCCGGTCATCGGCCCACAGGCGATCACCATTGCCCAGCGGGCGGTTGATGTTGGCCTGGCTCCAGTCGTTCTCACCAGCCGGAGAGAAACTGACCGCCCCACTGATGTAGGCAAGGCGTGCCACGCGAGACGGCGGGTCGGCCCAGGCCGCAGCGCCCACGCCCATCAGGGTGGCGGTCGCGATCCAGGCGGTGATATGTCGGGCAAGTTGGTACAGGTTCATGGTGCTCCCCTAACGCGCCAGCGTGTGGTTCCGACACCCGGACTTACGGTCTGTTGCAAACCCTTTGCGCCGGTTAAACCGGCAGCATCGGGCTTGTTCAGTGCTTCCTTAGCCCCAGGTCGCGCCACTGACGCGGCCCCAGCCGTCGCGTGTTGCATTTCTCGCCAGCGCCCAGTCCAGGTTCGAGCGGCCGCGTGCGCTGGTCCAGTCACGCGCCAGCTCGGCTTCGAGCTCGTCGAAGCTGCGCCCGGGATAACGCCCCCAGGATGCAACGCCATAACCGTAAGCTGGGCCGTAATCGTCAAAACTTGAGCCGGCGGCCACATACGGACGATGCATGTAGTTGCCGCGCCAATAGGCATCTTCCAGCGACGGATCGATCGTTTCCGCAGCACTCTTGCCGGCCAGGCCGCCGACGATTGCCCCCAATGCCGCGCCAACCACCGTACCCACCGGGCCGGCGACGGTGCCTGTCACAGCGCCTGCTGCTGCGCCGCCGAGTGCCGCACCCAGGCCGGTGCCGATGGGGTGGGAGCCGGGTTCGCCGGTAATGGGATCGAGATGGCTATTGGTGGCGCGCAGCGTGGAAGGTGTGGTCATGGTTGCTTTCTCCGGGGTGATTAACGGCAGCACCACTGTAGAGGCCGGTTGCGGCCAACGCAGCCCATGGTGGACCCGTTGCAGCACCGAAAAAACGCCGCTTGTTCGTAGGACGACGGCGCGATGTGTGATTGCGCCGACATCCGGCACGCATCGGTTCGCCAGCGCACAGAGCACCAGACCACAAGCCGCCTACCGTACGTGGCGCGGCCCCGACGATGACGCGAATTCGCCTCACAACGCGGCACCAACTTGTTTTCCAACCCGGAGACCCCATGCAAACCAATCCTGTGACCGGCTCCATTGCCGCGACAGCTTCCTATGCCGGTATGCAGATGCAGAGCCCGGCGAAAGTCATGCGCCCCTATCGCCAGGCGCGCACCCGTGACCAGCAGTTCATCGCCATGCTCGATGCCTACCGCAATACCGGAGGCATCGCCCGCGCAGACGAGGCCAGCCACCGGTTTCGCAGAGGCAACGGACCCGACCCGCAAACCCTGCGCCATTGGATCGACAGCCGCCTGGTGTTGTGTTTCGAGTGGAGCGACAAATGCTGGATGCCCTGGTTCCAGTTCAACCGGCACACACTGCATCCGCACCCGCAACTGGCGCCGTTGTTGGCCGAGCTGGCAACAGTGTTCGACCCCTGGGAGACCGCCTGTTGGTTTGCCCAGCCCAGCCCCTGGATCGCCGGCAAGGCGCCAGTCGACCGCCTGCTGAGTGATCTGCCAGGCGTACTCGACGCGGCCCGCGCCGACCGTTTCGTTGCCAACGGATGATCGACGCCGAACCAGGCACGGCGGCACCGGGAACCCGGCGCGAAACCGACGGCTTCGGCGCCGTCGATGTGCCACAGGACGCACTGTGGGGTGCCCAGACCGCACGCAGCCTGCAGTTCTTTGCCATTGGTGAACAGCGTATGCCGATACCCATCATCCACGCCATGGCTTGGGTCAAGTGGGCAGCGGCAGGTGTCAACGCACAGTTGGGCCTGCTCGACCCGGCGCGTGCCAATGCCATTTGCCAGGCCGCGCTGGAGGTCGCCGAGGGTGCGCTGGACGATGAATTCCCGCTCTCGGTATGGCAGACCGGATCTGGCACCCAGAGCAACATGAACGTCAACGAGGTGGTAGCCAGATTGGCGACACGGTCGCTGCGAAAAGACGGCGCTGAAGCGGCGGCGGTGTATCCGAATGACGAGGTCAACCTGGGCCAGTCCAGCAACGACGTGTTTCCAACCGCCATGCATATCGCCGTGGCGCTGCACTGCAAGGCGTCCCTGCTGCCGGCCCTCCATGAGCTGAGCGACGCACTGCTGGCAAAAGCACAGACCTTTGCCAAACTGGTCAAGACCGGCCGCACCCATCTGCAGGACGCCACGCCGGTGACGCTGGGCCAGGAGTTCGGCGCTTATGCAGCGCAACTGGCGCTATGTGAGGTCAATCTGCGCCATGCCCTGCTGGCAGTGCATACGCTGGCCATCGGCGGCACGGCGGTGGGCACTGGTCTGAACACGCACCCACAGTTCGGGGCCCGCATGGCCATCCGGCTGGCAGCGTGCCTGGATCTGCCGTTGTCGCAGGCGGCGAACCTGTTTGCGGCGATGGCTGGTCACGAAGCGCTGGTCGCCCTGCATGCCAGCTTGCGCATGTTCGCCGTCGCTTTGCTCAAGATCGCCAGCGACATCCGCCTGATGGGCAGCGGTCCACGTGCCGGGCTGGGTGAACTGCACTTGCCGGAAAACGAAGCCGGCAGCTCCATCATGCCGGGCAAGGTCAACCCGACCCAGGTCGAGGCACTGTGCATGGTGTGTGTGCAGGTGATGGGCCACGACACAGCCATCGGCATTGCCGCCAGCCAGGGGCAGCTCGAGCTCAACGTGTACAAGCCCCTGATTGCACTGAATTGCCTGGATAGCGCGCGCCTGCTGGCCGACGCCATGCGCAGCTTCTCGCGCCACTGCGTGGTGGGTATCACGGCCAACTTGCCAAAGCTTGAGCAACACCTGCAGAACTCACTGATGCTGGCCACTGCCCTGGTGCCGCACATCGGATACCGTCGCGCAACGCAAATCGCCCGCTTTGCGCTGAAGCACGACCACAGCCTGCGCCAGGCGGCACTCGCGCTGGGCATCGTCAATGCTGCGCAATTTGATGCCTGGGTTGAACCGCGCAATATGTTGGCACCCGACCAGACACCGGGCATGACAGATGCCGCACCCGAACATGGACAGACTTCAGGCCCTATGTTCGCAACCGCACAGAAAACCGGACTCCATGCGCCTACGCTGTGAACATGCCGCACGCCATGACACCGGGCAGGCCGCTGCTGACAAACAGGCTTTTCCTGACCAGCCCCATTACCAACCACTGAGGTTCCGATGAAAAACTATCTACTTGTTCCTGCATTGCTGGCCACCCTGGCTCTTGCCGCCTGCGACCGCCAGCCGACGGTCGTCAACGTGCCATCCACACCCGGCCCGGCCGGCGCAACCGGAGCCACAGGCGCCACCGGTAGCACCGGCAGCACCGGCAACACCGGAAGTACCGGCAGCACGGGCAGCACCGGCGACACTGGCGCGACCGGAAAAACCGGCAGCGGCACCACCATCATCGTGACGCCGCCGACACCTGCCGCGTCGAGCTAAGTCGATCTCAACCAACACCCACAAGGAAAATCACCATGAGCCTCGGAACCATTCTGCTGATTGTTCTGCTCTTCATGCTGGTCGGCGCCTTTCCCACCTGGGGCCACAGCCGGAGCTGGGGCTACGGCCCCAGCGGGGGCCTGGGCCTGGCACTGCTGATCGTCGTCGTGTTGTTGCTGATGGGCAAGATTTGACGCCAGCGTCTGCCATGGACTGCTGACACCGGCAGGGCCTGTGTCCTAGCCCCGGATAAAGGACAGCAGGTCCGCGCTCAAGCGGTGTTTGTGGGTGGCAAACAATCCGTGCGGTGCGCCCTCATACTCCAGCAGCGTCGATTGGGCGATGCCGGCGTGGGCGGCGCGACCGGCAGCGGTGATCGGCACGGTCTTGTCGGCCGTGCCGTGGATGATGAGTGTCGGTACACCGAAGGCGCCCAGATCGCCGCGGAAGTCGGTAGTCCCAAACGACTTGACGCATTCCATGGTGGCATGAAGACTGGCCTGCATGGCCTGGCTGCGTGCCCAGTCGACCAGTTCGCTGCTGACTGGATGCGAGAGCATGCCAACGCCGAAGAAATCCTTGAAGAACCCGCCAAAGAACTGCGCCCGGTCGTCCCGCAGGCGGCTCGCCATGTCGTAGAAGACTGCCTGCTCGGTACCTTCGGGATTGTCCTGCGACTTCAGCATGCAAGGCACCACAGATGACACGAGCACGGTCTTGATCACCGACCTGGCGCCATGGCGTGACATATAACGCGCCACTTCGCCGCCACCCATCGAGAAGCCGACCAGGGTGGCATTGCGGGCCCCGGTTTGCTGCATCACCGTCGCCAGATCGTCCGCCAAGGTGTCGTAGTCATAACCGCCCCAGGGTTGTGATGAACGGCCGAAGCCGCGGCGGTCGTAGGCAATCACGCGGTAACCAGAACCGGCAATGACCACTGCCTGGTCGTCCCAGCTGTCGGCACTGAACGGCCAGCCGGAAAGCAGGATCACCGGCTCCCCGGCGCCCCAGTCCTTGAGATACAGCGTGGTCTTGTCTGGCATGGTGACATGGTGCATGGCGTGCTCCGTTCAGTGGTGTACCGGCTGGACCGTCGCACCAACCAGCTCAATCGCCCTGCTCGACGTATAACCACGGAAGTCTGCGACCGGCATAGCGGCCGACCCGTGCCAGTCACCGTCAGTCCAGCTGATCGTCACGTCAAGCGCGGTCTGCACTACCTCGCATGGGCCAGGCGGTATGGTGATCTTGGCGCCATCCCCCTCCCGGTACTCGACTTTGCCGGTGATCATTGCGTTTTGGGTCATTGGGGTTCAGTTCGATGGGTAATAAGGCAACCAGTGCCGGCTGACGCGTGTGACTGGTCTTGCGGATGGTGCTGGGCGTCGGGCGCATCGTCCGTGCGTTGCCGAACACAAGCGAGAAACGCAGATTTGCGAGGTGCCCTGTACGGTAGGCACTGACGCCGTCAACTGTGTTCCACCGCACAGACCAGAAGAACATTTTTGGACAAAGTGCAACGGCAATGCCGCCCGAACCACCCCTAAAGAAAGTCGACCCATGACAAATCACGCCAGCGTCGATGGCCGCACCGGCGGCGCCCGGCAAGTGAGCACGCCGCTTGCCCAGTGGGCGCCTGTCGCCTCAGCAGCCAATCGCCCGGCGCCGCCGATAACCGACCGGCGATACCCGCCGCACCTGGACGGCTTCATGCAGCTGAGTTTTGGCAGACGAGCGCATGATCCCGACCACGCGCGCGCCTGTCCGCATTGGCCCCTAGACGGGCCCGCCAGGATCCGGGCCACCTGCACTGCACTGCTGGAGCTGGCACTGGTCTGGGACCATGCCGGGGTCAGTCATGACAGGGATCAAAGTCCGTTGACTGGCTGTATCGACTTGAGCACATGGGACAGCTGCATCCCGGTTGACATCCGGTCCTTGCAGTGGGCCGCTTTGCCAGACCGCATCGAGGTGCTCCGGCGCACCGTGCAGGAGCAAATGCAGGAATACACCCGCGTCGCCGCCTGGTTGCGTGCGACGGTGCGGGCCACGCGACTCGCCGCTCTGGCGGCAGAACGCACGGTCAGCTCTGCCGGCGTGCTTGCCGACGACCAGCGGGTGATCGCAAAAGACCTGGTGGCGTCGGACCTCAATGCACTGGTTGCGCGCCTGCTGGGTTACACCTTGCAGGCGCTTGATCGGCTCGACCAGTCACCCGAAGCCCTGCTGCTGGACCTGGCAGGCGCGCGGCGTTATGGTGCGGTGTTGCTGACGACGGCGGAAATGCTGGACCGCGCCGGCACCCTGGCGCAGGAATCGACCCATTTCGTGGACGACGCCGACCGGCGTTTTCGCGCATTTCGCCAGCAGGCGGTTGCAGTGTCAGCCATGTCGCGGCAGGCCGTGGCGTCATCGGCGCAGTGACCAGGAACTTGCCCACAGTTAATCTGGAGATCAAACCTATCTATGTGCGTTACCGTACAGACAATCCAGCGGGCAACGGGTTCAATAAAGGCGTCATTTCAGCAAGAAGTCTGCCGATCTCTGCTGTTGCAACAGCAACAGCAACAGCAACAGTTCACACCGACGCCATGCAAGACCAGTACAAACACCCGAAAGAGCGGAATAAACTTCCCCGCCCCAAGGGGCGGGGAAGTTTATTCATTTTGCTGGCAAACATGGGACTCCTTGATTTTTCAACTCTTGCGGACCACGCCGATGAGAAAACTGACAACGGCCAGCACGGCGAATACGACAAACAGAATCTTGCCGATTCCCATGGCACTGGCTGCGATGCCGCCAAAGCCAAACAGGGCGGCGATCAGGGCAATCACGAAAAAAACGACAGCGTAATGCAACATGACCAGGCTCCTGATTGGCGCGCGCCGCAACGCACGGAAAATGCGGACTCGTGGCCCCGCTCGCCCACGACAGCAACAGTTTCGCCGTTGCAGCCTGCCAGCGCGATAGGCGACGCGCCCGAAGCACTGTCGGTCACAGCGCAGAACCGGCGTAGGACGGCAGGCGGCTCTCAGGCTGCCAACGGAAGCCGGGCCAGCACCTGGGTACCCTGCCCCGGCTTGCTGGTGACCGCGAGTTGGCCGCCCTCGGCCTGCACCCGATATCGCATGCCCAGCAGGCCATACCGCGAGCCAGGCCGGGCATGCGCATCGAAACCGACACCGTCATCGCGCACGCAGACCTCCAAATTGCCTCCACGCGATTGCACAGTGAGCCAAACCTGGTGCGCCTGCGCGTACTTGACGATGTTGGTGAACGCCTCTTGCACCAGCCGGTAGACCATCAGCTCCGCGCTGGCGTTCAGGGCGGCCGGCTCCAGCTCCGTCAGCACCGCCACGCCAGACTGGGCCGTGAACTCGCGCGCCAGGATCTCCAGCGTCGGCAGCAGCCCCAGATTGACCAGCGCCGAGGGGCGCAGGTCCTCGATGATGCGCCGGCCCAGTGCGACGCTGCTGTTGAGCGTACCCACCAGATGGGTCAGCAGCTCCAGCGCCTCCGGCGCCTTGGAGGCGATGCGCGGCTTGATGCGTGCCGCATCGAGCTTGGCCGATGTCAACAACGACCCCAGGTCGTCGTGCAGGTTGCGCGCCAGTCGACTACGCTCGTCTTCGCGCGCGGTCTGCAAATGGTGGGTCAATTCAGTCAGTTCGGCGGTGCGCTCGCGCACCTCGCGCTCCAGCCGGTCGTGGTCACTCTGGGCCAGGCGCCTTATCTCGGTGTCACGGGCCTTGAGCGTGGCGGACTGGCGCAGGAAAAAATACAGGCCCAGCAGGCTGATGGCGCTCAGCGTCGCCACGCCGATGCGGCTCAACATCATGGTCCTGTACAGCCCGTCACGACTGGCCGCAACACGCATGGTTTCGACGGCCAGCAAGCTCTCACTGGTGCTGCGGATCGCATTCATGTCCCGACGCCCCGCGCCCGAGAATATCTGCTCGCGAGCCCCTTGCACGTCACCCGACTGGTGCATCTGCATGACTCGCGCGAGTTCCGCCATCCTGGTCTGGGTCAGACCACGGAGTTGCCCAAGTGCCGCCCGCGCATCCGGGTCCGGGCCGTAATGGCGCTCCAGCACCACGAACACATCCTCGATGTCGCTCAATGCCACGGAGTAGGGTTCCAGGTACTCCTTGCGGTCGGTCAGCAGGTAACCGCGCTGGCCGGTCTCGGCGTCCAGGATGCTCTGGGCCAGTCCGACGATTGCCACCCGGGCGGTCTGGCGGTTTTCCATCTCGTTCATGGCGTCGACCGACTGCCAGTACGACCCCTCGCTGACAAACATCATCGCTGCCGTGGCGATGCAGGCCAGCGGAAAAATGAAAGGGCTGCGTTTGACGATGGCGACAATATCCATGTTCATGCACTCCCGCAAAGCATGCGATGATCGGCCATGCACCAAGATCCGATGCCATGATACGTATTGCCATCGTGGACGATCATGCCATGGTGCGCGCCGGCCTGCGCCAGTTCTTTGCCGACCAGATCGACTTTTCTGTGGTGGCAGAGGCCGCTACCGGGCGACAAGCGGTGGACATCGTGCGCAAGGGCGACGTGGACGTGATCGTGATGGACATCTCGATGCCCGACCAGAGTGGCGTCGACGCGCTGGCCGCGATCCGGGCCAGGGCGCCGGACCTGCCGGTGCTCATCCTGAGCGGTTTTCCGGAAGAACATTACGCCACCACGCTGCTGCGCCAGGGCGCCAGCGGGTACCTCAACAAGGACTGCGACCCGGAAGAGATCGTGCGGGCCATCCGTACCGTGCACCGCGGGCGCAAGTACATCACGGCCGGCGTGGCCGAGCGCCTGGCCGACGGCCTGAGCGGCGGTGTCGACAAACCCCTGCATGAGCAACTCTCGGAGCGCGAGCTGCAGGTGTTCCTGCGTCTGGCCAAGGGTGAGACCATAGGCCACATGGCAGTGAGCATGTCGCTGAGTGTCAAGACGGTGAGCACTTACCGCACCCGCGTTATGGAAAAAATGAAGCTCGAGTCCAACAGCGACCTGACCTATTACGCGCTGAAGAACGGCCTGATCCAGTAGGGCCGCCGCATCAGACCAGCAAGGCCGGCCCGCTGACACCGGATTCGCCCGCAGCCCGGCGGATGCAATACTGGATCAATGCGTCGATGTCGTTCGATTTGTCGAACACCCTGTCGGCGCCCAGTTCCAGGCACTTGCGCCGCATGTCGGGTGTGGCGTAGTTGCTCAGCACCACCAGACTGCGCTGCGTCACCACGCCCTGCATGCTGCGCATCACGCCCAGCCCCGAGCCCGACTTCAGAAAGATGTCGGCCACCACCAGATCACAAAAGTTCGCCGCTTGCGACAGCCAGACGACGGCGCCGTGTTCGTCGTCGGCGGTGCCGACCACCTGCACCGGTGCCAATTCCTCCAGCGTTGCGATCAGGTTTTCACGGATCAGCTGGCTGTCTTCGACGATAAAGATCTTAAGTTTGTGCATCGGCCCGCGCACAGCCCGGCAATACCGCATCTGACCGGCGGCCGCAGCAACGCCACTGAAGTATGACAGCTTGCCTGTCGCACGAGGTCAGACATAGTACGGCGTACAAGTCAGACGTTTCCTACACCACGCCACACCGCTGCAGCACGCGTAGGACAGCAACTACCGCCATTGGGGCGTTCGTCCGCTGTTCACGCTGTGCCATCACCCGGACACTGCCAGCACCATCTGCCTGTTGCGGCGCACCACGTGCTGCAACAGCCAGACCACATTTCCCAACCACCAAGAAAGAACCCGATGAAAAATCCCAACCGCTTCCAATCCACATTGCTGGTCGCTGCCATTTTGGCGCTGTCTGTCGGCCACGCCATGGCGATGACCAAGGCCGAACACAAGGCCGGCAAGACCAGCATCAGCGCCACCTACAAGACCGACAAAGCGGCCTGCGCCGCCATGACCGCCAATGCCAAGGATGTGTGTATCGAGGAAGCCCGGGCAAAAGAAAAGGTCGCCAAAGCCGAGCACGAATACGCCTACTCCAACAAGCCGGCCGACATGACCCGGGTGGCCACCGCCAAGGCCGAGTCGACCTATGCGGTTGCCAAGGAGAAGTGTGACGACCAGGCCGGCAACGCCAAGGATGTATGCGTCAAGGAAGCCAAGGCTATCGAAGTCAAAGCGCTGACCGACGCCAAAATGGGCAAGAAAGTAGGCGAAGCAAAAACCGACGCAAAACAGGAAAAGCGCGACGCCGACTACAAGGTCGCAGCCGAAAAGTGCGAGTCCATGGCCGGCGACGCCAAGGCCAGTTGCATGGCCAACGCCAAAGCCAAATTCGGCAAGACCTGATCCGGGCCAGGCGATGGGCAGCTCCGCAACCAGCCGGGTACCACCGGCGGCACCCAGAGCGGCCGCCCCGAAGCGCCGTTCGGTGCCGGAGGATGAGTCGGCTGACCCAGTCGGGCCGGTGCCGTTCCCAGGCAAGCAACCCAGAGCCAAGCGCAAATCCGGCACGGCGAAGGCGCTGACCACGTCGGCGCCGCCGACTGGTCAGGCCGAACTGGCACAACAAAAGACCGACTTCACTGCCGAAGGTGCACCGCCGCCGGTGCGACTTGGCGCAGCTGCATCGCCGGTTGGCCCCGACCATTAGCGCAGCCGACACCAACGGCAGGCGGCTACTGACCAGCATGCGCGGTGGTTTGAGCTCCGCTTGGGCTCTGACAAAACGGGTGTTGCAGTCCTGGCTGGATGACCATGCCATGAGCATGGGGGCAGCATTGGCCTACTACACCCTTTTTTCGCTGGCGCCGCTGCTGCTTATCGTGATCTCGGTGGCTGGCCTGTTCTTCGGTGAAGATGCGGCGCGCGGCCAGATCGTGGCGCAGCTGCGCCTGGTGATGGGTGCTGCGGGCGCGAGTGCCATCCAGGAGCTGTTGGCCAGCGTGCGCCAACCGGGCGAGGGGCTCGCCGCCACGCTGCTCGGCGTGGCATTGCTGCTGGTCGGCGCCACCACCGTGTTTGGCGAATTGCAGGATGCGCTGGACCGGATCTGGCGAGCCCCTGCGCGCGCATTGACCAATAGCTGGCTGATGCTGGTGCAAACCCGATTATTGTCGTTTGGCATGATCCTGGCGATCGGGTTTCTGCTGGTCGTGTCGCTGCTCGCCAGCACGGCGCTGGAGGTTATCGGGCAGCACTGGAACCTGATGCTGGGCGGCTGGTATCCGCTTGCCGTGGCGACCAATGCGGTCGTCGCGTTCGCCCTGGTAACGGCCATGTTCGCCCTGATCTACAAGGTAATGCCCAGTGTGCGCGTGTTGTGGCGCGACGTGTGGATCGGCGCGCTTTTCACCGCCTTGCTTTTCACGCTGGGCAAGTCCCTGATCAGCCGCTATATCGGTGGCAGCGGCATCACTTCCGCCTTTGGCGCCGCTGGCTCGTTGGTCGCGGTGCTGCTGTGGGTCTACTACTCGGCGCAGATATTCCTGATTGGCGCCGAATTTACCTGGGTCTATGCGAACGCATTCGGGTCCAGAAAGCACGTCGACGGCATTCAGGACCCCACGCACGGACCTTGAGACGGCATCGGCACGCACGCCGGCGTAAGCGCGTTCCGACACCGAACCGGGCTGACTGCACCGGCGAACTGTCAGTCTGGCCGACACCGTGCCGACACGGGCGGCGGCACACTCTGCGTGCCATCCATCGATGGCGAGTGAGCCAGTTGCAGCAACCTGCGCAACGCGTGCATCGCGTTCAACCACTTACCAAACAGGAAATCAAACCATGACCAACCAACGACCACTGATGACAGGTCTGTTCCCGGACCGCGCAAGCGCCGAACTGGGCTACAACTCCTTGTCGGACCGGGGTTACACCAAGGATGACGTCAATCTCGTGATGTCAGAGGACACAAAAAAACGCCACTTCACGTCGGGCAGCACTGAAACCGAGCTTGGCAGCAAAGCCGCAGAGGGTGCTGGCGTAGGCGGCGCAATTGGCGGCACGGTGGGTGCCATTGCAGCAGCATTTGTTGCCGTCGGAACGACGGTGGCGATTCCCGGACTTGGCATTTTTATCGCCGGACCCCTGGCGGCGGCGCTTGCGGGTGCCGGAGCCGGCGCTGCGACTGGCGGCCTGGTGGGTGCGTTGGTCGGCTGGAACATGCCCGAGGAACGCGTCAAACAGTACGACGCAGGCATCCGCAAGGGTGGCATCCTGATGGGTGTGCGGCCCAAGAATGACGAAGATGCCAAGTATTTCAAAAGCAGCTGGGAATCTAACCGGGCGCAGGACATATACGGCTGATCGGGTGTCTGCATCCGCCCAATAAAACACCAACCAAACTCAGGAATACATCATGGAAACATCACCAACCACCAACAACCCTTTCAGGCCAGGAAACGCCTTGTCGGACGGAGTTGTGGACCAAGCGGCAGTCAACATGCACGGCACCATCAACAAGTTGTCTGCATCCGCGAACGAAGCAGTGAGCACGGCCAAACCCGTCATCGACCGCTTTGCACAAGCAGCACATCACTCGGTTGACAAGGTGGCCGACGTGGCGGCACCCACAGCGGCGTGGCTGTCGGCACAGGGTGAAAGCCTGGCCTTGACCCAGCGTAACGCGGTGGCCAACGCGCGCACGTACGTGTCGACAAACCCGTTGCAGTCGCTTGGCATCGCCGTAGCCGTGGCCTTCCTGATCGGCCGTCTGGCACGTTAAGGGCGAACGCGCCAAAACGCTGGCGGGGAGTTTCCCCGCCAGCGATCTTCTTTGGGCGCTGCGCTGACCTGCTTGCTCAATAACGCTGCGCCACGCTGTTGGCGACCAGCACACGGTCACCCACGCGCA
>JANLVB010000551.1:0-6710 GCA_031363785.1 Betaproteobacteria bacterium
GTTTCGCCGCGCGGGCTGGTTTGCGTGATCACCGGCTCTGCAGCATGGCGTCGTCCGAGGCGGCACACCTTCATTGGCTTGATTTGATCCAGTGGCAGATTCGGAACATTGACATTGAGCAACCACGGTGCAGCGCCGACCAGCTTGTGCTGCAGCATGCGCAGTACCAGCTCGCGGGCCTTGGCCGCAGCTGCGTCCAGATGCCCCCAGCCCTTATCCACCTGCGAGAACGCGATGGCGGGAACACCGAACAGGTATCCCTCCATGGCAGCACCGACGGTGCCGGAGTAAATCGTGTCGTCAACCATGTTCGCGCCATTGTTGATGCCGGAGACCACCAAGTCGGGCCGGTAGCCAAGTAAACCGGTAAGGGCAATGTGCACACAATCGGCCGGTGTGCCGTTGATATAACGAAACCCGTTGCTGGCAGTTGCCACATACAACGGCGAATTGAGCGTCAGCGCATTGGACTTTGCGCTGTTGTTGAGTTCCGGCGCCACCACCTCGACGTCCGCGACATCCCGCAGTGCTTCATACAGGGCGACGATGCCAGGCGCCTGGTAACCGTCGTCGTTGGAAATCAGGATTTTCATGCAAGCTGCTGGAGTTACGTGATTGTAGGTGGCCTACCACCACGCCGGTCGCAGCAGAGACAATTTGCCATGCCTGGCGCCGATATCATTGACGCCATTCCCAGGAGAATTTTATGCATGCATGGCTTTGTGAAAACCCGGTTGGTGTACAGGCGCTCGAATGGAAGGAAATGCCGACACCGACTCCCGGCGCCGGTGAGGTGCTGGTGCAGATCAAGGCCGCCAGCCTGAATTTCCCGGACCTGCTGATCGTACAGAACAAGTACCAGATGAAGCCGACCCTGCCCTTTGTTCCCGGCTCCGAGTATGCCGGCGTGGTACAGGCTGTTGGCGCGGGTGTCCGGAATCTGGTGGTGGGCCAGCATGTGGCATGCCTCTCCGGTACTGGCGGCTTTGCCACGCACGCGCTGGCGCCAGCCAAACTGTGCATGCCGCTGCCGGAGGGGTTTTCGTTTGTCGATGCGGCCGCCTTCATCATGATTTACGCCACATCACACCATGCACTGGTGGACCGGGCGCAACTGCGCGCCGGCGAGACCGTCCTGGTGCTGGGTGCCGCCGGAGGTGTTGGAACGTCCGCCATCCAGATCGCCAAGACCATGGGCGCACGCGTGATCGCGGCCGCATCGACCGATGAAAAATGCGCGCTATGCAAGGCCGAAGGCGCCGATGACACGATCAACTACAGCACGGCCAACCTGCGCGAGGCCATCAAGACCCTGACCCAGGGCAAAGGCCCCGATGTGATCTACGACCCGGTTGGAGGCGACTTCGCCGAGGCCGCGTTTCGCAGCATCGCCTGGCGAGGGCGTTATCTGGTGGTGGGTTTTGCCGCCGGACCGATTCCGTCGCTGCCACTGAATCTGGCGCTGCTCAAAGGCGCTTCGATTGTGGGTGTGTTCTGGGGCGATTTTTCACGCCGTGAACCACAGGCCAATGCCGCCATGATGGGTGAATTGGCCCAGTGGTACGCCTCGGGAAAAATCAAACCGGTGATCGACCGCACCATGCCAATGGGTGATCTGAAGGCGGCCTACCAGCGCATGGGCTCTCGCCAGGTCAAGGGCAAGCTGGTCATGGTTAACTGAGCCACCGCACTTGGCGCGGTCCGCGCTTCAGGTGCCGTCGGGCTCCTTTGGCAAATCCGGCAGGCCCATCAACAGCGTTGCTGGCTGTGTTTCGGCATCTTTCGTCGAAGGGTCCTTCACCGCCTCTGACCACATGGCCCAGACCGAATCGCTGTCCTTTTCAATTACCTCTGGCAGGGGCATGGTCTCGCCAAAGTCATAGGGCCGTGCCGCCGCTGTCTGCTGTGCGTCCCTGCCCCGTTGGGCATCCAAGGGAACTGGTCTTGTCGGGTGTTTGTTTCGTGAAGCCATCACGTCCTCGTCCTTGAAATTCGGCAGCCGCCGCAAAACCGGACCTGTAGGTCACGGAACTCAATATCACCAGTTTCACACAAACCGGCAAAAGCTGCCAGTACTGCGGCACCACAGAGGCTCGCAAGCTGCAGACACGCGCTTGTACTGCTACCAGGCCGGTTGAGTTTGGCCGGTAGTCGCGGGTCGAAAGAATGGTGCTGAATGTGAAAAACATCGTGTGAAGGGTATGGGAACCCCTGGCCTGACGTTGGCCGGGACGCGTGGACGCGGCGAAACTGATCTGTTCAGATCAGGTGGCGGCGGGCATGAAATTGTGCTTGATCAGCATTTTGATCCAGCGCGGGGCGTTGCTCTGAACGCTCAGTGCTTCGTAATCGACGACCCGGTCGAGATACGGCGCAGCGACTTCCGCTGGCGGCCTGGGCAAACTCGCACAGCAGTCGGCGCACCCATGCATTGCCCTTGCGCGTCTTGCCGCTCTTGCGCTTGCCCGCACTCTCGTTGTTGCCAGGGCATATTCCCATCCACGAGGCCAGTCGCTCGGCAGAGCCGAAGTTTTGCATATCCGCGCTGATCTCCACCAGCAGCATCGCAGCCCCCATGCGGTCGATGCCGGGAATCGTCTGCAGCAGCACGAGTTGGGGCGCCCAGGCGGGTCAACTTCCTGCCGCATAGACCAAGCCGTCACCGGTCTGGAACTGCACGCACAGGTCACGAACGTCGATCAAGGCCATGTTTTGCCGCCGGGCCGTCCCAAGGCAAAATGCGCCTCCTCGGGAGGCAGCGCAGTACACGTAGTGACCAGCGTGGAGGCCATATTTTTGCCGCCGGGCCGTTATATGGTTACCGGTCTTTCGGATCGAGCGCGTCACGCAAACCGTCGCCGATGTAGTTGAAGCAATACAACGTCACGCACAGGAACGCCGCAGGGAACAACAACATCCATGGCGACACCTCCATGACGATGGCACCGTCGTGGATCAATACGCCCCAGCTCGTCATCGGGTCCTGGATGCCCAGCCCCAGAAACGACAACACCGACTCGGTCAGAATCACGCCCGGCACCGTCACCGTGGTGTACACCACCACCACCCCGAGCAGGTTGGGGACAATATGCTGGAAGATGATGCGACGGGTCGGCACACCAATCGCGCGTGCCGTCTCTATGAATTCCTTGGAGCGCAGAGCGAGCGTCTGCCCACGCACCACGCGCGCCATGTCCATCCAGGAGAAAACCGTGATGGTGATCACTACCAGGTAAAACGCCCGGCCCAGAATGGTGACCATCAATATCGCAATCAGCAGATAGGGCACGGCATACATCATGTCCACCACCCGTATCATGAGCGCATCGACCCGCCCGCCAAGGAATCCGGCGGTGGCGCCCCAGGCAATGCCCAGCGACACCGACGACAGGGTCGCCAGGATGCCGACCAGCAAGGAGACCCGGCCACCCACCAGGCTGCGTACCAGCAGATCGCGGCCGGACTCGTCGGTGCCAAAGAAGTGCGCGTTCTTCCAGGTCGGCGGCAGGCTCATGGCGTCCCAGTCGGCGCTGTCGAAGGCGTGCGGCAGCAACGCCGGGCCGAGCAGACACAGCAGCACAATAACTCCCGGCAGGAACAGACTCACCACTGCCGCCCGGTTGCGCATGAAACCCGCCCTGGCGTCCGCCATCGGCGAGCGGCCCTGCACCGCGGCCTCAAGCACAGCATCGAGCGACTGCACCAGGGAATCGTTTTTATTCTTCAGCAACACGGTGCGCACCAATCAGTAGCGGATCTTGGGATCGAGCGCCGCATAGGCCAGGTCTACCAGCAGGTTGAAGGTGACAGCGATGACCGTGACCAGCACCACCAGCCCCAGCACCAGTGTGTAGTCGCGGTTACCCGCGCCATTGATGATCAATTTGCCAAGGCCTGGCAAGGAAAACACCGACTCGGTGACCACGGCCGAGGTGATCGACGATATGGCCAGCGGGCCGAGCAGGGAAACCACCGGCAACAGGGTCGGCTTGAGTGCATGCCGCAGCACAATGGTGTGGGTCGGCAAACCCTTGGCCCGGGCGGTGCGGATGAAGTTGCTGTGCAGCACCTCGATCAGGCTGCCGCGCATCACCCGGCCAATCGTGGCGACATTGATGAACACCAGCAGGGCCATCGGCAACACCATGTAGCGCGGCGCAAAATCGTTCCAGCCACCAGATGGCAACAGCTTGAGCCAGATCGCGAACACCAGGATCAGCACCGGGCCGATGACAAACGAGGGAAAGGCGTGCCCCAGATTGCCGACCAGCATGACCCCATCGTCGACCACGCTGTTTTGACGCAATGCCGCAATGCTGCCCAGCAGCACACCCAGCACCAGGGCGATGAGGATGGCGCCGCCGCCGATCACCGCCGATACCGGAAGCGCCTTGGCGACCAGCTGGTTCACCGTCCAGTCCTCATAACGGAACGAGGCGCGCAGGTCACCGTGCAACAGGTTGTTCAGGTAATGGAGATACTGCTTCCAGAGCGGCTGATCGAGGTGGTACTTGGCCTGCAAATTGGCCAACACGGCGGCTGACACCTTGCGTTCTTCATCAAACGGGCCACCTGGCGCCGCATGCAGCATCAGGTAACAGACGGTGATGACGGCCAGCAGCGTCGGGATCGCCGCCAGCAGCCGGCGCAGCGCATAGGACCACATCAGTGCTTCATGATGTAGAGGTCCTTGGCGCGGTAGCCGTCGAGTGCTAACCCTTTTTGGGCCGACCTTTGCGGACTACGGAAATGTGGCGCGATCGGTTCTTTGTCTGGCCCGATCCGTTGGCGCCCGGCTTGACCGCGAGGGCATCGCAGCCCGTGGCTCCAATTTTCGTATACGATCACTTACATGAAACCGCAGTCTCCATGGCCCTGGCTGAGTGATACGCCGCCGGACAAGATTCACGACGTGCGAGATACCTCGCTGGCCAAGCTGGTGCGCGACGACATGCTGGCGCTCATCCTCAAGGGCGTCTGGGTTCCCGGCCAGCGTATCAACGAGCCTGACGCCGCCGGTCGCCTGGGTGTGTCGCGCGTGCCGGTGCGTGAGGCGCTGCGCGAGCTGGAGAGCTCCGGTCTGGTAGTGGCACGCAAGCACTCTGGCGTATTCGTCCGGGAGCTTGATGCGTCGGAAATCTGCGACCTGTACCAGATGCGCGGCCTGCTGGACGGCTTCGCCGGGCGCCATTCGGCCCGGCTTGGCAAGTCCGCCAAGGCGGCGCTGCTGCACGGATTGAACACATCGGTGCAGGCCATGCAGGATGCTGCCGACCGGCACAGCGTGCAGGAGTACTACGCCGAGAACCTGCGTTTTCACTGGCTCATCGTCGCCGGCGCCAACAACCATGCGCTGTCGGAGACTTATCGGGGCATCGTGCAGAAGCTGCATCTTTCGCGCCTCAAGAATCTGTCGCAGGATGTGGGCATGCGCTCCTCGATTGCCGAACACCGCGAGATCGTCCAGACACTGGCGCAGGGCGATCCGCAGCGCTGCGAGGCGCTGCTGTCCAGCCATGTCGGCGTTGCCTTCAAGCGCCTGAACCAGCTCGCCCCGCGGCCACGACCCGCATCCGCCAACCCGCCATCCAGAAGAAGCACCAAGGAGTCCCACCCATGAAACGCCGCACCCTCATTCAGGCCGCACCGGTTTTTCTAGGCCTGCCCGGCCTCGCGCCGGCGCAAGCCGCCTATCCGGCCAGGCCGATCCGCTATATCGTTCCGGTGGTCGCCGGTGGCGGCAGCGACATGGTCGGACGAACCGTGACCGAGCGCTGGGGCGCCCTGCTCAAGCAAAGCTTTGTGGTGGACAACCAGGGCGGGGGCGGCGGCGTGATCGCCTGCCAGCTGACGGCGCGTGCCGCGCCGGACGGCTACACCTTGCTGCAGGCGTATGTGGCGACGCACGGTACCAGCCCAGCCACCCGCACGATACCGTACGACCCGGTCAAGGACTTCACACCGATTGGCATGATTGGCGGCACGCCGAATGTGCTGGTGGTGGATGCCAAGCTGCCAGTGCGCAACATCCGCGAATTCATCGACCATGTGCGCAAGAACCCCGGCAAGCTCAGTTATGGCTCGGCCGGACAGGGCTCGTTGACCCATCTGACGATGGAACTGTTCAAGCTGCAGATCAACTCTTTCATGGTGCACATCCCGTACCGTGGTATCGCGCCCGCGTTCGCAGATCTGATCGGCGGCCAGACCCAGGCGATGTTCCCCGGGCTCGCGGCAGCCGTGCCGCATATCCGCTCCGGGCGGATTCGGCCATTGGCAGTCACCGGCTTGCAGCGCCATGCCCAGTTCAAGGACCTGCCCACGCTCGACGAGTCCGGCTTCAAGGGCTTCGACGCGCAGCAGTGGTATGGCGTGATGGGGCCGGCGGGCATGCCGGTGGCGATCACCCGCCAGTTGAACGAAAGTCTGGCAACGGTGCTGAAGATGCCCGACCTGCGCGAAAAGCTGTCGATCGAAGCCATCGACCCCATGCCCATGACACCAGAGGCCTTTGGCGAATTCGTGCGCATGGACATCGCGCGCTGGACCAAGGTCGCGCGTGAACGCAACATCCAGCTCGACAGCTGACCGCCGCCGCCCTGTATGGCGCTGCGCCTGACCCCCCTTCCCCCGATCTTCGAGAGCATCCATGGCACGCAATACCCAGGTCGCCGCTGACCACAACGCCCCGCCCGTCACCCAGATCCTGG
>JANLVB010000554.1:0-1530 GCA_031363785.1 Betaproteobacteria bacterium
GTTTCGCCGCGAAAGTGTGTGGCACGGCGTGGTCGCCGAAGAAGTGCGCGCCGTGCGCGAACGGGTTGGCATTCTCGACCTGCCGGGGTTCACCAAATACGAGCTGCAAGGTGCTGGCGCCGCCGCGCATCTGGACTATCTGACCTGTTCGCGCCTGCCTGTCGTCGGGCGCATCTCGCTGGCCTATGCCCTGACGCCCACCGGCAAACTGCTGAGTGAATTCACCATCACGCGGTTGGCAGCTGATCACTTCTACATCATCAGTGCGGCGATCGCGGCGACCCACGACATGGATCTGTTGTGCCAGGGCTTGGCCGCTGACAGCCCGATCACGGTGCGGGACCGCAGCGCGGAGTTCGGCTCGCTGATCGTGGTCGGTCCGCGCTCGCGCGAGGTGCTGGCGCAGGTGACGCGCGCCGATCTGTCCAACGCCGCCTTCCCTTGGCTCAGCGCGCGCCACATCGATACCGTCACCGGCTCGATGCTGGCCATGCGGGTCAACTATGTGGGCGAACTCGGCTGGGAGCTGCATGCGCCGGTGGACCAGATGCCCGCGCTCTACGCCGCTTTGTGGCGTGCCGGCGAAGCCCATGGCATGCGCGATTTTGGCCTCTATGCGATGGACAGCCTGCGCGTGGACAAGTGTTACCGCGGCTGGAAAAGTGACCTGGAGAGCGGTTATTCACCACTCGAAGCCTCGCTGGATCGCTTTGTCGATGCGCGCAAACCCGCCTTCGTCGGCCGCGACGCGCTGCAGGACGAGATCGCGCGCGGGCCGGCGCAACGGTTTGTGCCGCTGACCTTCGACGAGCCAGGTGACGCCGAGGCACCCTATTGTGCGCAGGTATTCGCAGGCCACGAGAATGTGGGTCTCACCACCTCCGGCGTGTGGAGCCATACCCTGAACCAGAGTGTCGCCCTGGCCTACGTGCGCAGCGACATGGCCAAGCCAGGCACCCGCCTGCTGGTCAACGTGCTGGGCCGGATGTGCGCGGCCACAGTGCAGCAGGAGCCCCTGTACGACCCCAGCAACGCACGCCTGCGGGCATAAACACGCACCCGCTACAGCCCCAACCTCCAAAGGAACATGCCATGAGTGAAATTGCCGAAAAACTGGTCCGCCGCGGTGGCGCCCGCGAGGCCCGCCGCGCAGCGCGCGCGGCACCACTGCCCGACAGCCTGCGCCCGGTGCGGCCCGGCATGAACGGCGGGCGTTACCAGCCATTGAGCGATTCGGATGTGCTGAAGATTCACCATGCCGCGCTCGACGCGCTGGAGACCATTGGATTTGCCGATGCGCCACCGAGCGGCATCGAGATGATGACGCGCATGGGCGCCAAACTCACCGACAGCGGCCGCCTGCTGTTTCCACGTGCGCTGGTCGAGGACACCATCGCCAATGCCGCGCGGCACTTCGTGCTGCATGCCCAGGACCCGAAATACGACATGGAGCCCTGGGGTTCGCGGGTCTACTTCGGCACCGCCGGCGCCGCCGTGCACATGGTTGATGCCCAGACTGGCGTCTACCGC
>JANLVB010000559.1:0-4005 GCA_031363785.1 Betaproteobacteria bacterium
CTTAACTTCGCTTCGCGAAGTTAGCCTCGCCGCAAGCCGGGAAATCTGGCGCGCCTGCGGCGCCCGCGCTTTGCGCTGCAAGAGTGTGTCCGTCATTCGACGGTCACACTCTTGGCCAGATTTCTCGGCTTGTCCACATCCGTGCCGCGGGCGCAGGCGGTGTGGTAGGCCAATAACTGCAGGGGCACCACGTGCAGCAGTGGCGACAGGGCACCATAGTGCTCGGGCATGCGGATCACATGGATGCCTTCACCGCTCTCGATCTTGCTGTCCGAGTCGGCCAGCACATACAGAACGCCGCTGCGCGCGCGCACCTCGTGCATATTGCTCTTGAGCTTTTCCAGCAAGGCGTCGTTGGGCGCCACCGTGACCACCGGCATGGCGCTGGTCACCAGGGCCAAAGGGCCATGCTTGAGTTCGCCAGCGGGATAGGCCTCGGCGTGGATGTAGCTGATTTCCTTGAGTTTCAAAGCTCCTTCGAGGGCAATCGGGTAATGCAGGCCACGCCCGAGAAACAGCGCATTCTCCATCTTGGCGAAGTCTTCGGCCCAGGCGATCACCTGCGGCTCCAGCGCCAGCACGGCCTGCAGCGCGGCCGGCAAATGGCGCATCGATTTGAGATGTGCGTCTTCCTGCGCCTGGCTCAGTCGGCCCCGTGTCTTGGCCAGAGTCAGGGTCAGCAGGAACAGGCCGGCCAACTGGGCGGTAAAGGCTTTGGTCGAGGCGACTCCGATCTCGATGCCGGCGCGCGTGATGTAGGCCAGCTTGCATTCGCGCACCATGGCACTGGTGGCGACGTTGCAGATCGTCAGCGTGTGCTGCATGCCCAGGCTCTGCGCGTGGCGCAGGGCGGCCAGTGTGTCTGCCGTCTCACCCGACTGCGTTATGGTCACAACGAGGGTACGCGGATTGGGCACCGAATCGCGGTAACGGTATTCGCTGGCCACTTCCACCTGGGTCGGGATGGCGGCAATACTCTCCAGCCAGTACTTGGCGGTACACCCGCTGTAATAACTGGTGCCACAGGCCAGGATCAACACCGAGTCGATCTGCTTGAACAGCCCTTCGGCCGTCACCTGGCCGTCAAACAGGTCGGGCACGATGCCGACCACCCCTTCCAGCGTGTCGGCAATGGCGCGTGGCTGCTCGAATATCTCTTTCTGCATGTAATGCCGATACGGCCCGAGCTCGGCCGCGCCGCTGTGCGCTTGTACGGTCTTGACCGGGCGTTGTGCCGGCGGCACCGGCTTGTGGGCCTTGTCCACCAGCCAATACTTGCCGAGCTGGATGTCTACCACGTCGCCCTCGTCCAGGTAGACGATCTGGTCGGTCACGCCGGCCAGTGCCATTGCGTCGCTGGCCAGAAAGTGCTCTTTCCCGTCGCCGCCCACACCCAGAATCAGCGGTGAGCCGGCACGCGCGCCGATCAGGCGGTGCGGCTCGTCCTTGCAAAACACCGCGATGGCGTAGGCGCCGTGTAATTGCCCGACGGCAGTTTTCACCGCCTCGAACAAGTCACCTTCATACAAGCTGTCGATCAGGTGCGCCACCACTTCGGTGTCGGTCTGGCTCTCGAACACGTAACCACGTTGCCTGAGCCGGGCACGCAACTCGTCATGGTTCTCGATGATGCCGTTGTGCACCAGCGCAATTCGGCCGGGCCGCGCAGCAGCATCTGCGCCGGTGCCGTGGCTGAAAAGCGGATGCGCATTGTGCACGGCTGGTGCACCGTGGGTGGCCCAGCGGGTGTGGGCGATGCCGGTGCTGCCCTGTACCTTGCTAATTTCCACCTGTTCCGCCAGTTCGGCCACACGGGCGGTGCTGCGGGCGCGTTGCAGCCCACCTGCATGTACCGCAACACCGCAGGAGTCGTATCCGCGGTATTCCAGTCGTTGCAGGCCCTGCACCAGGATAGGGACGATATTGCGGGTGGAAACTGAACCGACGATGCCACACATGGGCTTTCTCCTTGGGATAGAGGCGCAATAGTAGCGTCAAGCATGAGAAATATGCCGTCTGATTTGTAGCTATTTCTGTTGATAATTTCACCGTGTGGATAATGAAAATAAATATTTCAAATATCATGTACAAATGGAAGAATCAATCATTGATGCGATAGACATACGCATCCTGGACCAGTTGCAACAGGACGCGTCACTCAGCAACCTCGAGTTGGCGCAGCGTGTGCATACATCGGCGCCGACCTGCCTGCGTCGGGTCAAACGGCTGCGCGAAATCGGTGTGATCGAACGCGAAGTGGCCCATCTGTCGCCCGACAAGCTGGCGCCGTTGCTGGGCGCGGGTCTGTGCGCAATCGTCGAGGTCACCCTGGACCGCCAGGGTACGGAGTGGCTGGAGGCTTTTGAACAACTGGTGGCGCAGGACGACGAAGTGCAACAGTGTTACCGGGTGTCACCGGGCCCGGACTTCGTGCTGGTGTTGCATGTGCCAGACATGCCGGCCTACCTGGCGCTGGCCCAGCGCCTGTTCGCCGACAGCGCGAACGTGCGCAACGTGAAGGCGTTTTTCAGCGTCAAGCGCAGTAAATTTTCCGCCCGATTGCCGCTTAGACGCGGACCAGCGGCAGCGTCAGGCTGACTTCGCACCCCGGGTTCAGATCGCCACGTATCTGGATGCTGCCGCCGTGGCGCTCGACCACCAGCCGCGCAAAGGCCAGGCCGATGCCCAGCCCATCACCGAAGCCGGGCGACTGGCGATTGCTGTGCAGGCGCTGGAAGACCCGAAACAGGCGGTCCTCGAAGCGGCTGTCGAACCCGACGCCGTTATCGCTGACCGTCAAGCGGCAAAACCCCTCGGCAGCAGCACTCCAGCCGACCGAGACACAGGGGGACTCGGCCGTGGCGCTGAACTTGACCGCATTGCCCAGCAGGTGGATCAGCGTTTGCCCGAGCAACGCCATGTCGCAGCGAACCACAGGCAGACCAGCCGCCACGCGCCAGTGCAAGAGCCGCTCGGGCGATGCGCTCGCCACCTGCTCACACACCTGGGCGATCAGGCGCGACAAATCCACATCGACCAGGCGCAGGTCGGACTGGCCCAGACGCGACAATTCGAGCAGCCCATCCATCTGCCGTCCGAGCAACAGTGCGGCGTCACTGGCGGTCTGCAGGTGCGCACTGATGCGGGGATCAATACCGCCGCCCAGATCTTCACGAATGATCTTGAGGTAGGCGCCGACATGGCGCAGCGGGGCGCGCAGATCATGCGACACCGAGTAGGTGAAGTCTTCCAGCGCCTGGCGCGCCACCTGCAGCTCCTGCTGCAACCCGGCCAGGTGCTGTTGCACATCCACCGACTCGTGCGTCATTTCTGCGGGCGCTTCCATCCCGCAATGACGGTCTGGCGCCCACGCGCCACACTCAGTGCGCCGACCGGCGTGTTTTTCGAAATCGTGGAGCCGGCCCCGACCGTTCCGCCGGCCGCGATGGTCACCGGCGCCACCAGCACGCAATTGCTGCCTACATGCACGTCGGCCTCGATCACGGTGCGGTGCTTGAGTGCGCCATCGTAATTTGCCGTGATGCTGCCAGCACCGTAGTTGACACGTTCCCCCACGGTGGCGTCACCCAGATAGGCCAGGTGGTTCGCCTTTGCGCCTCGCGCCAGGGTCGAATTCTTGACTTCGACAAAATTGCCGATATGCACCTGCGGCCCCAGGACGGCACCCGGTCGCAAGCGCGCAAAGGGCCCGATCAGCGCACCTTCACCGACCGTCACGCCGGACTTTTCACCATCGATCTGGGTGAAGGGATGAACTACCGCGCCCGCCGCGATGTTGGCATTGGCAATACAGCAATTGGCACCAATATGCACATCGTCACCCAACACCACCGAACCCTCGAACACACAGTTGACGTCGATCGACACGTCCCGCCCGCATTGCAGGGCACCACGCAGGTCAAAGCGCGCCGGATCGGCAAGCCGCACGCCCTGCTCCATCAGTTGTTCGGCCCCGCGGCGCTGGCAGGCCCGCTCCAGCTCCGC
>JANLVB010000595.1:0-4695 GCA_031363785.1 Betaproteobacteria bacterium
CTGCACCCGCATGGCGCGCCAGACCTACTATGGTGTGGCCCTGGTCTGCCAGAAGCCGGGCGCAGGCCATGCCGATTCCCTTGGTGGCACCGGTGATGAGGGTTACACGCTCCATGCAT
The DNA here is from genome assembly GCA_031363785.1 of Betaproteobacteria bacterium. Classification (GTDB taxonomy): domain Bacteria; phylum Pseudomonadota; class Gammaproteobacteria; order Burkholderiales; family Burkholderiaceae_C; genus CAISIP01. The sequence continues at coordinate 120 of JANLVB010000595.1, forward strand.
CCTCCATAGCTGCGCGGGTGTCGGGATTGGCCGCGCCAGCCCCTTCATGATAGCGTGTTGCCAAGTGCTTGTAAGTAAACTATGATTCTCGACAAGCAACTTCCACCAACAGGCGCCGACGTCTTTGGCGTGGCAATTGCATCGTCCAACAGGTCTACGACGAGGAGTTATCACGCATGGACAGCAACAGTCAACGAGTCATCATGCCGCCGCGCGGGCGTTATTTCGGGCACGACAAACACCTGCGCCCGGAAGCCGACCCGACATTCATGCAGGTCGGCCCCGGAAAGCCCTGCGGTGAATACCTGCGCCGCTTCTGGCAACCGGTGTGCATGACCGAGGAACTGGGCAAGGGCGTGCCTGTGCGTCTGCGCATCCTGGGTGAGGACCTGGTGGCATTTCGCGACCTGTCGGGAGACTACGGCCTGCTGCACTTGCACTGCAGCCATCGCAATACGTCGCTGGAGTTCGGATTCATCGCGGAACACGGCATTCGCTGCTGCTACCACGGCTGGCATTACGCGGTGGACGGCACCATTCTGGACACGCCCGGCGAGCCGGCTGGCTCCAAGATCAAGGAACGCACTTGCCACGGTGCCTACCCCGTCATCGAATGGCACGGCCTGCTGTTCGCCTACATGGGGCCGGCCAACGATGTGCCGCAGTTCCCGCTGTATGACACCATCAACAACCTGCCTGGCACCGAGTTGGTGCCCTACAAGATCGTGTATCCGTGCAACTGGTTGCAGGTGTGTGAAAACACCATGGACCCGGTGCACACCGTGTTCCTGCATTCCAGGCTGAACCGGTTCCAGTTCGAGGCGGCCTGGCAGGTCATGCCGATGCTGGAGTTCCACGAAACACCGGCCCGCGTCTATGCCACGCTCACCTACCGCTGGAAGAACATGATCTGGGTCCGCACGCAGGAGACCAGTTACCCCAATTTCAGCCAGGTCGGGGCATTCTGGGAAGACGCCGAAGACGAGAAGTTCTTCAAGCGCGCCAGCATCACCAAGTGGACGGTGGCGATTGACGACACCCACTGCATGATCATTGCCTACCGCAGTTTCGGGCCGGCAATCGACCCCAAGGGCAACGGCAAACGCGAGCTGGTCGGTCTGCAATCGGTGGATTTCGACGGCCAGACCGAACTGCGCTCGTACGACGTGATGCAGCGCGACCCCAGTGACTACGAAGCGCAGGTGTCGATCGGCCCCATGGCCACGCACAAGGCCGAGAACCTTGGCACCTCCGATCAAGGCGTGGCAATGCTGCGGCGCAACATCAGACAGGGCATCCAAAGTGTTCAGGAAGGTAATGGCGTGCCGCGGCTTGACATCCGGGAGGGTGAAGTCGGCACCTACGTGCAAGACACAGTGATGCCGTTTCGCGAACGCCCCCAGTCAGAAGATGAGCAACTCATGAAAACCCTGACCCACGCCGTGATGGAGGTGGTGCGCCAGGGCGACGCGATGGGCGGGGCGCAGCGCCGCGAGTACATCGAGGGCGGACTGCGCGCCCTCAAGCAAGACCCGCGCTTCGCGGCGGGTTAGGCGGGAATCACAGGCAAGCCATGAACACGCGCTGGGAATACCTGCTGATTCCGTCTTTCGTGGTGAGCTTTGTCTTGCTGGCGGCGTCGCAGCTGACCTTTCTTCGCGGCAGCCTGTCGGCTGACATGGGCTTGGGCAATCTGTCCAAGGCCATGGGTTGGGGCAACTACCAGACACTGTTCACGGACGAGTTTTACCTGCGCTCGCTCTGGCTGACGGTGAAGGTGTCGGCCATCGCCACGGTGTGCACTCTGCTGATGAGCTTCCCGGTGGCCTATGTGATCGCCCGCATGCGCTCGCGCTGGGCCATGATCATGCTGGCCGGTGTCGTCGCTTCGTCATTCGTCACGATCGTGATCAAGGTTTACGGCCTGATCGTCATTTTTTCTGCCGATGGCGGATTCAACAAGCTCATGATGGCAATCGGGTTGCTGGAGAGGCCTTACACGATCATTGGCAACCCCGCCGGTGTGGTGGTCGGTCTGATGCAGTTCACCATGGGTTTTGCCGTACTGCTGCTGTACAGCGTGGTGCGTACCATCCCGACCTCGCTGGAAGAAGCCGCGACGGTTCACGGCGCCAGCCGGCCGCGGGTATTCTGGCGTGTCATCCTGCCGCTCAGTCTGCCGGGTGTCATTGTTGGCGCATTGATGATGTTCAATATGTGCATGGGCGCATTCACGTCGGCCGCGCTGCTGGGCGGCGGCCGGGTGTTCACCCTGCCGGTGCTGATTCAGCGTGCGGTGATTGTGGAGACCAAGTACGGCATGGGTGCGACGTTGGCAGCCGTGTTGCTGGTGTCGGTGATATTGATCAACGTCATCTCCGTCTTTCTGGTGCGACGGCTGCGGGCGGCAAAGCTGGTGATTGCATGAGTCTGAACCCTGACAAGTTGACACCGGCGCGCATTCCCGTTTGGCGACTGCCTTCGATGGGCACCATCGCCAAGGTGTTCTGGGTCAGCTGGGCCTACTTCTTCCTGCTGGCACCCATGGCAGTGGTGATAGGGTCGTCGTTTGACGGCACAACGGCCTATTCGGGTGTGGTATTCCCGCCGCAGGAGCTGACATGGAAGTGGTACCAGAAGATCCCGTCCACCCATTACCACTCACTTGGCCTGTCGCTGGGCCTGGCGCTGTCGGTGGCGCTGGGCGCTTGCCTGCTGGGCATTCCCGCGGCGCTGGCCATCGTGCGCGGCAAGCTGCCCGGCAAGTCGGTGTTTCTGGCCTTTTTCCGTGCACCGATGCAGATTCCGGCGGTGGTCACTGGCGTCGCATTCCTGCGCCTGTACTACGTTGCCGGTGATGCGACCGGCCTGTACCTGAATGCCACGTTCGTCGGCCTGTACCTGGGCCACTTGTTCGTAGCCACACCCTACGTGATCGGTACCGTGGTATCGGTTTTGCAGCGCTTCAACATGCGCCTGGAAGAAGCGGCATTGAGCATGGGCGCAAGCCGCTGGAGCACGTTCCGGCGCATTACCCTGCCCACCATCATGCCGGGCGTGCACGCCGGTGCGCTGTACGCCTTCATGGTGTCCTTTTCCGATGTACCCATTGCGATGTTCCTGACCGCGCCGGGCTTTGTGACCTATCCGGTCGAACTGTTTTTTGGCATCGAAACAGATTTCAACCCGTCGGTGCTGGCCTCTGCGTCGCTGGTGATCGTGTTCTCTCTGGTGGCATTGTTGCTCGTACAAAAGGTGATCGGGCTCGACTCGGTTGTGCACTCGGGCAACTCGCGTTAGTTGTTGTGGTTCTGACGGGGCCGGCGTTTCCGGCTGGTTTGCTGGATCGATATCGAAAGGAAAAGATATGGGCAGTTTTTTCAAAACATATGGTCTGACGGTGGCGGGCGTCGCATTGGCGCTGTCAGCCACCTGGTCGACCGCAGTGCAGGCACAGGCGAAACCTTTTGACGGCGTAACGCTGCGCGTGGCGACCTTTGGTGGGCCATGGCGCGATGACCTGGTCAAATTTGTCGCGCCCAAGATCGAGGCCATGGGCGCCAAGGTCGAATTCATCATCGGCAGCCCGCAGGACAATCTGGCGAAGATCATCGCTGCACGCGGCCGCGAGGCACCGTTCGATGTTGTCGAAATACTGGACGCGCAGTTCGACCAAGTCGTCGAGGGCGGGCTGCTGGTGCCGATCGACTACAACGCCATACCTAATTCCAGCCAGATCGAGGCCTGGCAACGCAATGCGAACGGGGTCGGCAACTGGACCACGCAGGAGGTGATCTGCTACGACAAGGGCAAGTTTGCCGAGCTCGGTTTGCCCGTGCCGACGAGTTACAAGGACCTTGCCAATCCAAAACTGGCCGGGCGTGTGATGCTGGCCGACATCACTGGTGGCGGTGGTCTGGCCAACTTTGCCGGCATGTCGTTTGCCTCAGGCGGTGACACCGTCAATGTCAAACCGGCGCTTGACACGATTGCCACCATCAAGGGCGCCAAGTTCTGGAAGGCCGGCGGTGACGTGGTCACAGGCTTCAAGAGCGGCGATATCTATGCGGCGGTGGCACACACCGGCTGGTGCCTGCGCGCCATCAAATTCGCCGGGGCGAATGTGGCGGCCGCACACCCACGGATCAACGACAAGCAAAAAGGCGTGATCAAGGTGGGTTGGCTCGGTGTTGTCAAAGGCAGCAAGAACGCGGCTGCCGCCATGGCCTTTATCAATGCCTACCTGGATGAGGAGTTCCAGGTCGCGTTTGCCAAGAACAGTGGCGTGTGGCCGGTGAACAAGCGCGCCATCCAGCGCCTGCGCACCGAAGACCCGGTGTTTGTGGCACTCAACAACATCGAGGCCGCCGACGTTGCCAATATGCTGCGGGTTGACTACAAGGGCGTGAACGTCAGCAACTGGTACGACCAGTGGAACCGGGCAGTGAGCAAGTAGGCCAGCTGGTCGACCACTGATCGGCATTGAAGGAGAACCATGTCTCGCGTCGTCCTCGACAAAGTGACCAAGAAGTACGGCGAGACCTTCGCCGTGCGCGCCGTCGATCTCGACATCCAG
>JANLVB010000562.1:0-6449 GCA_031363785.1 Betaproteobacteria bacterium
CCAGCCCGCTCCAGTGGTGCGCCGTGGTGTGGGGTGCCCAGAAACACGATGGATTTGAGTCTGCCGGGCCAGCGCAGACCGGCCGCGTGGGCGCTGTGCACGGCGCTGCGTATCAGCAAACCACCCATGCTATGGGCGACGACCGTGATGGAGGCCAATGGCACTGGCCAATGCCGCGACAACTGCTCCAGCTGCGCAGACAACGCGTGGCCGTTGCTGGAGATGTGTTGCCCGGTGTTGTAGCGCAGATACAAAGGGGTGGCGCCCAGCACCGCCGCGACTGCCTGTCCGTGGTCCACCGGCTGCCCGTCATGCTGCGTCTGCCATTGCAAATCGTTCATGCACAGGCCGTGGATCATCAACACCAGCTTTGGCGCCGCCTGCTCGATAACGACGGGTCGGCCCGGGTCCAACAACTCGCCACGGCAATACAGGCCCATGGGCGTGGCCAGCGGATTCTTGGCCGCCGCAAGGCGATCCCCCATGACGCCATTGAGTGCAGCCAACACCGCTTCCCGCCGGGCGCTGTTGGGCGGGCCGGATGCCGCCGACTCCAGCAACGGCTGCAGCGCGCGAAATGCCTTTTCCAGGCCCAGGCCGACCAGCTGCGTAATCGCCTCGATGCTGCGGTATACCTGCCGCGTCAGCCCCCGGGTGCGTCCAGGTTCGCTGCCACCTGCCACACCCATGCTGGTCCAGACGGATTGGTGCACGCCCTCGGTGATACGCGCCACCCCCAGAGTGGCCTGGGTCGCCAGTTGGGCTGCGGCCTGGGCGTCGCTGGCGCGCAGGTGTCTTGGTTTTGCGGGGCTGCGGCTGTGTGGCATGGCTCTAAAACTTCTCGTGCGGTGCCAGATAGCGCCATTGCCCCAGCGGCAGGTTGCCCAGCATGACGCGGCCGATGCGCACCCGTTTCAGGCCCACCACCTTCAGCCCGACCAGCTCACACATGCGACGGATCTGCCGTTTTTTGCCTTCCGTCAGAACCACGCGCAACTGCTCCGGGTTTTGCCAGGTGATCTTGGCCGGCTTCAGTGCCTGGCCGTCCAGGCTCAGGCCATGGCGTAGCTGCTCCAGCCCTTCGCGCGCAAACACCGCCTGCACGTTGTTGCTGACGGGGTCGTTCTCATGGATGGTGTCCAATGCGTCGCCACCGCTGCCGCGCGATGGGGCGCCCAGGGTCGTGACCCGCACCAGGTATTCCTTTTCCATCTCCGAGTCTTCGCCGATTAGCTGGCGCGCGACACGGCCGTCCTGCGTCAGCACCAACAGGCCGATCGAGTCGATGTCCAGCCGACCCGCTGGCACCAGGCTTTGCAACTGGCGCGGGTGGAAGAAAAAGCGTGCGTTGTCGTCGGCCCAGCGATTGCCCGGCTGAATCAGTGTGATGGCCGGCTGGTGTCCGTCCTCGGCCTGGCCACTGACGATACCCATGGGTTTGTTAAGCAGGATGGTGACCTGGTTCGCCTGCTGGCCCTGGGCCTGCTTGTTGATTTCGATGCGCGCGTCTGGCCCCACCTGCATGCCCATCTCGGCTACCTGGCCGTTTACCTTGACCCAGCCGCGGGCGATCCAGTCGTCGGCTTCGCGGCGCGACGCCATGCCCAGCCCGGCCATGCGTTTGTTGAGCCGGGTCGTCTCAGACGCCGAGCCGGTCGCAGCGGACGGTGCCGCGTTACGACGCGGCGCATGCGCCGGCCTGGGTGCGCGCTGGAAGGCGCTGTTGCGCGGCGGGTTGTCGTCAGGGTTCGTCATGGTTTGGGTCTGGCAAAGATGCTGGAGCGCAGCGCCTCCAGGCTGAGTACGCGTACACCGCCATATTCGACGCGGATCACGCCCTGCGCCTGCAATGCGTTCAATGCCTCGTTGACGCGCTGGCGTGACAGGCCCACCAGGTAGGCCAGCTCCTGCTGCGTGATGCGCAGCAGCTCGCCAACACCCGGGTAGAGCACCGGGTTGAACAGCGCGGCCAGGCTGCGCGCCACCCGTGCGTCGGGGTTCGTCATGCGGTCAATCTCGCGTGCGGCTATGAACTGACCCAGGCGCTCGTTGATCTGGTTCATCACGAAACGGTTGAAGCCGATAGAGTGGTCCAACAGCCAGTGAAAGCTGTCCACCGGCAGCCCGGCCACGATGCTCTTGCGCAAGGCCTGTATGTTGTAGCGATAAGGTTCACGCTTGAGCGCCGTGCCTTCGCCAAACCAGCCGCCGGGTGGCACGCCGGTGAAGGTCATGGTTTGCCCGTCCGCGCTGTCACTGCTCATCTTCAGCAAGCCGTCGACAACCCCGAACCAGTAGGTCACCGATCGACCAGTGCGGCACACGAAATCACCCGCTTGTGCATCCCCGACCTTGATCTCTAGCAGGGCACGCTCTTGATGCTCCTCCTCCAGCACTTTCAGCCAGGGGATGGCGGCGATTTCGCTTGGCAGCGGGGCGCGGCGCCGATGGTGCAGGGAGACGTCGGTAGACATGGATCAGTTCAGCGGAAAATTCAGGCGGATCGTCGTGAAACCTAGGGAAACCCCTAATCTCTTGAGCCCTGAATTGTCGTCCAACCGACATCTCAACGTCAAATATCTTTCTATATTCGCTGCTATTCCAGCGCCGACACCTGCTTCACGGTGGGGCGCAACGGTGCCGATGACGCAGGTTTCAAGGACACAAGGTGCAAACGACATTTCCGCAACTGCTGCAACAACACGCCGCCGACAGGCCGGCGGCACCAGCCATGCGCGAAAAGGAGTATGGCATCTGGCAAACGCTGTCCTGGGCCGATCTGGCGCGCATGGTCGAACAACTCGCCTGTGGTTTGCACCAGGCCGGGCTGCGCCGCGGCGAACATATGGTGGTGGTGGGCGCGAATCGTCCGCGCCTGTACGCGACGATGCTGGCCGTGCAGTCGCTCGGTGCAGTACCGATTCCCCTGTACCAGGATGCAGCGGCACTGGAATGTGTGTTCCCGATCAATAACGCCGAAGTGCGCTTCGCCTTCGCCGAGGACCAGGAGCAGGTTGACAAGTTGCTCGAGATTCGCCCGAGCTGCCAGCAATTGACGAACATTTTTTTCGATGATCCACGCGGTTTGCGCAAGTACTCCGAGCCTGGTCTGACGTCGATTGACGCATTGTTGGCCAGTGGCTCCGACTTTGCGACAAAAAACAGCAAATTCTTTGGCGAACAGGTGGCGTTGGTGCAGCCAGGTGACGTGGCAGCCATGTTCTTCACGTCCGGCACCACGGGCAACCCCAAAGGCGTGGTGCACACGCACAACAGCCTGCTCGACCGCGCCCGGGCCGGGGCCGAGTTCGACCACCTGAGCAACAGCGAAGAGGTGCTGGCTTATATGCCACCAGCCTGGATTGGGCAGAACATATTCAGTTATGCCCAATGGCTCTCGTGTGGCTACGTGGTCAACTGCCCGGAGTCGGCGGCTACCGTCATGATTGACCTCAAGGAAATCGGGCCGACCTATTATTTCGCCCCGCCGCGGGTGTTCGAAGGCCTGTTGACCAGCGTGATGATCCGGATGGAAGATGCCAGTGCCATCAAGCGCGCGATGTTTCACAAGTTCATGGCCGTGGCCCGCAAGGTCGGAGCGGCATTGCAGGATGGCCAACCGGTGGGCCTGGCCGACCGGGCGTTGTACATGTTGGGCAACTGGCTGGTGTATGGGCCGCTGCGCAACAGCCTGGGAATGAACCGGGTGCGGGTGGCATATACCGCCGGCGAAGCCATCGGACCGGATCTGTTCAGCTTCTACCGCTCCATCGGCATCAATCTCAAGCAGTTGTACGGATCCACCGAGACCGCCGTGTTTGTCTGCCTGCAACCGGATCACCAGGCACGAGCCGACACGGTGGGCATTCCGATCCAGGGTGTCGAGATCAAGGTGGCTGACAACGGCGAAATCCTGGTCAAGTCACCCGGCCTGCTCAAGTGTTACTACAAGAACGACGCCGCCACCGCCGAGGTGTTGACGGCCGACGGCTGGTACCACACCAGTGATGCCGGATTCATCGATGCGCAGGGCCACCTGAAGATCATCGACCGCGTCAGGGACGTCGGTCGTATCAAAGGTGGCGCCAACGATGGCGCCATGTTTGCACCCAAGTACGTGGAGAACAAGCTGAAGTTCTTCCCGCATATCAAGGAAGTGGTGGCTTATGGGGACGGCCGCGAGAAGGTCTGCGTGATGGTCAACATTGATGCCGACGCGGTCGGCAACTGGGCCGAGCGACGCAATCTGCCCTATGCCGGTTACACCGATCTGGCACAAAAACCCGAGGTCTACCAGCTGATCCGCGAGTGTGTGGAGAAAGTCAATGCAGACCTGAGCCGCGACACTTTGCTGGCCGGCAGCCAGGTCAGCCGCTTTCTTGTGCTGCACAAGGAGCTGGACGCCGACGACGGCGAATTGACCCGTACCAACAAGGTGCGCCGTGGCTTCATCGCCGACAAGTACCAGCCGCTGGTGGATGCCTTGTACGGTGGCAAGACCGAGCAATTTATCGAGACGGTTGTCAAGTTCGAGGATGGTCGCAGCGGCAGCGTCAGCGCCACCCTGAAGATATCGGACGCCAAGACTTTTGTACCGGTGAAGGAGGCGGCGTGAGTACCAGCACTATCGAAGCGGCGATGAATGCCTCGGCCAGCGCGGATCGGACCGCCGCCACGGTCGCAGTTCCCGCCAAATCCATCGGCGAAGTCGTGCTGGACGTGAAGAACATCAGCCTGGCCTTCGGCGGCGTCAAGGCCTTGACCGACATCTCGTTCGATGTGCGCGAGCACGAGGTACGGGCCATCATCGGCCCCAATGGTGCCGGCAAAAGCTCGATGCTCAACTGCATCAATGGCGTCTATACGCCGCAGCAGGGCAGCATCAGCTTCAAGGGCCAGACCTTCAGCCATATGGACAGCCACCAGGTGGCCAGCATGGGCATTGCGCGCACGTTTCAGAATCTGGCGCTGTTTAAAGGCATGAGTGTGATCGACAACATCATGACCGGCCGCAACCTGCGTATCAAAAGCAATATCTTCCTGCAGGCGATGCGCATCGGCCCGGCCGAGCGCGAGGAGACCCGGCACCGCGAATTCGTCGAACACATCATCGACTTCCTGGAAATCCAGGCGTTTCGCAAGACCGCTGTGGGGCAACTGCCGTATGGTCTGCAAAAGCGTGTCGACCTGGGTCGGGCGCTGGCCATGGAGCCGCAGGTGCTGCTGCTTGATGAGCCGATGGCCGGCATGAACATGGAAGAAAAGCAGGACATGAGCCGCTTCGTGCTGGACATCAACGACGAGTTCGGCACCACAGTGGTGCTGATCGAGCATGACATGGGTGTGGTCATGGACATTTCTGACCGTGTGGTGGTACTGGACTACGGCAGGAAGATCGGTGATGGCACACCCGATGAGGTGCGAAACAACCCCGACGTGATCAGCGCCTATCTTGGCACCTCGCGCTGACCGGAAGCCGATATGGGATTCTTTCTGGAAACACTGCTGGGCGGCCTGATGGCCGGCATGTTGTATTCATTGGTGGCGCTGGGCTTTGTGCTGATTTTCAAGGCGTCGGGGGTGTTCAACTTCGCACAGGGTGCCATGGTGCTTTTCGCCGCGCTGGCCATGGCGCGATTCGCCGAGTGGTTCCCGCAGTGGACCGGCATCGAGAACAAGGTGTTGGCGAATCTGGCGGCATTTGTGATTGCTGCAGCCATCATGTGTGTCGTCGCCTGGCTGATCGAGTACCTGGTATTGCGCCATCTGGTGAATCAGGAGGGCACGACCTTGCTCATGGCAACCCTGGGCATCAGTTATTTCCTGGACGGTGCGGGCCAGACCGTGTTTGGCAGCTCCAGCTACAAGATCGATATCGGCATGCCCAAGGACCCGATCATGGTCCTGCAGGACGTTTTCAAGGGCGGGTTGTTGATCAACAAGGAAGACCTGTACGCCGCACTGATCGCGGCCGTGATGGTGATCATGCTCAGCGTGTTCTTCCAGAAGACGTCAACCGGGCGCGCCCTGCGCGCCGTGGCCGACGACCACCAGGCGGCGCAGTCGATCGGGATTCCGCTCAACCGTATCTGGTTCATCGTCTGGTGCGTTGCAGGTCTCACCGCGCTCGTGGCCGGCATGATCTGGGGCAGCAAGCTGGGCGTGCAGTTTTCACTTACGACGGTGGCGTTGCGCGCCCTTCCGGTGGTGATCCTGGGCGGCCTGACGTCGGTGCCGGGTGCCATCCTGGGCGGCCTGATCATCGGTGTCGGAGAAAAACTGTCCGAAGTGTTTCTGGGGCCGTATGTAGGCGGTGGCATCGAGATCTGGTTTGCCTACGTGCTGGCGATGATCGTCCTGATGTTCCGCCCCCAAGGCCTGTTTGGCGAGAAAATAATTGACGACGGTTGAAAAGCGAATAACAAGCCCATGTTCTACAGAGAAAACGG
>JANLVB010000565.1:0-3299 GCA_031363785.1 Betaproteobacteria bacterium
AGTTACTCTGGCATCATGGGTCTGCCCTTGTTCGAGACCCAGCAGCTGTTGCGCCGCATTGGTCTCGCGCCGGGTTGAACATTCAAGGCGGGGACCCCATGCAAGAAGACATTCTGATCAACTGGTCGCCGCAGGAAACCCGGGTGGCGGTAGTCGAGAATGGCGCGCTGCAGGAACTGCATGTTGAGCGCACGCTGGAGCGTGGCCTGGTCGGCAATGTCTACCTTGGCAAGGTGGCACGGGTGTTGCCGGGCATGCAGTCGGCATTCATCGACATCGGTCTGGAGCGCACCGCGTTCCTGCATGTGGCCGATGTATGGCACCGCCACAGTGAATCGGAAGCGCCGGGGCAGAATCGCTCGGCGCAGTCGCAACAACCGATAGAACGCCAGGTGTTCGAGGGCCAGGCCCTGACGGTGCAGGTGATCAAGGACCCGATCGGCAGCAAGGGGGCCAGGCTGTCCACACAGATCAGCATCGCCGGGCGCCTGCTGGTGTTCCTGCCGCAGGACGACCATATCGGTGTGTCGCAAAAGATCGCCGCCGCGCAGCGCGATGAACTGCGCAACCGCTTGCAAGCCCTCGCCGGCACTGAGGGCGGCGGGTTCATACTGCGCACCAACGGTGAAGACGCGTCGGACGCCGAGCTGGCGGAGGACATTGCCTACTTGCGCAAGGCCTGGGCGCGTATCCGTGACGCCGCGACCCGCCTGCCAGCGGTATCCCTGCTGCACCAGGACCTGAACCTGCTGCAGCGTGTTTTGCGTGACCTCACGGGCGAGGCGACCCAAAGTATCAAGGTTGATTCGCGTGAACAATTCGAGGCGCTGCAGGCCTTTGGGCGGGAGTTCATGCCCTCGTCGGCGGCCAAGCTGGAGCATTACAAGGGCGAGCGGCCGATCTTCGACCTGCACGGCATCGATGAGGAGGTAGCCAAGGCGCTGGGCCGGCGTGTCGAGCTGAAATCGGGCGGTTACCTGGTGGTGGACCAGACCGAGGCCTTGACGACCTTCGACGTCAATACCGGTGGCTTCGTCGGCGCGCGCAACTTTGACGACACCATATTCAAGACCAACCTGGAGGCGGCGCAGGCGATTGCCCGGCAACTGCGCCTGCGCAACCTGGGCGGCATCATCATCGTCGACTTCATCGACATGTCGCGCGAAGACCATCGCGAGTTGGTGTTGGCCGAGTTTCGCAAACAACTGGCGCGGGACCGCGTCAAGACCACGGCTGGCGGGTTTTCGCAGCTCGGGCTGGTCGAGATGACGCGCAAGCGCACCCGCGAGTCGCTGGCCCACATGTTGTGCGAGCCCTGCGCCGTCTGCCAGGGCAAGGGCAGCGTGAAGACCGCCCGCAGTGTGGCCTACGACATCCTGCGCGAGATCCTGCGCGAGGCGCGCCAGTTCAACCCGCGCGAGTTTCGGGTGGTGGCGTCACCTCAGGTGATCGAATTGTTCCTGGACGAGGAGAGCCAGCACCTGGCCGGCCTGAGCGAGTTCATCGGCAAATCGGTATCGCTGCAAAGCGAGGCCGCCATGGGGCAGGAGCAATACGACATCATCTTGCTGTAAGCCGGGGCGGTAGGGTTCAGAGCTTCATGTCCAGCGCCCGCGAGGCGCCGAGCCCCATGGCATACAACCGGGCGTAGCTGCCGCCCGCTTGCAGCAGCTCGGTATGGTGGCCGGTCTCGACAATGCGCCCGCCCTCCAGCACCACGATGCGGTCGGCGTGTTGCACCGTGGCTAGCCGGTGCGCGATCACCAGGGTGGTGCGTTTTTGCATCAGCCGTTGCAGCGCGTCCTGTACGGCGCGTTCCGATTCGGCGTCCAGCGCCGACGTTGCCTCGTCCAGAATCAGCACCGGTGCGTCCTTGTACAGTGCGCGCGCAATCGCCAACCGCTGGCGCTGGCCACCGGAGAGCTGCATGGCGTTGTGGCCGACGATCGTGTCCATGCCCTGTGGCAGCTCGTCCACCAGCTGTTGCAAATTTGCCGCCGCCAGGCATTGCAGCACGCGCGACCGATCCGGTTCGTGCCCCAGCGACACGTTGACCGCCAGCGAATCGTTAAGCATGGCGACATGCTGGCTTACCACGGCGATCTGCCTTCGCAGTGCGTCCAGCTGCCAGTCGCAGAGCGGCATGCCGTCCAGTGACACCGAGCCCGATCCCGGCTCGACAAAACGCGGCAGCAGGCTCACCAGGGTGGTCTTGCCCGAACCGGAAGCGCCCACCAGGGCCAGTGTTTCACCGGCAGGCACCCGCAGGCTGACGTTGTCCAGCGCCGCAACCGTGTTGTCGCCATAGGTCAGCACCACGTTCTCGAAACACACTTCGCCGCGGGCGCGCACCACCTGGTGGTTGCCACCACGCTCGCTTTCGGTGTTGGCGATCAGGTCGAGTCCGCGCTCCATGGCAGCCAGGCCGCGTGTGATCGGGTTCGCCACCTCGGTCAAGTGCTTGAGTGGTGCTATCAACATCAGCATGGCGGTGACAAAGGCGACAAAACCGCCAACCGAGGTGGTCCGGTCCGCACTCTGCATCAAGGCCACGGTGATGACCGCCGAGAGTGCGATGGACGCCAATATCTGCGTGATGGGTGTCATTGCCGCTGACGCCGCGGTGGATTTCATCGACAGGTGGCGCAGTGCGTCGCTCAGGCGCCCGAAGCGCTGCGCCTGCGCGCCTTGGGCCCCGTGCAGGCGGATGTCGCGGTGTGCCAGCACGTTCTCTTCCACCACATAGGCCAGGCTGTCGGTCGCCTGCTGGCTGTTGCGCGTCACTTGATACAGCCGACTCGACAGCTTGCGCATGACCCAAACCACTGGCGGAAACAGCAGCACCACAATCAAGGTAAGTTTCCAGTTCAGGAACATCAGGTAGGCCACCAGGGCCAGCAGAGTCAGGCTGTTGCGCGTAAATGTCACCAGGGCGCCCACCAGCAGGGTGGCGCCGGTCTGTACCTCGTAGACGATGGTATTGGCCAGTGCGCTGGCGCTTTGGCTGCTGAACAGTGTCAGTCGTGCGTCCAGCAGGCGCGCGAACATCGCCTGGCGCAACACGAGCAAACCGCTGCTGGTGATGCGGGTCATCGCCACCTGGGCCAGAAAACTGCACACGCCGCGCAACGAGAACAGGGCCACCAACGCCACCGGCACCACCCACAGTGGCAAGGAGCCTTGTTGAAAGCCGCGGTCCAGCAGGGGCTGGAGCAGGGCGGGAATCACCGGCTCGGACAAGGCCAACAACAGTGTGGCCGCCGCAGCGACCAGCCAAACCCAGGCTGGACGGCGGAAAT
>JANLVB010000596.1:0-22090 GCA_031363785.1 Betaproteobacteria bacterium
GTTCTGCCCGGCGGTCTTGCCGTAGTACATGGCCACGCCGGCCATGTCGGTCTTTGCAGAAATTAACTTGCCCGACTCGACCATCTCGTCCCAGGTGTTGGGGGCTTTGAGGCCAAGTTTGTCAAAGATGTCCTTGCGGTAGAACATGAGCTGCACATGGCCGCGGATCGGGAAACCCAGAATGTTCTTGCCGTTGCCGTTGCCGTCGCGCGAGGCGCGCAGGTGCGCGTAGGGATACCGCGACTCGAGGTCGATCTTCTTTTCGGCGAGCATGCCGTTGAGCGGCTCGAACAGGTTGTACAGCGAAGGGCCCCACACATCCATGGTGCTGAGTACGTCGTACTGGGAGCTCTGGCCGACCAGTTCGGCGGTGAGCTTTTCGCGCGTATTGACAAACGGCACGTACTGGTATTTGACCTTGATGCCGGTGAGGGCCTCGAACTCCGCCAGCCGGGCTTCATGCGCCTTGAACTGGGGCGCGACCACCGACAGCAGATTCACCTCGGTGCCGGCATACGGCTTGCCTGGCTTGACGGCGCCCGTGTTCTGGGCAAACGCCCAGGGGGCCAGGGCACCACCCATACCGGCGGCAGTGGCTTGCAGGATGTCGCGACGCTTCATGCATGTCTCCAGTAAATTGAATTCGAATTCATTGATAATATCTTTCCAAGAGCAAATTACACTGGATAATGGCACTCTACGCAATGAATTATCGGGAATACCCTGATGTGAATTCGATTTCATGGTGAGACGCAAACTGAATGCACCGACGTCCTACGATGTGGCCCGCCATTGCGGTGTGTCGCAGGCAGTGGTTTCGCGCGCTTTTCAAGCCGTGTCGCCGATTTCGTCTGACACCCGCGCGCGCGTGCTGGCCTCGGCGGCGGCGCTCGGATACCAGCCCAACGCGGTGGCCCGCAGCCTGATCACCAAACGCTCCGGCCTGGTCGGCGTGCTGCTGACCGAGGCCACACAACGCGACACGCCAGACGTGCTGATCCTGCTCGCGCAGGCCCTGTTGCAGCAGGGCTTGCAGCCGCTGCTGTTTCCGTGCACGCAGGAAAGCGACGGTGCCAGTGCACTGGACATGGCGCTGTCGTTCGGCGTCGATGGCGTGGTGTCGTGTGTCGGGCTGTCGCCGACCGCGTTATCACGCGCCCTCGTTCGACAACGCCCGGTGGTGCTGTTCAACCGCCACAGCGACGACACCGATGTCCCGCAGGTCGCTTGTGACCATGTGAGCGCCGCGCGCCTGCTTGCATCGCGCCTGTTCGCCGCCGGCCATCGTCGTTATGCGATCGTCACCGGTCCGCGTGACGCGCCGGTATCGACGCTGCGGGTGGACAGTTTCATGGCCCGGTTGGCCGAGCTCGGTGTATCGGGTGTGGCGAAGTACGAGGGCGACTACCACTACGAATCGGGCCACGCGGCGGCCATGCCACTGCTGGCCGCCGCGCCGCCGCGCGCGCCCAGTCCGCGCGCCGAGGTGGTTTTCTGCGTCAACGATGCGATGGCGCTGGGGGTGCTCGATGCAGCACGTTTCGCGCTGATGCTGCGTGTGCCCAGCGACGTGTCGGTGGTGGGTTTCGACGACATTCCGGCCGGGCGCCGGCCGGCCTACCTGCTTACTACCGTGAGCCAGCCGTTCGAGGCCATGGCACGCACGGCGGCCAAGCTGCTTCGCCAGCAGCTTGATGATGTTCCGGTACCGTCACCGCAGGTGCTGCTGGCCGGGACGCTGATCGAGCGCGGCTCGGCGCAACTGCTACCGCACTCGGCGGCGCGCTGACGGCGCCGGCAGCGGCGACGTCCCCGGCTCAGCGGGCCGCCGCGGCCACCTTGGCGACCTCGGAGTTGAAGTTCTGCACCCCGTTCATGACGCCGGCGGCAAAAGCCTCCCGGTCGATGGTCAACTCGTAATTGCCGACCGCACGCTGGATGTTGCCGCCGCCAAGAGCGCTCAAAGCGCTGCTCAGCGCGTTGGCGGCCACCGGAGAGGCGTCGACCCCCGACGACAGGTTGCCGACCTTCTCGCTCACATTGATGACCGGCTTGGTCGTCGCGACACCGGGGATGCCACGCATCATGCGCGACACCGGCTGGCCCAGCCAGGTCGCCCGCGCACTGGCCATGTTCATGCCTCGCTGCCAGGCGGGCGTCTTGGCGCGAACGAGCAAAGGGATTTCCCTGAACCCCCGGTTTCGTTTTGTGTGCCATAGTGATCTACATGCGGCTGGATTGGCTGTCCGCATTCGTTAAAGCGAGCCCATGAACCGCCGCCAAACCGTCATCGCGCTGCTCGCTTCGGGGTCGGCCGGGGGGTCGCTGGGCGTGCGTGCCCAATCCGTCTCCTCCGCACAGGTGCGCACTTTGGGCCTCTTGTCGTTGGCGACCGCGAAGGATGCCGAGCGGTTCTGGATGCCGGGATTGCGGGCCAAACTGGCGGCGCTGGGGTGGGTCGAAGGGCGTAACCTGGTCATCGAGCGCGCCTTCGCCGACTTCCAGCCGCAGCGCCTTCCCGCGCTCGCCCAGGAGTTGATCCGCAAGCGCGTGGACCTCATCTGGACCTCGCTGCCCGACGCGACGATCGCCGCGGCACGGGCGACCCGCACGACCCCGATCGTCTTCATCAGCGTCGCCTGGCCCGTCGAGCAGGGCCTGATCGACTCCTATGCCCGGCCGGGACGCAACGTCACGGGGGTGGCGACCTACACCGGGCTCGAGGTGTCGACCAAGCGGCTCGAGTTCCTCAAGGAGCTTGCGCCCAACCAGACCCGGCTGTCCTGGATTCTGGGATTGGCGACGGAGCCGACGGTCGATGGCACCGGGTTCGACATCCGGCCCGTGCTCGAGCAGGCGGCCAGAAGCCTCGGATACGAGGTGCGGTTCCACTTCGTGCGCAGCCTCGACGATCTCGAAGCCGTTTTCGCGGACATGCTTGCCTGGCGCGCACAGGCCCTGGCAGTGGCGGCCACGCCAGCCCTCTTTCTGGCGACCGAGCGCATCACCGCGTTCGCCTTGAGCCATCGATTGCCCAGCGCGGCATTGATCCCCACCTTCGTCGAGGCGGGCGGGCTGCTTTCCTACCACGCCGCCGATCAATTGAATGCCTCGGCGCTGCGCAGTGCCGAGTATGTCGATCGGATTTTCCGGGGTGCCCGGCCCGCGGACCTGCCAGTCGATCAGCCATCCAGCTATGAACTGGTGCTCAACCTCAAGACCGCCAGGGCGCTCGGCCTCCGGGTTCCGCAATCGGTGCTGCTGCGCGCCAGCCGGCTGATTGAATGATGATCGCAGCATGGCGACCCGCCACGCACTGGCCCGCGATGAGGGAGGCCGGCACGCTGGCCGACACGTGACACGGGGCGCGCGGCGGCGCAACGTGGGGCCCGCAAAGGCATGATGCGTGACCGCCGTCCGACGTCGTCCCTGCTCGCTCTGCCAACACTGCCTCTGCGCGCGAAACCCCGCTGACTCCACCCGACCGCCCCATGACCCCGATCACCCGTGCCGCATTCTGGATGGCCGGCTGGCTGCTGCTGATGGTCGTGATCGCCGTCGCCGGGCGCGAAGCCACGCGCGAGCTGACCGTGTTCCAGGTCATGCTGATGCGCTCCGTGCTGGGCATCGCGATGCTGTGGCCGCTGATCCACCGCGCCGGCGGCCTGCGCGCCATGCGCACGCAGCGCCTGTCGCAGCACACGGCGCGCAACGTCGTGCATTACGCGGCGCAATACGGCTGGTTCGCCGCGCTGTCGCTGATCCCGCTGGCGCAACTGGTGGCGATCGAGTTCACGATGCCGATCTGGTCGGCACTGCTGGCGGCCGCGCTGCTGGGTGAGCGGCTGGATCGGGCCCGCATCTGCGCGGTGCTGTTGGGCCTGGCCGGGGTGGTGGTGATCGTGCGGCCAGACACGGCCCAGATCAACATCGGCCAGTGGATCGCACTGGCGGCGGCAGTGGGCTTTGGCATCTCGGTCGTGCTGGTCAAGTCGCTTACCCGCACCGACGCCGCGATCCAGGTCAGCTTCTGGATGCTGGTAGTACAGTCCGCCGTCGGTGTGGTTCCGGCCTTGGCCGTGTGGCAGTGGCCGTCCACCACGACCTGGGGCTGGGTGTTGCTGGTGGCCTTTTGCGGCACCTATTCGCACTACTGCTTTGCGCGCGCCATGCAGCTC
Source organism: Betaproteobacteria bacterium (assembly GCA_031363785.1). Lineage (GTDB taxonomy): Bacteria > Pseudomonadota > Gammaproteobacteria > Burkholderiales > Burkholderiaceae_C > CAISIP01. The sequence continues at coordinate 4,179 of JANLVB010000596.1, forward strand.
GCTGACGCTACCGTCGTGGTTCCGATGGACTTCCTGCGCGTGCCGCTGACGGCGCTGGCTGGCTGGGCGCTGTATGCCGAGCGCGTGGACCTGCTCACGCTGGCGGGCATGGTGCTGATCCTGGCCGGCAACGGGCTGAATCTGGTTTGGGCCGGAGGACGGCACGCAGGGGCCGGTAAGGCCTGATTGCCGTGCAACACCCGCTCACAGCCGCAGCAACGTCGGCAAATCGGCACGACCGCGCCCGGGCGGCATGGCATTCGTCAGTTGGATTGCCTTGGCCACATTCGCGCAACGTGCTGCACCCGAATGATCTGCACAGTGTTGTCTTTCACGCGGTAAGGAACTACGTAGTTCGCGTGCACCACCAATTCACGGGTTCCGGTTATCCGACCTGGCCGACCCAGCCCGGGGAAGGTCGCGAGCAACTCGGTCTTTTCCTTGATTTCGCCAACGAAGGAACTGGCGCGCGCCGGATTGTCTTGTGCAATGTAGGCGGCAATTTGGTCCAGGTTCTCAAGCGCCTTGCGTGTCCATCGAATCTGCACACTCAGTGTCCATACTTGGCGTACACGGCACGCACTTCGTCTGCAGTGGCGAACTCACCCCGATCAGCTTCGTCCAAACCAGCCTGTATGTCCGCAATCTGCCATTGCTCCTGGCGGACGTAGCTTTTCAGCGCCTCCACCGTCAAGAAGCTTTTGCTGCGGCCTGTGGCCTGCACCAGTTGCTCTAGTTGACCATGCAGTTCAACCGGCAGGCGAACATTGAGTATTTTTTCAGCAGTTGTCATACGCCGATCCATTCATGTCATGACACTGCAGTGTACGTCATACAAATTTTGCGCATCCAGAAGCTTTAGCGCACCTGGGCACCAAAGCCCCTCACCGACGCAGCCAGCGCAACAACGCGTCGTTCAGTGGTGCGGCAGCCTCCAGCGGCACAAAATGGCCAACACGCGGCAACGCCAGAACCTGCGCACGCGGCTGCAAGTCGCGCATCGCCTGCTGCCACGCCGGCGGACACAAGCGGTCGCTGGCGCCACTCACCAGCAGCAACGGCCCCTGGAACGCTGCCAATGCCGCACTGCCATCCGGGCGTTGTGCCGCCCAGGCAAACTGTGCAAACGCGGTGCGCCTTGGCGTGCCCAGAGCCATCGCGTGCACCAGGTTCGCGTGCCGCCGCCGAACCGCTTCATGGTGGAAATACGCCGGCTTGACATGGCGCGCCACCTCGGCCGGGCCGCGGTCTTGCCACATCTTGCGCAGCCAGGCACTCTTGCGCCGCCCCGGTGCACTGGCGCCCTGGGCATTGCTGGCAATCATCGCAATACGTTCGATACGCTGCGGCGCCTGGCGCAGCAACTCCAGTGCCCACAGGCCGCCGAGCGAGAAACCGGCGACGGAGAACTTTGGCGGTAGTCGTTGCAACAGCCGAGGCGCCCACTGCTGCATCGGCCCCAGACGGCTGTAGTCCACCAGCACCAGGCGCGCCACACCACGCAGGGCGCGCCGTTGCCGCGCAAACACGCGCGCATCACACAGTGTGCCGGCCAGCATCACAAGGCACGGCAAGTCGCTCACCGTGTCAGAGCCCTGGCCTTGTTGAACTCGCGCATGCGCACCAGCACATCGACACCGATCTGTCTGTATACATGCAGCAGGTCGACCAGCACCCAGTTCTCGCGGATCAGCCCGTTCTCGCAGCGCCAGAAATCCAGGCTGCGCATGGTGATCACCTGGCCCGAGGGTGCGATGCCGAGCCAGCCGTCGCCGCTGATGCTCATATGCATGCCAGGCCAGGCGGTGACGCCTACATAGTCGCCATCGGCAAACAGGTTGCCCTTGCCGGCGACGGTTGACCCGACCCGGTCTGGCATGGCATTGAGAAATGGAATCTGGTGCCAGTTGCGAAAACCCGCAATGCCACGCCCGGTGCCAATGCCGGATGGCCCGTACCAGTTGCACTTGGGGTGCCAGTAGTCGCCCAGACGCATGGCCTCGACGCCACCGGTGGCAAATTTGCCGAGACCCGCCAACATATCGGCCACAAGCGTCAGGCTGGCGGTCGATTGGACTGGGTCGCGCGGGCCGCTGAGCAAGCCATCCTGTGTTGCCGGGCCGGGCACCTGCCACTCGCGCCCCAACGCGGGAGCCATAGGCCAGGCACGGGCCTGCAGCATCACCTCGGGAATGTCCCACAAGGCCTGCATCTCGGCCACCTTGCCGTCTTGCATGCGGTAGAACTCATGGAACCGCATGGCCACCTGGTGCCCGGTGGGTGGAATGTCGAGCCAGGGGCGAATGAAAGTGCCGGTGTAGTAACCGCAGCAGCCCACCCAGTTGGCGCCACTGCCACCGGGGCCTGCCATGACGATGGTGTCGCGCCGCTCCAGATCAGGAATAGCGTGGTGCAGCGGCTTGAAGCCGTGCTCGTACAGGCCGAGCGGCCCATCCAGGTCTTCGAAGGGCGTCGCCAGGTGCACTACTGCCCGCGGGTCGAAAACCGCCTGCAGCGCCCGCGCAACCGCTTCGGGTTCAAAGTCGTACAAGGCCTGGCGCAAAGGCGCCAGGGCAGCCCTGTTGCGGGCGTGCAATTCGTCAGTCATGGTTTTTGTGCTCCAGTGCGTGCGTCGGAATGGGCCAGGACCTGCTTCCAGATCGACACTTCGTCGGTCACCATGTATTCGGACACTACCCGTTCATTGGTCAGCTGCAGGTGGCTCATGCCCATCACATACACCGGCGCACCGGTCGGTTCGCCAAAATGGCCAAAACCGCTGTGGCTACCCGTGAGTGACCAACGCAGGGCGATGCGCACCGGTCGCTCGGGCTCGCGATTGACCAGCGCACTTTCGACACGGTAGGTCGCGTCGGGAAAAGACGCGAGATAACCAAGTGCGAACGTATCGATGTCGCCATGCCCATAGAGCACATTGCCGCCCGGCGCGTGGAATGCGGCACCATGGAAGTACAGGTCACGAATGGCAGCAGTTTCCTTGGCATGCCACAGCCGCATCAAGTGTGCGACGACTACCGCCACGGTTTCGTCGTCCTGTACGCCCGGTTTGAACTTGCCGGGTTGGTCATGCGCGGGCAGAAAAAACGATACCGGCAAGCCCTGACGCCGTTCCCGATCAACCATGTCCTGCGCCAGCGCGCGCGGCTCGATACCAAGACAGCGGGCAAATGCCGCCTGGTCCCGTACCAGCCACTCCTCCACGACGACCTGGTCGCGCACCCAGCAGTCGGCAATGATGCGGCTGCGTACGCGCTTTCCTGTTGCGCGGCCCAGAATGCCATCGCCAGTGTGGGTCATGACCGAGGTCAGGCGGTGGGATGAGAGAAACGTGCCGTCGTCATAGCCCGTCCAGATGACGTCTTCGCCCACCAGCTGCCGGTTGGGGAACTGGTGCAGCGTCTGCAGGGTCTGGGCGGTGACGCCGCGGTTGCTGTTGGTGAAGCCCGTTGGCGCACGCAGCAGGATGTCGGGTGCGTAGTACCGATCCAGCTTGCCACCGATGCCGCGGTCCTCCCAGATTTCACGGGTGATGCCGTAGATGAAGTCGGGAACGGAAGTGTAGCTGCCGAGGTCAGGTTTCATGGGTCAATCTGGAGCTTTTGGGGAGCTCGTATCGCTGGCAAAAGCATCAGCCCGAGAGCCAATGCACCGAATACAACATAACCAACCACCACCGGACGTGTGGTCATGTCGAAACTCAAACCGATCCAGGCTGCGATGACAAGGCTCAGTGCGGTGTTGAGCGATGCCATCACCGCTGCGGCCAGGCCCGCAATATGGCTCAAGTGACGCAGGGAGATAGCGGTGAAATTGCCGAAGGTCAGCCCGAGAAAAAACAGCACCGGGCAATTGAAGGCCATCCAGGCCCACAGCGGCGGTGGGCTGGCCATGGCTGACATCAGCAACAGAAACAGCAGCGACCACGCAACCATCGCTGCCACTGCAACCACACATACCCGCTCCATCGCCAGTTGTCGAACCAGCCGCGCGTTGGCGAGCGTCGCTGCAGCGATGAATGCAGCCGAGGCGCCGAAAATCACCGCGTAGAAGTCCCCCACCTGGTAGAGGTCCTGGAACAACTGTTGAGAAGAGTTGATGTAACCCATCAACGCACCGTAACAGCAGCCGCCTGCCAATGTGAACGCCATCGGTCGCGGGCTGCGCAGCACTTCGACCAGGGCATTCAGCAGCGCGCGCGGCCGCACAGACCGCCGCTGCGCCAGCGTCTCCGGTTGGCGCAACAACAACCAGACGCCGCCGCCCAGGCACACGGTCGCCAGCACACCAAACAGGCCACGCCACGGCATGAGGAACAGCAGCCCCTGACCGACCACCGGCGCGAGCACTGGCACCATGATGAAGAGTCCCATGATGATCGACATGACACGCGCCATCTCGGCACCGGCGAAGCGGTCACGGATAAGGGCCACCGTGACGATGCGCGGCCCGGCAGCTCCGAAACCCTGCACCACACGGCCCAGCAACATTGCCTCAAGTGAAGTAGCCAACGCGCAAAGAATGCTGCCCGCGATGAACACGCCAATGCCCAAGCTGATGGCTGGTCGGCGACCGATGCCGTCGGACAGGGGGCCAAAGACAAGCTGGCCGACCATCAGCCCGACAAACAGCGTGGTGATGATCCACTGGCGCTCGTTGTTGCCCTCAATGCCCAAATCAACCGCCATGTCCCGCAACGCCGGCAACATGATGTCGATGGACAAGGCTATTGTCGCCATCAGGATGGAGCAGATGGCAACGAACTCGGTGCGGCCAGGAGCTTTGAATACCGTCAAATGATCTTCCAGCCGATTGGCCAATACCAGTCAGGCAAACAGGCGGTCGCCATGGCGATGCAACAAATCCTTCGGCGCTCAACCCTTGACGGCCCCGGCCATCAGACCACCGACAATCTGGCGCTGGAAGAAAACAATCAGCAGAAACAGTGGTGCAGTTGCCGAGACCACTGCTGCCACGGCAAACATGACGTTGCCCTCTACCTGGGTGGAGCCCATGAAGCTGGCGATCTTGGGCACCATGGTCTGGTTTTCCTGGCTCAGCAGCATGGCGGTCACGGCGAAGTCGTTGTAGGCCAGCAAAAACGAGAACAAGCCGGTGGTGATCACCCCCGGCCACATGACCGGGATGATCACGCGCCGGAAAGCCTGGAAACGCGTGCAACCATCAACCATCGCGCTTTCGTCCAGATCGCGCGGAATATTGAGGAAGAAGGAGTGCAACATCCACAAGGTAAATGGCTGGTTGATCGCGACCAGCACGATGATGCTGGTTGGCAGGTGGCCCCAGAGATTCCATTGGAAAAACGGCAACAGGTAACCCGACACGAGTGTGACGTGCGGCATGGCCCGAAACACCAGCGCAGCCATCAGCAGCCAGAAAGCGTACCGAAAACCAGAGCGCGCAAGCGCGTAACCGCCCAGAGTGCCAAAGGTAAGCGAAATGATCACGGTGAAGATCACCACGATCACCGTGTTCAGGCTTGCGCGCCAGAACTCGTTTTTGATCCATGCCCCCTCGTATCCAGCGCCGGTGAACGCGCCGCCGGTTTCCGCCATCGTGCGTACGCCGTTCAGGGCGTAGGTCCAGTCGGCTTTGGAAAAGAAGTCGCCTTGTACCTTGAACGAACCCCAGAATGTCCAGACAAACGGGAATGCGGCGAGTACCAGCCACAGCAGGACGAATGTGATCCCGGCGGCAACGAGCAAGGGCGAACGACGGTTGGCAGCGGTCATCAGAGTCTCCTGCTGTTGAAATCGCGCCAAGTGCGCACCAGAACCGGAATGAGAAGAATGGCGACACCCAGCACAGTCAGCATCGACGTGGCAGCGGCCGAGCCAAAATTCGGGCTGGCTTGGGCGAGGTCGTTGTAGATGTTGTAACTCAGTGAGCTTGCGTTGGCCGCCGCAGAGAACCCAACGATGGGCTCGAACACCCTGAAGTTGTCCATCAACTGGATCAACATGACAAACACCACCAACGGCGCCAGGTGCGGGATAACGACATACCGCAGGCGCTCCCAACGGGTCGCGCCATCGATCATCGCGGCCTCAATAGTGTCGGTGGACACGCTCTGCAAGCCGGCATAAAAGGTGATGAAAGCAAACGGCGCCGAATGCCAGACGCCATAGACGATCAACGTCACCCAGGTCAGTGCCGGTGATGCCTTGAGCGACAGGTTCGGGTCCCCCGTGAGCGTTTGCAGCGACGAGCCGATGATGCCCCGGGCGTCAATCATCCAGAAAAGAACCATGGAGCCGATCAGCGGCGTGACGATCATCGGAAGCAAGGACACGAATATCGTGGGACCCTTGAAGATTGCCGGCAAACCATTGATGCCCAGTGCGATCAGCATGCCCAGCACCACAACAAGCGGCGTTACGACAAAGGTGTAGGTCAGGGTGAAGGCCATGGCCCGGTAGAAGGGCAGACTCATCAAGCGATCGCCGAAACCGCGCAGGTCGGGCGACTCGCGCCACGCTGTCGCGACCTCGGCACTGGCCAAATGACTTCGGTCGAAGTAGGTGCCGAGGCCATTGAAGCGGCCCAGTGGCGCCTCAGCCCGCAGCTTGGCAGTGGCCGCAGCGTCAACATTGGTGGCCTTCTTGCAACCCGAGAATGGATCGCAGCTCTCCACCTGCACCAGCACCTGCGAATGCTCGATGTGCAGCGACTGCACTATCACCGAGACAATGGGCGCGGCAATGAAAACCAGCATCGCCAGCAGCGACGGGAAGATGAAGCGGAAGAAGACACTGTGGGGCATGACGGGAACCTCCAAAAATGACGCTGCGACCGCGATCACTAGCGCGACGCTGCACAGACTGTGGCCCGAGCGCTTGCGCCCTCGACACTACAGTCGGCGCGGCGCGACTACTTCAGGAAGCCCTTGGCCTTGGCCGCCGCGACGTAAGCCGCCTCGGCATCGGCCAGCGCCTGCCTGGCCGGCTTGGAGCCCTGCATGAAGCTGGAGAGGCTATCGCCGAGCGCGGTGTGCAACAGCCCCATCGACGGCTCCATCGGGTAGGGCCTGGCACCGGCCTGGGCCGTGGCGACCACGCCCTTGGCTGCGGCGCCAGGGGTATAACCTTCGGCCAACCAGACGGCAGCATCGTTGCTCGCCTTGACATTCTGCGGCGTAAGGCCGTTCATCATGGCACGGAAACTCGCTTCGGCGTCCGTATTGGAGATGTTCTTGGCGATGCCGAAGCCGTCCCACCAGAGCGTTGTCGCGGGCACAGAACCACCACCGACGGTTGGTGCGCCAGCGAGGACCGTTGCCTTGATGATCTCGGGCGTCGAGCCCTTGTCATCCAGGATGGCACCGGCACGCGAGCCCCACATCGTGGCTATGGCAAGCTTGCCAGACTCCCACAGCGCTTGCGTGGCGTTGGAGTCGTAGGTCAGGAAGTCGGGGTTCGAGTAGCTCGCCAGCTCCTTGAGCATGTTCAGCGTCTTGACGCCAGTGTCGTCGTTGAATGCCGGCTCGGCCGTGCCCGCCTTGAAGAAGCGCCCGCCCATGCCGATGTGCATGTTGATGAACTCTTCCCCAAGGTTCCAACCCGTCTTCGTGTTCAACGCAAACGGATGCTGCATGATCCCCGCAGTACGAATGGCCTTGGCAGCCGAAAGAACTTCTTCGTAGGTCTTGGGCGGCTGCACCTTGGCCTGGGACAGGATGTCGGAACGGTAGAACAGGTGCTGCGTGTTCGACATGAAGGCAATCGCCATCACCTTACCGTCGATCTTGATCAGTTGCGAGGGCTTCAAGCCTTGTCCATGTTTGGCGACCAGGTCATCGAGCGGCCGCAGCAGCCCATCCTGCAGCAGCGGCACGATGGAGCTGGTGGCAATAATGCTGACCGTATTGCGCGCAGGGTTGGCCGCCAACGATGGGCCGTGCAACTTCTCGTGCTCGGTCGTCAGGTTCGTGCTCACCGTGACGCCGGCAGCGGCGCACGCCTTGGCGCCATTGGCAATTGCCTGGATTGCGGGGAAGTCGTTGCCGATGATGCTGACGTTTCCGCCAGGAATCCCGCAGTTGGCATAGGCAGCCTGACCACTCGCGATGGCAATCGCAGCGGCTATCAGTAGTTTCTTGAACTTCATGTTCGTTCTCCTGTTAGATGGATTCCGGGATTCAGGGATTGGACAAACGCAGCCGGTCCTGCGTCTTTCCGTCGAAAAGGTAACAACGTTCGGTCTTCACCGCAAAGCCGGTGCGTTCGCCCATGGCGGCACGGAACTGCTTGCCGGCCTTGGCGGTGATGAATTCATCGGCCAGCTTGAGCGTCACCGTGGTGGCATCTCCCAGCAACTCGAATGAAAAAACGCTGCCGGTAACCTGCGCGTTGTCAGGGGAAACCACGAGGAGGTCCTCGGCCCGCACACCCAGCACGATGTTGTCTTGGGTGACCGACCCGAAGCCGCCGACGCTGACCTGGAAACCATCACCCTGCGCCTCGAAAACACCGTTGCGCAGCTTGCCGCGCACCAGGTTCATGGCTGGCGCACCGATGAATCCGGCGACGAACAGGTTGTTCGGGTCGTTGTAGATGTCTTCCGGCGAGCCGATTTGCTGTACCTCGGCCTTGCTCATCACTACCACCCTGTCCGCCAGCGTCATGGCCTCGACCTGGTCGTGGGTGACGTAGATGGTTGTCACACCCAGATCGTGGTGCAGGTGCTTGATGTGGGCGCGCATGCTGACACGCAACTTGGCGTCCAGGTTGCTCAAGGGCTCATCCATCAGGAACACCTTGGGCTGACGCACGATGGCGCGCGCCAACGCGACCCGCTGGCGCTGACCGCCAGAGAGGTCCTTGGGCCGACGCTGAAGGAAATCGTCCAGCTCCACCTTGCCGGAAGCCTTCATCACGGCTGGGTGAATCTCGGCTGCCGGTGTGCCGCGGATACGCAGCGGGAAACTGATGTTCTCGTACACCGTCATGTTCGGGTACAGGCCGTAACTCTGGAACACCATGGCCACGTCGCGGTCTTTGGGCTCCAGCGCATTCACGCAGCGGTCGCCAATCCAGATTTCGCCCTCCGTCGGGTCTTCCAGCCCCGCCACCATGCGCATGGTGGTGGTCTTGCCGCAACCGGAAGGCCCCAGCAAAACGAGGAACTCGCCATCGGCAATGTCCAGCGACATCTGTTTGACGCCTACCGAAACGCCCCAGGACTTGACGATGTTCTTGAGCTGGATTCTGGCCATGTTGGTTCTCACTTTTGCAGGTTGACGGGGAGTCAGAAGCGCGGGCTCAGGATCTGCATCCAGGTCGCGACATCGTCCAGCACGACCCATTGGCGGATGACGCGGCCACGGACGAACTCCGCATGCACGATGCCCAGCATTTCTACAGGCCGCCCGGTGCCTTCGCCATAACGGTTCGCGTCGGCGGTAAGTGGCTCGTGCAGGGCCTGCGCCCGAAAGCGCATGGCCACGCGATCAGAGCGGCCGCTCTGCGCCATGTCGCACTGCAGCGCCAAATGCTCCACTGCAAAGCTGCTCACGCGCAGTGCCGAAAACATGTCGCGCCAGAAGCCGGCAATCTCGGCGTGCCCGTAATAGCTGCGCTCGCCAGGACCGATCAGATGGGCAGCATCGTCGTACAGGGCATCGACTGCCAGATCAAGGCGCGAAAGACCTTCGAGTAGCTGCGCATACCGGCGAGCGACAGGTTCGCTGCTGACATGCGAAACATAAGCTGCCGGCGCCGGCCCGGCCACCGGCTTGTTCCACCCGCCACGCTGATCCAGCCATTCCTGCGCCAGAACGCGCGGCGTGGTGCCAAGCTGCAAAGCAGTTGCAGCCTGGTCGCGCACCAGCCACTCGTGAATGATGCGATTGTCCTTGCATACACAGTCGGCGACGGTGCGGGTATGAATTTTGCGACCGGTCGGTTTTCCGAAGACGCCGTCGCCGGTGTGGGTCATCGTAGAGATGATGCGGTGCGAACTCAGGAAGCCGCCTTGCGCATCGCCAGACTGGATGATGTCCTCGGCCAGTATCCGCCGATCCGGGAACATGGCCAGCGTGGCACGGGTGCCGGCGATCACCTCGTCCACCGACGTGCTGACCGACGTCGAGGTCTCGACGACACACGGGTCGCTGTAATAGATGAGGATGTCGTCGATACGCCGCCCTTCCCAGATGCGCTCGGTGATCACGCGGATGTAGTGGTCGAGGTCGCGGAACTCGGCCGCAAAGCCGCGCATGCCGGCACCTTGGTGAATGCCTGCGACGGGAGCGAGGTTCGGGCTCATGATTTTTCCTTCAGGCTGTTGCGTCGCAGCGTGGAGCCACGCACGACAAGGCGGGCGGGCAACACCACGGCGCTGCTCTGCATGACGCCGTCCATCTGGTCCATCAGCAATTTGACGGTGGCCTCGATCATGGCTTCGGCGTCCTGCTCGATGGAGGTGAGCTGGTACGAGCCCCATGCCGCCTGCTTGACGTTGTCAAAACCGACCACACTCACGTCGAGAGGGATGCGAAGGCCCAGCTCCATGCGCAGCGTGTCCATCACCGCAATCGCCATATGGTCGTTGGCGACGAACACCGCGTCCGGGCGCTCGGGCATGGGGCCGGAGAAGATTTGCCGCGCCGCCGCCTTGGCGTCTTCGAAGTCGTAGTTGCCCACGGCGCGCGCAAAACAGCGCCGACCATGTTCCGCCAGGCCGTCACGAAAACCGCGTTCGCGGTCCAGGTTGGTGGAGGTGTCCTCCAGACCCGCGATGTAGGCAATACGCTCATGCCCTTGTTGCACCAGGTACTGCGCGGCCAGGCGGCCACCCTGGTAGTTGTCGGTGGTCACCGAACTGGTGTTCTGGCTGTCGCGGATGGTGCGGTTGAACAGCACCACCGGAATTCCGGCGTCGGAGCAGCGCAGCGCCAGCGCGTTGGACAGCGAGGTGGACGCCATCACCAGGCCATCGATCTGGTATTGAAGGATCTCGGCCAGCACCGCGTCGGCATCGCGCGAGTCGGCGATGAACAGCAACACGTGGTAACCGTCGCGCTGCAGGCGCTGTGAGATCCGCTCCAGCACCACCGGGTAGAACTGGTTTTCCAGGTAGGACATCACCACACCAATCATGCGGCTGCGCCGGGTAATCAGGCTGCGTGCGATGGCATTGGGCCGGTAACCAAGCTTGCGCGCCGCCTCCTCGACCTTGGCGCGCGTCACATCCGACACACTGGCGCCCGGCGTGAAAGCGCGGCTCACGGCAGATTGAGACACCTGGGCCAGCCGCGCGACATCGAGGGAGGTGACGGCGGCCATGTCAGCAGTACCGCACGGCCGTTCCGAAGGTACTGACGGCCCCCTCGGGGCTGAGTCCCGCGGCTCCAAGTCTGCCCGCGCAGACTTGGACGGGACGAAGGGCCGTGGCCTCTGGCCGAGGCACGTCCAGCGATACACGCAGTGATGGGCGTGGGGGCTGCATATCTCAGTGGGCCGTCCAGCCACCGTCCACCATCAAGGCGGAGCCGGTCACCAGGGTGGACGCGTCGCTGGCCAGAAACACCATGGCACCCATGACCTCGTCGAGCTGGCCGACGCGGCCCAGCGCGGTGCCGGATTCGGCAAAGCTGCGAAAGGCCGGGTCTGCCAGCATGGGCGCAGTCATTGCCGTCTCGATGTAGGTCGGGCAGACCGTGTTGACACGGATACGGTGCGCTCCGAGCTCCCAGGCAAGGGCTTTGGTCATGCCTTCGACGGCGTGTTTGGTGGCGCAGTACAGGCTGCGCCTGGGGCCGCCCACATGGCCCATCTGGCTCGACACGGTGATGATGGAGCCGCCCTGCCCGGCGGCAACCATGCCACGCGCCACCTCGCGCGTTACGAACATGGTGGCGCGCACGTTGAGGTCCATCACGGCGTCGTAGTCGGCGTCTGCCATCTCGGTGATCAAGGACGGCCGGTTGGTGCCGGCGTTGTTGACCAGGATGCGGAAGGGCCCGTGCTGCGCAACGTATTGCGCCACCGCAGCAGAGTCGGTGACGTCCAACGCCGCAGCCTCCGCTTTGCCACCATCTGATCGGATGCTGTCGCGCGCAGCTTCAACCTCGGCGGCAGTACGCGCCACCAGGACAACTTGCGCACCCGCCTGCGCCAGGGCGCATGCCGCAGCCAGCCCGATACCACGCCCGGCGCCGGTCACCAGCGCCCGGCGGCCATCCAGCCGGAACGACGGTGTGCGCAGACTTGGCGCTGGCGCGGCGGCTGTCATGGCGTATTTGCAGCGGGCCTGGCAGGCGCGCGCTCGCCGCGATCAAACGCCTCCCAGCCATGGCCGTTGAACGGGTCCACGCCGAGCTGGCGCATCACATGCGGAAAATCGACCATCACCCAGTTGTCAACGATCTTGCCGTCGATTACTTTCCAGAAGTCCATATAGCGAATTTCGACGCGCTTGCCGGTCGGCGCGATACCCATGAACTCGCCCGAGTGGGTGGCCTCCTGGCGCCCGAAAGCGGCCATCCACTCACCTTGCGCCAGCCGCGCCTCATCGACGCAGACCTTGTCGGAAAAGGCCGCCTGGAACGGGCGCTGCCAGTTGTCCTGGAACTCGCGCAATCCGTTCTTGGTGCCACAACCGGCATTGCCCATCCAGCGGAAATCCGGCGCAAAGAAAGCGCCGATGCCGTCGATGAGGTGATCGTTCAAACCATCCACCATGCCCTCAACCAAGTTGCGGGTAGCTTCGGTCCTGGTCAGGTCGTTGTGCTTGGTCAGAACGGCCTGCTCTGGGCGCGAATGCTTCATTGGTATCCCCTTCAGCGCGAATCAGCCAGCGCTGGCACCGGCTCGTACCACGGCACTGACGCTCGGTCACCATAACGCCGTACCCGCAGATTGGCCTGCTCGCCGTGGCCGGCAAAGTTCTCCATGTGGCACAACCGCGAACAATATTCGCCCACCAGCGCCGACGCCTGGTCGGTCAACACCCGCTGATAGGTACAGGTCTTGAGGAACTTGCCGACCCACAGGCCGCCGGTGTAGCGCGCATTTTTGTTGGTTGGCAGCGTGTGGTTGGTGCCGATCACCTTGTCGCCAAAACTCACATTGGTGCGCGGGCCCAGGAACAGGGCGCCGTAGTTGGTCATGTTCTTGAGGAAGTAGTCCGGGTCGCGCGTCATCACCTGCACATGCTCGGAGGCAATCTCATCGGCCTTGGCCAGCATTTCCTCGTAGCTGTCGCAGACGATCACCTCGCCATATACCTCCCAGGCCTTGGATGCGATGCCGGCGGTGGGCAATATCTCGAGTTGCCGCTCCACCTCGGCCATGGTGTCGCGCGCCAGCTTTTCCGAGTTGGTCAGCAAAACTGCAGGCGACGTGGGGCCGTGTTCGGCCTGCCCCAGCAGGTCGACGGCGCACATCTCGCCGTCCACCGTGTCGTCAGCGATCACCAGGGTCTCGGTCGGCCCGGCGAACAGGTCGATGCCCACCCGGCCGTACAACTGGCGCTTGGCCTCGGCAACATACATGTTGCCCGGGCCCACCAGCATGTCCACCGCCGCCACCGACTGGGTACCGATGGCCATGGCAGCTACCGCCTGCACGCCACCGAGCACGAGAATCTGGTCGGCGCCGGCGAAATGCATGGCGGCGACGATGGCCGGGTGCGGCGCACCCTCGAACGGCGGCGCGGTCGAGACGACACGCTTGACACCGGCCACCTTGGCCGTGAGCACACTCATGTGGGCCGAGGCGATCAGCGGGTATTTGCCACCAGGCACATAACACCCCGCCGCGTTCACCGGGATATGGCGGTGACCCAGCACCACGCCGGGCATGGTCTCGACCTCGACGTCCTGCATGCTGTCGCGCTGGATTTGGGCGAAGTTTCGGATCTGCTTTTGGGCAAACCGGATGTCTTCCACCTCGCGCGGCGACAGCTTTTTGATGGCGGCGGCGATGGCATCTTGCGACAACGTGAAGCTGGCCGGGTCCCAGTTGTCGAACTTGCGGCTGTAGGCCCGCACCGCATCGTCGCCACGCTGCTCGATGTCTTTCAGAATGCCCTCGACAGTGGCGCGCACCTGCGCATCGTCGTCGGCACGGCCCTGGGCGTCCTTGCCCCGCTTGAGGTATCGAATCATGGTCTTCTGAAGTCCGGTTGTGGCATAGAGCAATTCCCTGTGGAGAAATTGCATACGTATGCAATGTAGCAAAAAAACTTGGGCTACCACTAGGTAGTTTCCCGGAGGCTGGCAGTCACTCGCAGCGCACCGCGGCGAACCGCCAAGTACTCAGGATTGCTGCTTGCCGACCATCTGGCGTACCCGTGCCAGCACGTCCACGTCCATTTGCATCAACACGTTGACAAGGTCGATCGGCACCCAGTTCTCGCGGATCAAACCTTCGTCGGCAAGGTAAAAGTCCATCACGCGCATGGTGATTGGCCGGTTGGTCGCGGGCAGGCCGAGAAATCCGGCGCCCAGGTGCATCATGTGCCGGCTGGGCCAGCCAGCCGTGGCCGAATAGCGCCCGTCACCAATACGCACGTAATGGCTGCCGCCGTGTTTTCCCATGCCGGGTGGCTGCGGCTGGCTCGGCTGGCGTGGAAAGGCGATCCGAAAAGGCAGTTGGTGGTAGTCGACAAAACCCTCCAGCGCGCGCGTGGTGCCGATACCACTGGGGCCATACCACATCAATTTCGGGTGCCAATACTGTGCTTGCGGCATGCTGAGCAGGCCTTCGCGGCCGCTCTGGGCGTCATCGTGGGCGCCTAACGTGGCCTGCATCGCCATCGTCAATTTCAGACTGGCGGCGGACTGTTCCGGGTCCTGCGCGGCGAGCAGCATCCCGTCGGCCGAGATCGGCCCGGCCCACAGTCCCTCCTGGGCGCGGCTGGGGGCGATTGGCCAAAACCCGGCCTGGCGGATGAAGTCCAGCACGTCCAGCAAAACGTTGCTTTGCACGATCTTGCCGTGCTCCACCTGGTGCATCTCGCCGTAGCGCAAGTAAATCACCTGGTCGGTCGCCGGTATGCCGTTCCAGGCACGGCGGAAACTACCCGCCAGGTGGCCCACCAACCCCACATAACAACGGCCTTCATATTCACCACCGATGACGATACTGTCGCGCCGCTCCAGGTCCGGGAACGCGTGCAGCAAAGGCAACCAGACCTGGCTTGCCAGCGCGTCGATACCGGTCAATTCGTTCCAGGGGTGCGAGCCGCGCCAAGCGACCTGCGGGTGGTAAATCGCCTCCAGGTTGGCGCGCAAGCTGCCCGGGTTGGATTGCGCCAGGGTGCACATGGCCGACCAGACCATGCGCTTGTTGGCGACGTTCTCGGATTCAGTGATCATGCGGCAATTCTAGTGACTTTGCATACGCTTGCAAAACCGGGCGCTGCCGATAGAACCTCAAGAGAAATGGCGGGCCCGCCTACACTGCGAACATGTCCACACCGCGCGAGTTTGCAGACTTCTGCTGCGAGTTGATGTCCGGCCTCGGGCCGGTGCTTGCCAAACGCATGTTTGGTGGCTGGGGCCTGAGTGTGGACGGGCAGAGCGTTGCCCTGCTGGCCGATCTGGGCCATGGCGACACGCTGTATTTGAAGGCCGACGCTGACAGTCGGGTCCGCTTTGAGGCCGCAGGCTGCCGCCGCTTCATGTACGACACGGGCAAAGACAATCAACCAGTCCAGCGCAGCCTCAACTACTACAGCGCGCCCGAGGCCGCAATGGACTCGCCCGACGCCATGTTGCCGTGGGCCAGACTGGCGCTGCAAAGCGCCCTGTCAGCGCGCGCAGGCAAGCCCCCGGGCGGGGCGAAACCACGCAAGGCAGTTGCGAGACAAGTCGCACCAGGGAAACGCGCGCGACCCTGATGGCGTGGCGGCACCGGTCTGGTGCGGCTCCCATGAAAAGAAGGCCGGCTCATTGACGGTGTCACCCAGGGGCTCGACCACCAACCGTTGGCCCGGCAACAGCGTTATTTCTTGCCCGCTGCGCAGCACGACATCACCCCAATCGTTCGCCGGGCCGCTGTGTGGGCCTTCCAGTGTGGCCCACACCTGCCCATGCGCTACGCGCAATACTCCGGCTTCCTCCGGGCGCAACGTGCAGGCCTGCGCCGGCACCAGCTTCCAATAACCCGACAATAAGCCGGACAACGGGGATTGTTGCAGTTTGAGGGTGGATGTGGATGCCATGGCATTCTCCTGGACAGGCGGATTGACATTGATCTTGCATCCGAATTCAGCCTCGGTCCAATGAATACGAGCGCCGCCATTCATTCTATAATTGCATTAATCAGCCTCTTGAAAACGCGCCCCAATGCAACACTCCGAAAACCACTTGCGCACGCGGCCGATCGGAGTCGGCCAGCTACGCGCTTTTGAGGCCGTGGCACGGCATCTGAACTTTCGCGCTGCCTCCGAAGATTTGTCGCTCACGCAAAGTGCGGTCAGTCGGCAAATTCAGGCGCTGGAAGACGAAGTCGGGGTGGCGCTGTTCTTGCGCCATACCCGGGCGGTAGAGCTGACCAGCGCCGGTGGGCAACTGCTGCGCGCTGTGCTGCCCGCGCTGGAGCGGCTCGACAACGCCGTACGCATGGTGCGGCGCACTGCCGGGCGCAAAAGCGTGGCCATCACCACCTGGGCGTCGTTTGCATCGATGTGGCTGATTCCGCGGCTGGAGGCGTTCCAGAACGACCACCCGGACATCGACCTGCGCATTGACGCCAGCGACGTGTGTGTGGAGCTCGACACCGCCGATGTGGATGTAGCCCTGCGTTACGCCCGCGCGGGTTCCGTGCCGCCAACTGCCATACGCCTGTTCGGCGAACAGCTCACACCGGTAGCCAGCCCGTGGCTGATCAAGAGCGGGCACCCGCTGGAACAGGGCGCGGACCTCGCGCACTTTGCCTTGATTGAAGCCGGCGACGGACACCGCAACCTGAAACTGGAGCTGCTCGCCTGGCGGCGCTGGCTCGACGTGTACCAGTTGCCAACCCTGGAGCCAAAACGCTGGTTGTATTTCAACTACGCGCACCAGATCGCACAGGCGGCCTTGACCGGTCAGGGCATCGCCCTGGCACGCATGTCTCTTGTGGCAGACAGCCTGGCCAGTGGCGACCTGGTCGAGATCCTGCCCGGCATGCGACTCGATTCACCATTGGTATATTGGCTGATCGTCGGCCCGCGCGCCAGCGAGCGACCCGAGATCAAGGCGTTTTGCGCCTGGCTGCAGGCGCAGGCAGCACTCACCCGTATCGCCATCGGTGAAGAGCCTTCGATCACATCGGAAACCGCAGCGACCAAGACAAAATCCGCCTCCGCAAAGGTCTGAAGCCGGAATTCACTCTCTTTGGCGAAAGGCTCGGCTCGTGTTTCGGCGAGCCAGCGGCGACACTCTGAACAGGTCGGCGGGGCGCTCGACGCAGCGGCATAAAGGAGGAGGCCGAAGGTCGGGGGACAGCCGCGGAGCTGAGTTCCCTGCCGGCCTGTTCACGTACAACTCGTCGCGTCTAACCGGGCTCCACGGAGCAACAGCAACCGCCACTCACATCGGCCAAACCGCCCCGTTCTCGTTCAGGATCGCGTTGAGCGGTATGTCATGCGCCTGCGGCTCGAAATCGCTCAGAAAGCCGCTGGTAAAACCCAGGCCCACGGTGTGCGGCATCGGCTGCAGCGTGGCCAGCGTGCGGTCGTAGAAGCCGCCGCCGTAACCCAACCGATAACCCCCCGGCCCGTAACCGACACAAGGCACAAACAGCACGGTCGGCACGATCACCTCGGTGTCCTTGGGCTTCGGGATGCCATAGGCATCCTCCTCCATCTGGCAACCCGGGTACCAGGCATGGAAGACCAGGGTCCGGTGCACCTTGTCGACCACCGGCAAGCCGATGCGCCGT
>JANLVB010000572.1:0-2169 GCA_031363785.1 Betaproteobacteria bacterium
CGGTTCCTGCCGCTGTCCTTGGCGCGGTAAAGCGCCGCGTCGGTGCGCGCCAGCGTGTCGGCGATGGATTCGCCGGGCCGGCACTCGGTGACGCCGGCCGAGAAGCCCCGCTGCAGCGGGCCGGCCGTGGTCGTGGGCAGCTACACGCATCCCGAATACGCCGTCTCCATGGCGGCCGTCTTTGCCTTGATGGGCAGCAACGCCATGCTGCTGCGTGGTACGGAGGGTGAACCGGTGGCGGACGCGCGGCGCACACCGCGCATGGACGGCTTCATCGCTGGCCAGCCGTTGTTGCTGCAGGAGGCCCAGTCTGGAATACTGGAGTCTGTCCCAGACCTGCCGACGGGCACCGATGCCACGTTGACGGCGCACTACATTGGCGATGTGCTGGATGGCCGCAGACCGGTGCCGGGCCCGATTGCCAGCCAGGTGGAGCAACTCTTGCGTCTGTGCAAACATGCGAGAAACTAGACCAATTGGCACCGTCATTCTGGTTGGCGCCGGACCGGGCGACCCGGAACTGCTCACGCTCAAGGCGGTGCGGGCCATCGCCGGTGCAAATCTGTTGTTGGTGGACGACCTGGTAAACGACGCCGTGTTGGCCCACGCCGGTGCATCGACACGCATCGTGCGTGTCGGCAAGCGGGGCGGCTGCAAGAGCACTCCGCAGGCGTTCATCACACGCATGATGGTTGCTGCCGCACGCGCGGGGCACACCGTGGTTCGCCTCAAGGGCGGCGACCCGTTCATTTTTGGACGCGGCGGCGAAGAGGTGGAAGAGCTTCGTGCGCAGGGCATCCCGGTAGAGGTCGTGAACGGCATATCGTCTGGCTTGGCAGCAGTGACCAGCCTCGGCGTGGCACTGACGCACCGCGAACATGCCCATGGCGTCGTCTTCGTGACCGGACATGCGCAACCGGGCAGCGCGGGCCCGGACTGGAAGGCACTCGCCGAGGCCGCAGCAGCGGCCCGATTGACGGTGGTGATCTACATGGGCATCAGCAGTGCGCGACAGATTCAGAACGGCTTGTTGCAGGGCTTGAGCCCGGACACGCCGGTGGCGCTGGTACAAAACGCAACTCTGCCCGGGCAACGGCAGGCTGTCACCACACTGGGTGCGCTGGTCCAGTGCATCGACAATCAAGGGTTCAGCAGCCCGGCCGTGATCGTCGTCGGTGACGTGGTACGTGGCGTGCAGATGATCCAGGCCGCACCGCAACAGGCCCGCATCGCCTGACTGGAGCGGCAACAGCCCCCCTACACTGCGGCCCATGTTGTCGTTTGATGTGGTGGTGGTTGGCGCAGGCGCTGCCGGCCTGTTTTGCGCCGGGCTGGCCGGGCAGGCCGGCTTGCGTGTGCTGCTGCTGGATCACAGTGCCAAAGTGGCGGAGAAAATCCGTATCTCCGGTGGTGGGCGCGCAAACTTCACCAATCGGGACGTCAGCGCCGCCAATTTCCTGGGCGAAAACCCCAACTTCAGCCGCTCGGCGCTGGCGCGCTACACGCCGCAACATTTCACCGAGCTGGTGCAGCGCCATGGCATCGCGTTTCACGAAAAACACAAGGGCCAGCTGTTCTGTGACCGCTCGGCCGAGGACCTCATCGACATGCTGCTGGCCGAGTGCGAGGACGGGGCGGTTGTGCGCTGGCAACCGTGCGTCATACACACGGTGCAGGCGATTGCGCCCGACATGGCGGATGCCACGGCGCAACGTTATGCCTTGCACACCGACCGGGGAACGGTGCACAGCCGTGCGCTGGTGATAGCCAGCGGCGGGCTGTCCATCCCCAAGATAGGTGCCACTGACTTCGGTTACCGCGTGGCGCGGCAATTCGCCTTGCCGGTGATCGAACCCCGCCCAGCCCTGGTACCGCTGACCTTCGACGCCAATGCTTGGGCGCCTTATGCCGCCTTGTCCGGTTTGTCCTTGCCGGTGCGCATCGAGACCGGTGACAAAAAAGACAAGTCCACCTTCCTGGAAGACCTGTTGCTGACCCATCGCGGGCTGAGCGGGCCGGCGGTGCTGCAGATATCAAGCTACTGGAAGGCCGGTGAAGCGATCCGCATCGACCTGGCACCCGGGCAGGATTTGACAGGCTACTTGTTGCGGGCCAAGGCGACCTCGCGCCGCCTTCCGGGCAACGAATTGGCCATGTTGTTGCCATCGC
>JANLVB010000001.1:0-2961 GCA_031363785.1 Betaproteobacteria bacterium
GCCACCGTGACGCGCGAGACCATAGGCATCATGTCCGAGGTCAAGAAGCTCGGCTGGAACAACGTCAAGGTCCTTACCGGTAACCCGGGGCGCACCGGCATCGTGCTGCAACTGGGCAAGGACAACGTGGAAGGCCTGTACGGTGTGGGAACCTGGAAACTCTACACTGCCACCAACGGCCCGGACTCGGTGAAAAAATGGTTCGCCGACTACAAGAAGAAGTACACCAACGAGCCGGACGAAAATGCGCTGCTGTCCTACGCCTACACCGACATGTTCGTCAAGGCCGTGCAAGGCGCAGGCCGTGACCTGACCGCCGACAAGGTGGTGAAGTTCCTGCAGAGCACCAACTTCGAGCATCCGATCTTCTACGAGAAGCAGACCTTCAAGGGCAACCACCAGGGGCCGGAGTTTGTCGAGATCGACCAGATCAAGGGTGGTGTCTGGACCTCGTTGACCAAGCCGATGCAGTAGCTGGCGCACCGAGAGAGTCACGGATATCTATTTGACATTTATTAGAATTTTGACAAAAACTAATTAAATATAGATACTTACATAAAAGTATCTATCAATGAATAGATCAAAATTTGATTTGCCATCGCAGCTGCACGCGATTCTGATCCGTGACAGTCCGCAAAGCAGCACGGCGTTACAACGCGCGTCCGGCAGAAGCCAGGCCAGCATCTCCATGGCATTGGCTGCAATGGGGCGCGACATCCACAAACTCGGTGCCGCCCGCAGTACAAGGTATGCGCTTACCGAGCGCATCTTTGGCCTGCCGGCGCAACAAGCGCTGTGTCTGGGCGGGCCACACCCCGATGCCGGCCAGTTCGGCACACTCACCATGTTGCATGGCAACCGGCTGCATGTGCGTGGGCCGCGCCGACACGAGTGGCTTTCCGATGGCAAGTTGCCGTGGTGGTTGTCGACGCTGCGCCCGCAGGGCTATCTTGGACGGCGATACGCGCGCCTGCGGCCCGACTTTCCCGTGGACCCGGACCAATGGACGCTGGCGCAGGTGCTCTACATTGCAACAAACCACGTCTCTGATCCACCGGGTGCGTTTTCGATTGCCGCGGTTACCCCGACCATTGACAGAGATATGACTGTGGCAGAAAGGGGGGACGCATTTGACCACCTCGCCGACGCGGCGACGCACGGGTTCCCCCCCGGATCCTCGGCCGGCGGGGAACAACCCAAATTTGTCGCGCGGGTTGGCGAAGACCACGTCATCGTCAAGTTTTCTCCGCCGCGAGGTACACCGTTTGGTGAGCGCTGGCACGACCTGCTGCAGCTTGAGCATCTGGCCCTGGAGGTGCTGCGCCAGAACGGCGTTGACACAGCATGCACCACAGTTGTGCAAACCAACCGGCGTACCTATCTTCAAGCGACCCGTTTCGACCGTCCCAGTGCCAGTGGCAAGCGCCATGTGGTTGCCGCTTCGGCAATACACGACGAATTTATCAACACACCGCGCCGTCATTGGGTGGCCAGCGCCGAGGCCTTGTGTGCAGAGGGCATGCTTGACACCAAACACCTTCGGTCAATCGCCAGCAGCTACCTGTTTGGCCAGTACATTGGCAACACCGACATGCATTTTGGCAACCTCTCATTCTTCGTGGACGATGTCACGCACCCGGTATTCGAACCGACGCCGGTGTACGACATGCTGCCGATGATGTGGCGACCAGGCATTCACAGCGGTGAGCTCGGCACCCAGGCCATGACGCCGCAAATACAGCCCGAGGGATTCGATGCGCAGGCAGCTCAAGCGCGAAAGTGGGCGCATGGGTACTGGCGACAGGCAGCCGGGTTGAAATCAATCAGCGCCGGGCTACGCGCTGCCAGTGTGGCGAACGCGCAGGTGCTCCAATGACGTGAGTCCGGCCACTATGCGCAGGCTGCGGCCGACGGACGAACACCGGCTCATCCTTCAGATCCAGGATGAACTCAGACGCATGGCGGAGCGGGAGTTGCGGGTGGAGGTGGAGGTGGAGGTGGAGGTGGAGGTGGACTAGGCAGCGGACTGGACCTGAGCAACAATTCTAGTCATAATAACCACTATGATCATATCGATTAAACATCCATGATTACCGAAACCAGCGCCGTAAGCTTTCGACAGAACCTGGGCGAGATGCTCAGCCAGGTCCAATACCGCCATGACAGCGTGCTGATCAACAAGGACGGCAAGCCGGTTGCCGCGTTGATCGACGCCAAGATGTTCGAACGGATTCGACGGATGCAGGACCGTTTCGACGCCCTGTGTCAACGGATTGAGGCCGGTTTCACGGACCTGCCTGAGGCTGTCGGCCTGGCAGAAATCGACGCGGCCGTCTCCGTCGAACGCAAGCTTGGACGCGCACCCGCCAAGAAGCGTTGACGTCCCATGGCAACTCTGAAGTTGGTGCTCGACACGAATGTGTTGCTGTCCGGCATTGCCTATCCGACAAGCATTCCGGGCAAGATCGTAACCGCCTGGCGGCACGGCTCGGTGGAAGTATTGCTGTCGGGCTTCATTCTTCAAGAGCTGCGCAAGGTTCTGCCGCGACTGGCAAAGCGACACGGTTTATCGTCAACTGAAATGGACGATCTGGTCGACAGCCTATACATACAAGCCGAGGTGATCGACCCGCTCCCAGGCTGTGACCCGGACTTGCGCGATGCAAATGACCAACCCGTATTGGGGACCTTGCTTGCCGCGATGGCTGCATCGGGCGCCGACTACCTCATCACAGGCGACAAGGATCTACTGGCCTTGTCGGATCGTCACCCGATCATCACTCCGGCAAACTTCTGGGCAGTACACGGCGGGCTTTGACGGAGAGTGACCTGACCAGTGTTTGCTCCATCGACTCCAATACCTCGACGCCATGCCACCTCGACATGGCCGCCGGAGTCGGCTGGATGGTCGACAACCACAAGCCGAAGAAGGTTGGGTATATCTTTCAGGAGGGCTTGTTG
>JANLVB010000008.1:0-4651 GCA_031363785.1 Betaproteobacteria bacterium
TTCGAAGGCAATCCAGACGCACAGGCGCACCGTGGAACCACCGGTGGTTGGCGGCACCACGGCCTGCCTTGGCGGCAAAACTGAGCCGGCACCACCACACATGACACTCCTGGCCATCTACGTCGGCAATACGCGTTTGAAATGGGCGCTTTTTGAGCGTCCGGGCAAATCGGCCCAAGCTCTTTGCCAGGGGGCAGAATTCCTCGAGAACATCGACAAGCTGGCGGAAGGCCCATGGGCCACCCTGAATCCGCCATCACACATGCTGGGTTGCGTGGTTGCTGGTGACGCGGCGCGCCGACGCGTCGAGGAGCAGATGGAGCTCTGGGACGTCAGCCCGCAGTGGGTGGTGCCAAGCGACAACGAAGCCGGGTTGACGAATGGTTATGACTTCCCGACGCGGCTCGGCGCCGACCGCTGGGTGGCCATGATCGGCGCCTGGCACCGCATGTTGTCACAAGGGCCGGCGCGCCCGATCGTGGTGGCCATGGTTGGCACGGCGGTGACCGTGGAGGCGATCGACAGCAGTGGCCGTTTCCTGGGCGGATTGATACTTCCGGGTCACGGCATCATGCTGCGCGCACTCGAATCCGGCACCGCCGGTCTGCATGTGCCAACCGGCGAGGTGCGCGATTTCCCGACCAACACCAGCGACGCGCTGACCAGCGGCGGCACTTACGCCATCGCGGGCGCCATGGAGCGCATGGTGCAGCACCTGCACCGGCACTGCGGCGTGGCACCAAAATGTTACATGACCGGCGGCGCCGGCTGGAAGATGGCCCCCAGCTTGTCGGTGCCGTTTGAGCTGGTCGACAACCTGATTTTCGACGGGCTGCTGGAGATGGCGCAGCGCCGCTTCGCCCGGACAGGCCAGTAGGCGTGCCCGGAATAGTCGCGCCTGAGCGCGTCAGGCGGCGGTGCCGCTCAAGCCTGCTGCGGCCTGAAACATGGACTGGCGTGCCTGGCTGATGATCTGGCCCTTCCACGCGTCGGTATCCACGTAAAACGCGTCGCGCATCTGTTGCTTGATGCGCCTGGCAAGGTCGGCAGGCGCCTCGGGATGGTTGTGCAGCCAATGCTCGGCGCGCAACGCCAGAATCATGTCGGGCAGCGGCAAGGTGCCGTACTCCATGGCGATCGCCGTGTATTCGGCTTGCGGACATTCTTCATAAGCGCTGTTCCACATCAGCCCGGTCAGTTTTGCCGATGACGACGAGCCGTCGTAAAACGACGTGATGGGCGTTGCACCGCCGCCGGACCACCATTGGCGCGCACGCTGCAGCGCGGCGGCATCGTCTCGGCAGGCAAAAATACGCTCACCCAGGCCGCTCGGGCCCAGGCCGGTGTGCAAGTCGATCCAGGCCAGCCGGCTGGCGCGCCTGGCGTGCTGCTGCAGCACCTGGCGCACGGTACGATTGCTCCAGGTTGGCGCTGTGCCGCCATAAAACAAGCCGTCAGCGAACTCGTGCTGCCCCTGGGTCACCGCCGCCTGGAAATACGCCATGCCCTTGCTGGCGATGGCGGCCGCAATCGCCTCCTCGTTCGCAACGTCTGGCGGCCAGGTCTGCGGCAGCAGCAGTGCGTGCAGGTCGCGGTACGCCAGATTGGCTGGCAAACCCTGCCCGTAGTCATGAAAGTTGCGGTTCAGGTCGACGTTTTCCTGGGTCACGCGCCGGATGTGTGAAAAGCCATGGGGATTGAGCGCATGGATATACAACACCGCCACGCCCTGGCTGGCTGCCGCCTGCAGCCATTCTTGGTCGTACAGGGCAAACACCTGCACTCCGCTGCCGCAAAAACCCTCCACACCATGGCAGGCGCTCGACACGATCAGCAGCTGCTGCGCGTCGGCAGCGCCAAGGAGCGCCACGTCCATCGCCAGCACCTCACCTTCCCGCCCCTTGAGCGGGTGCACATGTGATTCGATCTGCGCCCCGGCGGTGGCCGCTGCTTCCAGAAACTTGACCCGTGCTGCGGCGTAACTCGCAGAGAACGCGCTTACCAGATTCATCACGGTGTGCCTTCAGGCTGCAGCAACGGGCGCCGGTCTGGCCAGCCACTGCTCGGCCAGCCGCACCCAGTAGGTTGCGCCAAGCGGTATCAGGTCATCGTTGAAGTCGTAACTCGGGTTGTGCAACATGCAGGGGCCTGCGCCATGGCCCATCTCGCGGTGGCTGCCGTCGCCGTTGGCGATGAAACAGTAGGCACCGGGCTTGGCCAGCAGCATGTAGGCAAAGTCTTCCGCACCCATGGTGGGTTCCTGAACCAGCACGTTGTCGGCACCCACGATATCCACCATCACCTGGCGGGCAAACTCGGCCTCCGGCGCGGCGTTGATGGTAGGCGGGTAGTTGCGCGTAAAGCTGAAGTCACAACGCAGGCCAAAGGCCGCGCTGGTGTGCTCGGCAATCTCCTTCATGCGCTGCTCGATCAGGTCCAGCACTTCCAGCGTGAAGGTGCGCACCGTGCCCTGCAACTCACAGCTGTCGGGTATCACGTTGGTGGCCTCCCCGGCATGCACCATGGTCACCGACACCACACCGGCGTCGATCGGCTTCTTGTTGCGGCTGATGATGGTCTGAAACGCCTGCACCATCTGGCAGGCCACCGGCACCGGGTCCAGCCCCAGGTGCGGCAATGCTGCGTGGCCACCCTTGCCGTGGATGGTGATCTTGAACTCGTTGCTCGAGGCCATCACCGGCCCCGGGCTGACCGCGAACTTGCCGACCTGCGAGCCCGGCCAGTTGTGCATGCCAAAGACCGCCTCCATCGGGAACTGCTCGAACAGACCGTCCTTGATCATCTCGCGTGCGCCACCGCCGCCCTCTTCGGCCGGCTGGAATATCAGGTACACCGTGCCATCGAAGTTGCGCTGTTTGGCGAAGTGCTGCGCCGCCGCCAGCAGCATGGCGGTGTGGCCGTCGTGGCCGCAGGCATGCATCCTGCCGGCGTTCTTGCTGGCATGTTCAAACGAGTTGAACTCCTGCATCGGCAACGCGTCCATGTCAGCCCGCAAGCCGACGGCCCGGCTGGAAGTGCCGTTCTTGAGAATGCCTACCACCCCGGTGGTGCCCATGCCACGATGGATGGGAATGCCCCACTCGGTGAGTTTGGCCGCCACCAGGTCGGCAGTGCGCACCTCCTGGAAACACAGCTCGGGGTGGGCATGGATGTCACGGCGAACGGCGGCGATGCCGGCAGCTTGCGTAACGATGGAATCGATCATCTTCATGGCGTCTCCTGTGAATGGCGCTTGCTGGTAGTCTATTACCAAGCCAGAATACGGATTTTCGCAACCACCAATGTCCCCGAGCCGCCGTAGTCTGGTGTCCGCTGGCATAGACCGACCAACACATGACCAACACGATTCTGGGCGCCTGCCCGCACGATTGCCCCGATACCTGCTCACTCGTCACCACGGTGCAGGACGGCGTGGCGATCAAGGTGCAAGGCAATCCAGGGCATCCCCAAACTGACGGCGCCCTGTGCACCAAGGTGTCACGCTACACACAGCGCACCTACCACCCGGAGCGTGTACTGCACCCGCTCAAGCGCAGCGGCCCCAAGGGCAGCGGGCAGTTTGTGCGCACCACCTGGGACGCGGCACTGGGCGACATTGCCGCACACTTGCGCGCCATCACCGATCGGGGTGAAGCTGGGGCGCAGGCCATCGTGCCTTACAGTTATGCCGGCACCATGGGGCTGGTTCAGGGCGAGAGCATGGCGGCGCGTTTTTTCAACCAGCTTGGCGCCTCCAGGCTGGAGCGCAGCATTTGCTCTGCCGCTGGTGGGCAGGGGCTGATCCA
Organism: Betaproteobacteria bacterium; assembly: GCA_031363785.1. GTDB lineage: Bacteria > Pseudomonadota > Gammaproteobacteria > Burkholderiales > Burkholderiaceae_C > CAISIP01. The sequence goes on from JANLVB010000008.1 coordinate 3,807, forward strand.
CACGCTGGGGGCCAGGACCGGCATGCGCGTAGAGCAGTTCGCCCATGCGCGGCTGATCGTGATCTGGGGCAGCAACCCGATTGGCAGCAACCTGCATTTCTGGCGTTATGCGCAGGCCGCGAAACGTGATGGCGCCAAGCTGGTGTGTATCGACCCGCGGCGCAGCGAAACCGCCGACAAGTGCCATGAACACATCGCGCTGTTGCCTGGCACCGATGCGGCCCTCGCCCTGGCCCTGATGCACGAACTGATCACCAATGATTGGCTCGACCATGACTACCTGGCACGTTACACCCTGGGTTGGGAGCAACTGCGCGAACGCGCTTTGCAGTGGAATCCGCAACGCGCCGCCGCGGTGTGTGGCATCACGGCTGAACAGATCCGTCAGTTGGCACACGATTACGGCGCCTGCGCGCGCGGCGCGGGCCCGGTCGCGATCCGGCTCAACTACGGCATGCAGCGGGTACGCGGCGGCGGCAACGCGGCGCGCGCCGTGGCCTGCCTGCCAGCACTGGTCGGCGCCTGGCGCAACCCGGCCGGGGGCATCCTGTTGTCGAGCTCGGGCGACTTCCCGGTCCAACGCGCGGCACTGGAGCGGCCCGACCTGCTGCACGGCCGCGCCCCACGCACCATCAACATGAACACGATTGGCGACGATCTGCTGCGTGGCGCGTCCCCGTCCTTCGGCCCGGCCATCGAGGCACTGATCGTCTACAACAGCAATCCGGTGGCGGTGGCGCCCGACTCCGGCAAGGTGGCTCGTGGATTCGCGCGCGAAGACCTCTTCACGGTGGTGCTGGAGCAGTTTCAGACCGACACCGCCGACTATGCCGACTACCTGTTGC
>JANLVB010000044.1:0-2990 GCA_031363785.1 Betaproteobacteria bacterium
CGCCCCCACGCACCGGGTACTGCACCACATGCATGTCCGGCCCCAGCCACACCGTGATGTGCTGGCTGCGCAAGCTGGCGGGCAAGCTGCTTTGTGCCACCAGCGCGCGGTACGCCAGGTGGCCGGTAAACCGCGGCGGTCCATCTCCGAGCAAGCCCTGGCGCACCACGCTCCACAGGCCATCGGCGCCGACCAGCATGTCTGCCGCTACAGTGCCAACCCGGCTGGCGTGTACCGACACCTGGACTGCGGATTGATCAAAGCGCTCGACCGCGCTGTTCAGGTCACACTGCACGGCGCCGCTGGCCTGCACCGCAGCCAGCAATGCACCATGCAGGTCAGCCCGGTGGATGGTCGCGTAAGGCGCGCCGTAACGCTGCAGTGCCACGTCGCCCAGCTGCAGGCGGCCCAGGGTGCGCCCCGTGCGCGCGCTGCGCACCTGCAATTCAGCGGGGTATGCGGCCACCGCCTGCAACGCGCGCTGCAGTCCCCATTGGTGCAGTCGCCGCGTGACGTTGGGGCCGATCTGGATGCCAGCACCAACCTCGGAAAACTGCGTTGAACGCTCCAGCAGGCGCACCGACCAACCAGCGCGGGCGCAGGCCAGGGCGGCCGCCAAACCGCCAATTCCGCCGCCGGCTACCAGCGCAGTTTGGGGCATGTACCAGGTTACTGTCGCAGCCGGTTAGCCGCGCTGTGCCAACACCTGCATCAAAATCGCGCCGAGAGGTTGAGGTGAAACTTGTTGTCACCGGCCTTTGGCAGGGCGGGGTTGGTGGCATTGGCCAGCACACTGCCGGTCACGATGCGCCCCCACTCGGCCGAGAAACCCATGCTGCCGGTGTTGTAGCGCAGCCCCAGGCCGACACTGGCCAGATGGTCGCTGGAGGGCTTGTTGGTGGCGTTCGGGTTGTTGTTGCGCAGCCAGCCCGCATCGACAAAGCCCAGCATGCGCAGGCCCGGCAACAGGTCTGGTGTACTCACCTCCAGCGAGGCCAGAAGCCCCCGGTCGGCCGAGATCGGGCGCTCGCCGGTGCCGCGTATGCTGCTGGCGCCGCCGATCCCGAACTGCTCGCCCGAGATCAGCGCATCCGGGCTGTACTGCGCCTGCCCCTTGAGCGTCAGGAGCCAGCCCGCACCCACGCTGCTGAGGTAGTTGGCGTTGGCGCGCAGCACGGTAAAGCGCGCCTTGCTGATGCGCGGGTCTTCACTTTGGTAGGCCAGCAGGTTGTTGCCACTGCCCCCGCTCAGGTTGGTCGCCACATCGGCGCCCGCGCCCCACACCGCGCTGTCGCTCTCCACGCGCGCGCTGGTGCCCAGTTGCAGCGGGCGGCTGCGCCGTACCTGCTGGGTGGGCACCGGCACACCACCGATCTTGGTCACATCAAATCGCTTGTCATCCAGCCCCAGCGTGATGAAGCTGCGAAAGCCGCCCTCGGGGGGCAGATAGTGGTTGTAGCTCAGCCCCATGGTCTGGCCCGCGCCGGTGCTCTTCAAGGCGCCAAAGTCCCCCACCACGGTGGAGCGTGTGTAGCTGGCCCCCAGCACCGCGCCCAGCTGGTACAGCGGCACGCGGTAATTGGCGCCAAACTGCTGCACGTCGCTGGGGCGCTCGATCGAGGTGGTGTAGGCCCCGCTGAGTTGGTGGTCCAGGTTAAAGAGGTTGGCGTGCGCGCCGGCGAAGGTGAGCCGGTCGCGCCCGGTGGCGCGTGAGCCGGTGTTGGCCAGGCTGGCGGAGAAGCTCCAGGGCTTGGACTCGGTGACGATGACACGCGCATCGATCTGATCGGCCTCATCCGACTCCTTGAGCGCAATCTGCAGCTGCTTGCCTGCGCTCTCGTTGGCGATGGTGGTCTGCACCGCGAGTGTGCGGAAGTTGGGCGCCGTGCCCTCCCGAAGTTCGGGCAGGCTGGCGCGGATGTTGGCCTCGTCGTATTGCTTGAGACCTTCTATCTTGATTTTTCCCAGCACGAACTTGACGATGGTGAGTTTGACCGCCTCCCCCACTTCCTGCGGCGGCAAGACCACGCGGTGCAACGCAAAGCCGCGTGCTTTTAGCGCGGCTTCCAGCGCCGCGGTGGCCTTTTGCAGCGTCTCCATGGAGGCGTCGTTGCGCAGGAACGGCGCCAGCACGGCGCTGGTCTCGCCTTGCGCCAGCGGGTTCTCGCCGCTGACCTCGAAGCCGCGGATGGTGAACACCGGCTTGGCAGGGGTGCTCATGGCGGGGAGCGCCGTCTGCGCCGGGGCCGTGCTTTGGGCTGCTGCGGGGCCAGCGCCCAGCAAGGCGGCTGTGACTGCGGCGCTCACTGAGGCCGCAACTGCGGCTATGTGTGTGGCTATCGCCCGGCCAGGCTTGGGCAAGGTGGTCTTCAGGTGCATGGTGGTGGGGCGTGGCATCAGCGGCATTGGTTGGCCGGGCGGCCAACCGTCTCGTTCAATATGGTTTGCAGCATGGGGTTGGTGCTGTCAGGCTTGGGGGTGCGATCAAAGTCCAGGAACAGCGGGATCAGCAGTGGGCGCAGGGTGCGCCCGGTCTCACCGGCAAAGCCGGTCTCACCTTTGCCCAGGTGCAGTGTTTCGCTTGCCGTGGTGACTTCGATGTGGCCGTCGCGCACAAAGACGTACAGCCCTTCCTGGTCGCTGGGGTGCGCCGCGCCCGAGAACAGTTGTTTGGTGTCCACCGGCACGCTGTCCGGGCGCGGCAGGTTTAGCATGCTGGGCAGCGGCGCGCTGATCGGGCGGATGCCGGTGGGGCCGACGAACAGGCCTTGGCCCGCACTGAGCACCTGCAAGGCGGTGCTGGGAGCGCCCGGTGAGGTGGGGGTGACTTCGATAGTGCCCAGCCAGGTGAAGAAATTGCAAGTGTCGCCACACTCCATGTCCAGCCCGGTGCCGCGTATGCCGATGGTGGCGGTGGCGGTAGAGAATGCCACGTTGCGGTTGTTCGCCCGGGCGATGAGCCCGGTGAGTGCGCGCGCCGAGCCGCGCAA
>JANLVB010000073.1:0-5944 GCA_031363785.1 Betaproteobacteria bacterium
ACGTCGGGCAGATTGCCCGCCGCGCCACGGTACTCGCTCACCAGCAGCGTGACCGGGCCGACCTGGAACACCACCGCACACCCCATGTCGATTTCCGCGTGCCAGTAGTTGCGCAGCGGCACCATGCCGCGCGTAATGCGGCCCACCTTGCCGGTCACTGTGAGCGGCGTGAAAAAGCGCGGCGCCGCATGGCCACCCACCTCCAGTGTCACGGTCGCGCCCTCGCCCGCTGCCACCAGCGCCGCCACGGTCTGCGGCTCAATCAGGGGCATCAGCACCGGATACTGCACACCCAGGCGCAGGATGGACTCGAGGATCAGGTTGCTGTCGCCCGACGAGCCGCCAAATACCGTGTCCCCGGTGTCGCTCAGCACCACCAATCCGCGTGGCGCTCGCTCTGCCATGCGTACCGCTTCGTCGATGGGCACCGCCTCCTTCTTCTGAAACTCGGCCCGCATTGACCATGCCAGGTCGGCCAGTTCGTCGGCCAGCTTCTCGGCCAAAGCCTGGTCGTTGTCCGTCACCACCACGGTCGACCAGCCCGCCTCCGCGACGTCGAGCCAGGGTTGCATCGGGTAGTTCGATGCCTGCAGCACACGCGCGTCGGCCTCCATGCCGCGCGCACGGTCGAACCAGACTTTCATCGGCCCCTGTGCAGTCAGAAACTGCTCCTGGTGCGACAACAGCGGCAACTTGCGCCAGGCCATGACCGGCTTGGCGCCGGCGTACAGAATCTTGAGCATCAGCTCGGCGCCGATCCGGCCGGTATCGTAAACATCGTGCGGCTGTGTACGGTGGCCCACAATGGCGGTGGCGAGCGCGACTATTCTGCGCGTCACGTTGCCATGGTGATCGAGACCCAGCACGATGGGAACGTCGGGGCCCAGCACGTCGCGGCAGGTCTGCAACTGCGCCCCTTCGACATCATCGATGCCGTCGGCGGCACAGGCCCCGTGCAACTGCAACGCCAACGCATCGATCTTGCCTGCGGCCCGAAGCCCGAGGCGGATCTTCTGCTCGAAGAAATCATAAGCCTCGCGGGTGATGCGCCCGCCAGCCTCCGCCCAGCCGCGCACGATAGCCACCACCTCGATGTCCCGCCCGGAGCGCTCTAGGCCATCCATAAAACCGCCGATCTCCCCACCACCCCGCAACGGGTCCAGGATTGCAGCACCCGCGACGTTGCCAAACGACTCGTAGTCCCGCAGGGTCGTGGGAACCGGGTTGAAGTCGTTCGTTTCCTGGCCGATATGGATCAGTGCGATGCGCATTTTTTGATGATATCCATTGGGGTCTGCAGGGCCGCTACAGCAACGTTTCATGCGGCGAAACGTGAACAACCAGCCGCCACCAACCTACAGAATGCCGAAGCGCTTGAACACCACCGCCAGTGGCTCCCCCTTGCGCAGAGCGTCGCGGGTGTGGTTTTCGCCCGTGACCTTCTCCAGCGCCCGACTGATGACTTCGTGCTCGTGGGCCCGCGGCACGACCACAACACCGTCCACATCGCCAAAAACGATATCGCCTGGGTCTATGGACACACCGGCACATTCGACGCGCACGTCCCGCTCCACCATGCGGGCACGGCCCTTGGTGTCGAGTGGGCCAATGCCGCCATGGAACACCGGGAAACCCATTTCCCGGATCTGGCGTACATCGCGCACCAGTCCATCGGTCACACAGCCGGCGGAGCCACGGGCTACCGAGGCGGTAGACAGCAGTTCACCCCAGGGGGCAATGCGTTCGGTCGGCCCGTTACATGCCAGCACCACGACTTCACCGGGCTTGAGGTCATCCACCAGGGCAATCTCCACGTCGTACGGGTTCTCGCCGTCGCGCAGGGCATAGGCCGCCATATACAGCCCGGTGCGCGCGCGGCCGACCAGGATATCGGCATCATCTGCCGGGCGCACAAAGGGCCGCATGGCACGGCGCACCAGGCCCAGACTGTCCATCACATCCGACAAGACAGCGGCACTGAGCGCGCGCCATTGCGCTGGATCAATTGATTGCATGGGAACTCCTTGTCATGGTTGGCGGGGCGGCACAGGCAGCTTGCGAGTCTTGACTGGTTGAATTGCGGGCCATGCTAACGCAGCGCGCTGCTGGGCCATGGGGCTGCGCAGCCATGCAAGTGCTGCAGACTCAGGGTTTTCCTGTGGCGCGGGCGCAGACTTCGCGCTACATTCGTCAGGATTAACGGGAGGGGGCAAATGACACTTGATCGCCGCTACGTGGTCACACCGGTCCACAAGTCCATGCAACTGCTCGACGCGCTGGTGGCGAGCAAGTCGCCCATGACGTTGTCCGACCTGGCGTCCTGCACGGCGTTGCCAAAAACTACCGCGTTTCGGTACCTGTATACCCTGCGCGCCTCCGGCTTCGTGGGGTATGACGAAGGCACCGAAAGGTATGTCATCGGCCCGCGGGTGGCCGTCACCCTGCCGCTGCCGGCATTTGCCGAACGCATTCGCGAGATCGCCCAGCCCACGATGCTGCGCCTGCAGCGCCAGTTCAATGAAACCGTCAACCTCGGGATCCCGGACGGTGGCGAGATTGTCTACATCGACATGGTCGGCTCGAGCCGCCTGTTGCATGCCGAGGCGATGATCGGTAAACGTGACCCTCTGCACTCCACCGCCTTGGGCAAAGCCATTTTGCTGACACTGGGCGAGTCGGAACTCGACCGCACAGTGCCGCGGCGCATGGCTGCGCGCACACCACACACCATCACGAACCGCGAGCGCTTCATGGACGAGATCGCCGCCAGTGCGGCGCGCAGTTATGCGCTGGACATGGAAGAGAACGAACTCGGCGCACGCTGTGTGGCAGCAGCAATTTGTGAAAGCGGCAACCGCAACGCCATCGCGGCCATCAGCATTTCCGGTCCTTCCAAGCTGATGACCAACGAGACCCTGGCGCGTATGGGGCGGGAGTTGGCGCGCATTGCGGGCAGTATCAGCGTGCCGGTCTCTGCGCGCTGCTGAAACTGTTTCGCCAGGCGAAGCGTTGCCGCGACCGGCATGACCGGACGGCCCGGTCATTCTGCAGACCTAGCCAGCGCAGGATTACATTGCGCGGGCCAGAAACGGCAGGACACCCCGTGCCCCTCCTGCAGCAGGTGCCAGGCGGCGGTGCCGGTGCGGGCATGGTCTTCACCGAAAACACAGGGGCCGTGCTGCACCGCAAGGCCATGGAACTGCAGCTCGTTGGGCGCGCGCGCCAGCTTCGCACGTTGCGTGGCCGGGTCTGGTACGGGCACCGAATCGAGCAGGTCACGCGTGTAGGGGTGGCCTGGTCGCCCGTATACCTGGCTTGCGTCGCCAAGCTCGACGATCCGCCCACCAAACATCACCGCCACGCGGTGCGCCAGCTGGCGCACGATAGCCAGATCGTGCGCAATGAACAAATACGACAGGCCCAGCTTGTCCTGCAACGACTGCAAGAGGGCGACGATCTGCGCCTGCGTGCGCACGTCAAGCGCCGACACCGGCTCATCACAAACCACAAAATCCGGATTGACAGCCAATGCCCGGGCGATGACGATGCGTTGCCGCTGCCCGCCCGAGAATTCATGGGGATAACGCTGCACCATGGCAGGGTCCAGGCCAACCAATTCCATCAACTCGGCAACCCGCGCTGACACCGCGCGTGGTGCGACAGTGCGGTGCACCTGCAGGGGCTCGGCCAGTATCTGGGCGACCGTCATGCGCGGATGCAGGCTGGAATACGGGTTCTGCAACACGAACTGCATGTGCCTGCGCATGGCACGCAAGCCGGATCGGGACATACCGGCCAACTCCTGGCCGAGCAGCTGCACGCTGCCGGCGGTCGTCGCCTGCAGTTGCAAAACAGCCCTCCCGGTCGTGGTCTTTCCGGAGCCGGACTCGCCAACCAGGCCCAGTGTCTGGCCCCGCGCAATGTCGAACGACACATCCTGCACCGCAGCTACCGGCGCTTTTCCATGGCGCGCGGGAAACGTCACCGACAACCCGCGCACCTGGAGCAGCACGCTGTCGGGTGTTGTCGCGTCGGTCACTGCACCCTCCCCATCGCATCCAGGCGCGGTACTGCCGCCAGCAGCGAGCGCGTGTAGCTGTGTTGCGGATTGGCAAACACCGCATCCGTCGAACCGGTCTCCACGATGGAGCCGTCCAGCATCACGTAGACCCTCTCCACCATGCCGGCGATGACGCCTAAGTCGTGCGTGATCAGCATCAAGGCCATGCCGAGTTCCTTGCGCAAGCGCATCAGCAGCCGCAGAATCTGCGCCTGCACCGTCACGTCCAGCGCGGTGGTGGGTTCATCAGCGATCAGCAGGTCAGGCTTGCACGACACCGCAATGGCGATCAACACGCGTTGGCGCATGCCACCAGAGAACTGGTGCGGATAGTCGTTGGCACGTTGCTCCGGTTCGCGGATGCCCACCAGGCCGAGCAGCTCCACCGTACGCCGCCGCGCCGCCGCAGCGCCCAAGCCCATATGGCGGCGGATGATGTCGTCGATCTGCGCACCCACTGTGAGCACCGGGTTGAGCGAACTCATCGGATCCTGAAACACCATGGCGATGCGGCGCCCGCGCACGTCCTGCATTGCGGCTGGCGACAGCTGCAACAGGTCCTGCCCCTGAAACAGCACCTGCCCGCTCCAACGCACTGGCGAACCCTCGGGGGCCAGGCGCATCAGCGCGCGCGCGGTCACGCTCTTGCCACAACCTGATTCGCCGACAAAACCCACTGCCTCGCCGACCGCAATATCAAACGAAATGGCCTTCACCACCGGGGCTGCGGCAGCCTTGCGGCCAAAGCTTGCGCTCAGCTCGCGCACTTGCAGCAGGGTTGCGGCGCGGCCCATCAACGACTCGCCACGTCGAGACGCTCGCGCAAGCCGTTCGCCAGCACGATGAAGGTCAGGGTTGCAAAGACAATGGCCAGCGCAGGGCCCACCACGGTCAGCGGCGCGAGCTCCATGAATTGCCGCGCCTCGGACAACATGGCACCCCAGTTCGGGTCCGGTGGCGGTGGGCCCAACCCAAGGAACGACAAAGCGGTGACGGTGAAGATGGTCTGCGCCAGCACGAGACTGGTCTCCACCAGGATTGGTGACACCACCAGCGGCAACACGTGGCGCAGGGCAATGCGCAATTCACCCACGCCCACACTGCGTGCGGCTTCCACATGGTCCCAGCGCTTGACACTGAGCACCGGGGCGCGCACCACCCGGGCCAGCCGCGGCGTGTACACGATGGCAATGGTCAGGATCAGGTTGGGGACCGTCGGGCCGAGCGCCGCCACCACCGCAATCGCCAGCAGGAACACCGGAAACGCAAACACCACATCCAGCAGGCGCATGACGATCTGATCGACCAAGCCACCGACATAACCTGACCACAGGCCAAGCACCAGACCGCCCGCTACCGCCAATGTGACAGCGATGAAGGTGATCAACAAGGTGGTGCGCCCGCCCATGATCAGGCGGCTGAGCACGTCGCGGCCAATCGAGTCGGTGCCAAGCCAATGCGCAGCACTCGGGCCAGCAAGCGAATCAGCGGACGTGGCAGCTGCGTTGTAGGGGGAGATCACCGGGCCCAAAAGGGTCAGCAACAGCAGCGCCGCCAGCATCACCAGCCCGATGGGCAGCAAGACGCCTGTAGCGGCGGAGCGGTTGCCGTCAGTCATAACTCACGCGCGCATCAACCCGCGCATACGCCACGTCTACCAGCACATTGACCAGCAACACGATCGTGGCCGCCACCATCACGATCGCCTGCACCGCCGGATAGTTGCGGCTGGTCACCGAATCGAACAGGTATTGACCCATGCCGGGAATGGTGAAGATGGTCTCGATCAGGATGCTGCCACCCAAGAGCGAAGCGAGTTGCAGCCCGGTCACGGTAATCACCGGGGTCAAAGCGTTGCGTACCAGGTAGTTGCCCAGTATCGTG
>JANLVB010000125.1:0-12049 GCA_031363785.1 Betaproteobacteria bacterium
GTCATGACGACCCCCACGTTCGGCACGTTGTGTCCTCACTGCCGCCCGAGGGGGCGCGAGCTTGCTTGAAGCGGTTCTGCGCGGCGCTCATGGCCTATAGTGGAACCGCAAAAGAACTTATTGTCAACAATTTACAAAAAACAATTGACAAAACCAGGTGTGCCACGTCCAATCTGGTTTGCGCCACATCGGCCCCGCTGATATCCATTGACCATTCGCACCTGGAAGGTTTTCTCCCCATGGACAGAGACAAAATCCTGCTCACCCCCGGCCCGCTGACCACCACCTTGCGCACCAAACTGGCGATGCTGAGAGACTGGGGCTCCTGGGACGCTGAATTCAACGCCGTGACAGCCAGTGTGCGCAACAGCCTGCTCAATGTGCTGCACGGCGCCGAATCGCATGTGGTGGTGCCGCTGCAGGGCAGCGGTACCTTCAGCGTCGAGGCGGCAGTGGCAACCATCGTGCCGCGCGACGGCCATGTGCTGGTGCCCGACAACGGCGCGTACTGCAAACGCGCGGCGCGCCTGGCCAGCCTGATGGGGCGACGCTGCACATTGATGCCGTTCGACGAATCCCAACCGGTGTCGGTCAGCGCGATGGCTGAGAAGCTGGCCACCGACCCCAGCATCACGCATGTGGTGCTGATCCATTGCGAGACCGGTGCCGGCGTGCTCAACCCCCTGCAGGAGGTGGCCGACCTGTGCCGCCAACACGGCAAGGGCCTGATCGTGGACGCCATGAGTTCCTTCGCAGCGCTGGAGATCGACGCCCGCAAGACCCATTTCGACGCCCTGGTGGCGGCCAGCGGCAAGTGCCTGGAAGGTGTGCCGGGCATGGGTTTTGTGTTCATCCGCAAAGCCATTTTGGACGCCTGCGCCGGCCGCAGTCAATCGCTGGCGATGGACCTGCACGACCAGTACATTTATATGGAGAAGACCACGCAGTGGCGCTTCACACCGCCAACCCACGTGGTGGTGGCGCTGCATGAGGCAATCGCGCAATTCGAAGCCGAGGGCGGGCAGCCGGCGCGGTTGGCACGTTACACCCGCAATTACGAGACGCTGGTGGGAGGCATGGCGGCGCTGGGTTTCAAGCCGTTTCTGGAACCGGCCGTGCAGGCACCGATCATCGTCACCTTCCACGCGCCGACCGACCCGAAATACGACTTCAAGACCTTTTATGCTGCAACCCGAGCCCGCGGCTTCATCCTGTACCCCGGCAAACTGACCACGGTGGAGACCTTTCGCGTCGGCTGTATCGGTGCCATCGGGCCCGATGAGATGGAGCGGGCCGTGCATGCGGTGGCGCTTGCGCTGCGGGATATGGGGATTGCGTCGGGGGCGCCGGCCTTGTAGGCACGGGTGCCAGGGATGTTGAGGGGCGTCCAGGCGCACAGCCCGGGAAGATTCTTCATGAGGGGCGTTTGCGGCGGCGTTCAACTGTCAGAAAGCCACGCACTCAAATACCAGGCCCAGTCTCACGAGGGCAGGGGATGGATTGCAGCATGGTCAACTTTGCGGCGCGGCGATCTTTCACTGGAGCGCCAGATTTCGGCCTTTTGCCGCTGTTCGGGCAGTATGCTCCGCCTCCTCGCTTGCGCGACAAAGGGAATCTTCGATGCGGGCACAGGATTGTTGCATGGCAATAGCTCGCGATCAATTGGCTCGTTCACGGGCGATCAGCGAAAGCGGTTTACAAGGGGGCGACCCGTGCGGCCGTTGACTACGGGCATAAATCGCGCAGAGACAAGTCCATGACCTGCACGACAAGACGAGTACGGTCCCCTGAAGGGATATGCTCGGTCAAGCGCCGTCCCAAGTCTTTGGCACTAGCGGGCCTCTCCCCTTCCGGCGTCGACCGCGGCTTGTGGCCGAACCACAGCACGAGGTAGATACCGTGGCCATCGGCCGCAGGATCATTGGCATATAGCGCCTGCAGCTGATCCCGCCACGCCAGCCAAAGGCTGTCATTGTTCTCCTTCTTGATTTCGACCGGAACAGCCAGAGGTTGACCGGCAGCCATGAATTCGATACGCAAGTCGGCCCTCTTGTCGTCGGCAGCTCTGCGTTCGGGCACGACATGGACACCGAGCGGAGCCAGCCGATCGCGTAACTTTACAAGCAGGAGGTCGCGACAAAGATTTTCATCTATTGGCGATTTGACACCACTGCCTTCCTTCCTCCAGAAAAACTTCAGCTCAAAAGAATCGGCGCCCCGCAAGTGGCGCTCGATGTCGCGCAGATGGTCGAGCGTGAGCGCCATCAAGTCAGCGCGGTTTGCCGGTGCGTAGTTCGCCAGAGTAAGCGCAGCTGCTTGTGGGCTTGGGTGAACGTAATGGGCCTCTCGCGCAACACCCTGTTGCGACAGCATGCTGTAGCGAAGGTGTTCGCGCCATGGACTCAGGCGCGGTAGATCGATCAGGCGCTTCATCTCGCCGGCGGCTGCAGGCTGCGGATCTCCGGCTAGCAGGCCGATAAGGGAGCGCACCGTGTCGCCACGGTTTTGTGCCGGTCCAACCGAATACGCTCCCAAGGGCCGCTCTGGCTGCGCGGTGGGCGCGAGCAATTCAATCAGGCGTGACAAGGTCACTGCCTGTACGCGTTTGAGCGCACGGCTCAGGCTGCCCTGTTCATACAATGCGATACCCAGCACGACCGTTCGACGCTCGCTGTTGCCCACTGCATCTACCAAGCGCTGCGCGGCGTCCGCCCGATAGGGCAAATCCGCCACCAGCCAACAGATGCGCTGTGACGCGTCAATCGATGGGTGATCGATCTTGCGGCGCACCAGCATTGACGCGGTCTCATCGTCAAGCAAGTGAAGCGCGGCGAGCAGTGAACCGTTCAGTTCGCGTCGCGCAGCCTCGCGCGCGCGCTGGGGGAAGCCTTCAATCAAGGGCGGCAGCACGAGCCGGGCCAATGCGGCGTGCCCTGCCTCATGGGACAGTGCCCAAAGTCCGGTGACGAACATCTGTCCCTTACGGCGCAACCGCGGCAATGCATGACGAACCAGCAGCGGCGCGACGATCATGGGCCGCGATTCCACAGCCTTCTTGTACCAGCCAGGCATCTCGCCCATGCCGTCGGTCAGCCAGAAAGCGACCAGTGTTGTCAACAACGGCTCGGGCCAGGTGTCTACCACTCCAGGTTCACGCTCGTAGGCCAACCGTGCGGCAAGCAATGCCGGAGGTCGTAGGAGGTGGTACTTGCCCTTGGCATCAAGGCCAAGCACCTCGTCGGCCGACGGCAGGTCGTCGCGTTCGAGCACGCGCGCAAGGTTGGCGATCGCGGCGCGTGCCGTGCCTTCATCGGCGACCAGAAAATCCTGCACGCGCAGCTCGGGCGTATCGCCAACAATGTCGTAGAACCGCTCCTCGTATGCTCCTGCAAGTTGGTGCAGAACCTGCGTGGGCGCGGTGCCGGCAACGATGGCATCGATATGCGGCGCGAGCGCCTTCCGACGGGCGTCCTTCCTGGTCAGTGTCTCTGCCTCGTGCTTGCGTTGGCGACGGTGCTGGTCGCTCTGCCAGTTGTCCTCGAGAGGGCTGCTCCAGTTCTTCAGCAGCCACTCGCGCGCCAGCGACCATCGTTCACCGTTGATATCGACCCACGCTTCGATCTGCTCCATCGTCGGCATGTCGAAGCCCGCTGGTGGATCGATGGCAGCATGCGCTACCCGACTGAAGCAGTACTCGGCCAGCTCGCCGTTCGATGCGTCGGCGGCTTGCTGCAGGAGCCAATGCAGCCAGTCGTGCGGCAGCCGGGCGCCATGCAGGCGCTGCTCGCTTTCCCAGAAGTAGCGGCGACCCGACTTCTCATTGGGTGGCGTTGCTCGCCACCCGAGAGCTACCACAACTTTGAGCCTCTGCGGTCGATCGCTCAGCCATTGAGCGACGCGGTTGCCTCCTGTCTCGCGGTCGAGCTTGGAGAAGCCATAGGTGTCGACACCCATGCCGAGCCAGGCATCCAGGTGCTCGTCGCTGACTTGGTCACCAGACTGTTCGAGGGCGTTGGCGAGGATGGCGCTGCGCATTCGCGACCACTCGCCGTCGTGGTGAGGACGGTGCGCCGGCGGCTGCAACCGCAGCCAGGTATCGGCGAGCACGGCGAAGTCATTTGGCCGCGTCTGCTCGATCAATCCGCGATACCAGAACTGCGGCAGAACAGCATTGGCGCTCACGGTGCGCGGCCTCGGCCAGTAGCGCAACACGTCGCTCGCGCCAACGTGCTCGGGGTATAGATCGAACAGCAGTTCGCCAGCCAGACGGCAATCCATGTCGGACACCCGATCATCATGCAACTGGTCGAGCCACTCCCGTGCCTTCACCGAGTCGAAGTCGGTGCAGCGCTTCCAAGCACTGAGTGCGCCACTGCGATTGCGAAACTGCGCCGAGGCGTCGTCCACCCAGGCTTCAAGCAATGGCCTGAGCTGGGGCAAAGGCTTGCCGTGATTCAGTGCATCCAGCACGCACTCCACCAAGGCCTGGTGCGAGTCCTCTGCAGAATGGTCAGCCAACACCTGCGCCAACGCGTCGGCCATGTCCGGCGAGGCCAGTGGCGCGAAGGGATAACTGACCCACTGTCCATTGCGGAACCAGGGATTGAGTCGGGTCGCATCACGCAGCGCTTCGAGCAAGACACGCCTGTCGGTGATCGCAAACGCCGCGACGTCCCCGTTCAGAACCACGCTCAACGGGTCTAGCCGGATTAGCTGCTGGCGGTCGTACACATCATGAACCGCGAGCCATCCGAGCAGGCCGCGCAGCGGCTCGACGATGCCCCCGTCGCCGCCCTGCATCAGGGCTAACACGCGACCCAGCGGCAGGCCTTGCTGCAGCCGGCGCGCAATGGCTTCGCCCGCAAGGTACTCCGCAATGCTCCGATGGCGCGGCGTGGACTCGTCCGCCGTCGTGACGAAGACCTTGCTGGCGAGCGCGGCGCTCGCATCATGCAGGCGCAGCTCCGCGGGCAGCAGATGCCAAGCGATCGACGAGTTGGCAGCGTGTTGCGCGCGTGTCAGCGTGGCCTTGCCGCTGAGCAGCAGCACCGCACACAGCAATCCCGCGTCGTCGAGTAGTCCATCGACGGCCCCGGGGCCCAGAGGCCTGGCATCCAAGTGGGCGGGTGAGCGTTCCGTGGCGAGTTCGCGGCAAGCAAGGTCGTAGATCGAGCGCCGCGATCCTGGCCAGCCACCCTCAGCAGCGACGGCGCGGATCGTCAAGTCCAGCAGCAACGGATTGCCGAACAGGTTTGCGAGCCCGTGTTCGTCGGCACGGTCGAGAAAGGCTTTGGCGTCGAGCACTTCGCTTGCGCGAGCCTCCAGCACCTGGCGCTGTTCTCCGCGTGACAGCGGTTCGAGATGCAGCTCTTGCACTGCGCCTCCGGGCGCGACCTGAGTCAGGGCGGCAAGGTCGGTTTGTGCGCGCCAGTCATGCTCGCGGCATGAGAGCCTGAAACGCGGGCGGCCGAGCCCTTTGAGCCTGGCGCGGATGGCGTCCAGTGGTACGCGTCCGTCCGCGCTGCCGGCACGCATTTCGTCCAGTCCGTCGATGAACAGCGTTTTGCCGGCGTCCGCAGGCTCAACGCCCAAGGCGATGAAGTCTCTGGCGCTGAGGTAGACGCCAGCGCTGGCCATAGCCTCATCTCGCAGTGACTCGCTCTTGCCAGCGCCGGGATCACCGAGCAGGACATAGGCGTCAATGTCGCGCCACTCGTGCAGCGGTCGTGTATCGCGGCGATCGTCCAGCAGCGCTGTGGCGCGGCGCGGGACGCGCAGGTCGGGCCCAACGCTCCCGCGACCGGAAGTCATAACACCCACTCCGTCGCAGGCCTTCGGAGGAACTCGCCCAGCGGCATCTCGTCGCCGCCGACTAACAGGGTTCTCGCATTCGGGTGGCGTCGTTGGAACTCATCAAGGCCGCGATGGCGGGCTGCGTCAGGGCGTGACTTCACCTCGATCGCTGTGAGACGACCTCGGCGTTCGACAACGAAGTCCGCCTCGTCGTCGCCGTCACGCCAGTAGTGCAGTTTGGTATCTCCGTCGGCGGTGTTGGTCAAGTGTGCGCCAACGGCACTCTCGACCACACGGCCCCAGTGCCCGCGGTCGGCGCGCGCTTCGTCGAAGCCATGACTGCCCATCGCACTCATTAGCGCGGTGTTGTGAACCATGAACTTGGGCGGAGACTGGCGCTGACGAACCAGTTGACCAGCGTACTTGTGCAGCCCCGTGAGCAGCCCGGCATGCGACAGCAGCGTGAGCTGATGACTCAGCGTGAGCGTGTGCCCGCCCAACCGGCCCTTGGCCTTGTCCAGAGCCATGATCTGGCCTGAGTAGGCGCAACCGAGGCTGAACAGCTCGCGCAACAGGGCCGGCTTGTCCACCCGGAACATTTCGAACACGTCCTTCTCTATGTTGGGTGCGATCAAGGACACCCGGACGTAATCTCGCCATCGTGTTTCGTCGCCAATGAAGCGCGCGCTCCCAGGAAAACCTCCGAAGTAGAGGTACTGCTCAAGAGTCAGGTCAAAAGCCGTGTTCATTTCGTCAAAAGACCAATGCCCCAAGCGCACTACCTCGTAGCGGCCCAGGAGACTTTCCGTCAGACCTTGCTGCATCAGCAGCGGCGACGAGCCGAGCAGCAGCACGTGCATACGTACGCCCAGCGCAAGGGTGCGATCCCACAAACCCTTGACCAGGCTGGACCACTGCGGCAGGCGCTGCACTTGGTCATTCGCCAGCACGAAGGGGTTCGTCTGGGCGTCCGGATGTTTTGACTCGTCCCATGCCTTGGCCGAGGCCTCGGCGCGAGCCCATTGCGTTACCAACCAATCGGGACCGATGTGTGATGGCCGATTCCACCCCAGGGCCGCGTCGACCGCGACAGGCGAAGCTTCGGCGGCCAGCAAGGTTCTCGAACCGACGGGCCGACCTGCCCTGTTGAGGATTTGGTCGACCAGTGTCGTCTTTCCGACCTGGCGCGGGCCGGCCAGAATCTGGATACGTGCGGGCGCCTCGGCGAGTCGGGCGGCGACCAAGCTACCGATTGGACGTTGAAACTCAGCGATTGACATTGCGATATTGTAATGAGTAAATTAACTCACTAGACAACAGAGAATGCTGGATTGAGCCGGGCTGCACTCCAACCCATAGTGCTGCGGCCCCAATTTGAAAGTAGTCGCCAAGCCCCGCCGGTACCTCCCGGGTAAACCCTCGATTGACACCTATATCGATAAAGTCAACAATGATTTTGAAAGATTCCATACCGCCATTGCCGCATGCACATCGCCGCGCTCGAAACCATCCGCTCCAGCGACAACGACAACCTGTTGTGGCTGGTCGTGGAGACAGACACGGGAATCTCCGGGCTGGGTGAGGCGTTTTTTGCGCCGGGTGCGGTCGAGAACTACCTGCATGAGGTGGTGGCGCCCCTGGTGCTGGGCCGCGACGCTACTGCCATTGGCGCCATCAACCGCGAATTGACGCGGTATCCGGTCGGTTATGCATCGTCGGGCGTGGAGATGCGCGCTGCGGCGGCGCTCGACATGGGTTTGTGGGACTGTTTGGGGCAACAGGCCAGGCTACCGCTGTACACGCTGCTGGGCGGCCTGGCGCGCCCGTCCATCCGCATCTACAACACCTGCGCCGGCCCGCGTTATGTGAGCCGGGCGCGCTCAGGCGATGTCGATGCCTGGTTTGGCCGCGACCGCGAGTTGCAGGCGCTCGATGACCTGCACGCCTTCGAGAACGAGCCCGAACGCCTGGCCCGCGACCTGCTGGCCGAGGGCATCACCGGCATGAAGATCTGGCCGTTCGACCGGGCGGCTTTTGCCAATGGCGGCGTCGGCATCAGCACGGCCCAGGTACAGGCGGGGGTCGATGTGTTCCGCCGCATCCGCGCCGCGGTGGGTAATGCGATGGACCTGATGGTCGAGATGCATGCCTTGTGGGATCTCACCAGTGCCAAGCAGATCATCCGCGCGGTGGAGACGGTCGAACCGTTGTGGATCGAAGACCCGGTGCGCATGGACGACACGCGGGCCTTGCGCGAGCTGGCCAGTTTTACCCGCATCCCGCTGCTGGCCTCAGAGACCTTGGCGCCGGCATCCTCGTTCTCGTCGCTGATTTCATCTGGCGCGCCGGGCATCGTTTGTTTCGACCCCGGCTGGTGCGGCGGCATCACGCAGGCGCGTGCGGTCTGCGAGATGGCCGCTTGCGCGCAGCTGCCTGTGGCGGCCCATGACTGCACCGGGCCGGTGGGTTTTGTGGCGGGTACCCATCTGTCGTTCTGGGCACCGACGGCCATGATCCAGGAAACGGTGCGGGCATACATCCGTGGCTGGTATGCAGATGTCGTCACCGACCTGCCTCCGATCCACGACGGGCGCATGATGCCATTGACCGGGCCGGGGCTGGGTACACGGCTCAAACCATCTTTTCTGGAATCCGCCAGCGTGACGCGCCGATGCAGCAGAGCCCAAGCCGTTTCTGCAGGAGCCACCGCATGACGCATCCACTGACCCGTGCTGACACGCTGAACGCCGCCGTACAGGAGTTCGAGCAGAACGGCTTTGTGGTGATCCCCAATGCCTTGTCGGCGGCCCAGCTGGTGCAACTCAATGCGGCATTCCACCGGTACGTGACCGACTTTCCCGAAGAGTGGGCCCATTTCAGCGAATCGTTCATCAACACGGCCGATGTGTTGCCGCGCACATCCGACTTCGACGAGGTGATCGAAAACCCGGTGATCCTGCCCTTGCTGCAAAAGCTGCTGGGTGAGAAGCTGGCGTTCGAAGAGCTCGGCCTGATGATCCGCAACCCGACCGACAACACCGGTGAGCTCAAGGGCTGGCACCGCGACATCATCCGCGACTACGGGCGCCGACACGAGATCAACGCGATCTCGGTCGTCTATTACCTGACCGACGTCACCGAGCGCGACCACTGCTTCAGCATCATCCCGGGCACACACGGCCGCCTGGTCGACATGCGGCCAACCGACGTAACGCCTGGTATGGAGGTCGACGCCCACGGGCCGGCGGGTTCTGCCTTCGTGTTCCATGCGCGCTGCATCCATGCCGGCAAACTGCGGCTTGGCTCGACGCAGCGGCGCACCCTGCATCTGTACTACGAGCGTTACGGCGAACCACGCACCAACCAGTGGACGCAGATTCCGCCGCGCCTGTACCTGAAGGACGACCCCGCGCTGCCGCCCTACTTGTACGCCAAGGCGGCGGTGCGTGCAACGCTGGACGGCGTTGGGCGCAAGCCTCGTGACGTGCCACCCGACATGACCACCGCCCAAATGCTGATCCATGTGCAGCGCCGGGCCAACCAGAAGACCACCACACCATGACCACAGCCGCCCCAACCCACGGCAAACGCTCTGCCTACAGCCTCGCCGACATGCGCTCGGTGTTGTTCTCGGCCGTTCTGTCCGATTGCCTTGACCAGTGCGGCGTAATGAAGCAGGCCATGCCAGCGCGCATCCGCCCGCTAGACCTCGCTGCTGTGATGGTCGGCCGCGCCCGCACGGCCGCCTTCATGGAGGTCTACCATGTGCCGGAGGGCTCGAACCCTTACGAGCTGGAAATCGGTCTGATCGACAGCCTGCAGGCGGACGAGATACCGGTATTCGCCTGCTCGAATCCGGCGCGGGTCGCTCCGTGGGGCGAGTTGTTGTCCACCGCCTCCCACGTGCGGGGTGCGGCGGGCGCGTTGATGGACGGTTGTGTGCGCGACATCAAACCCATCATGGCGATGGGGTTCCCGGTGTTCCATGGTGGCATCGCGCCACTGGACTCCAAGGGGCGCGGCAAGATCATGGCGCTTGATGTGCCGATCGAATGCGCGGGTGTGACGGTGGCCAGTGGTGACCTTATTTTTGGGGATGCCGACGGTGTGGTGGTGATCCCGCAGGCGGTCGAGCAGCAGGTGCTGGATCTGGCATTCGAGAAGGTCAAGGGCGAGCGCAGTACGCTGGCGGACCTGCGCCGCGGCGACAAACTCGCCGACGTGTTTGCGCGTTACGGCATTCTGTGAGCCAGGAGCAGCAGCCATGATCGTCGATTGCCATGTGAATGTGTATGAGGACACGCAGATCCTGCCCCTGCATCTGGAGGTAACGCGATTCGCCCGCGCCGACGCAGTCGAGCTGCCCTCCAACCCGGCCATCGTCGAACGCGCCATGCGCGACGTCGACCGGGCCATCGTGTTCTCGCTGCGTTACAAGGATTCGATCGGTATCGACGGCGACGATGAAGTGACGGCGCGTCTGGTGGCCCGCGAGCCGAAAAAGTTCATCGGTTTTGCGTGTCTGGACCCGCGCATGCCTGACTGCATGGATTTGCTGGTGCATGCCATCGAAGACCTGAAACTCAAGGGTGTGAAATTCGGCCCGATCTACAACGGCGTCTCCTTGCTCGACCCGCGTCTGGAGCCGGTGTACCAGTATCTGGTGAAGCACAACCTGCCGCTGACCATGCACATGGGCACCACTTATGGAGCCAATGCACCCATACAGTACGGCCGCCCGCTGGATGTGGACACCATCGCGAATCGCCACCCGGGGCTGAAGATGGTCATGGCGCACATGGGTCACCCCTGGTACGAGGAGTGCATCGTCGTCGCCCGCAAGAACCCGAATGTGTACTGCGAGGTGTCGGCCCTGTATTACCGTCCCTGGCAGTTCTGGAACATCCTGGTCTGCGCGCAGGAGTACACGATTGCGAATCGCAACAAGATCTTCTGGGGCACTGACTTCCCGTTCACCACGGTCGCCGACTCGATCGAGGGCCTGAAGAACGTCAACAAGGTGATCGCCGGCTCGGGCCTTCCGCGCGTGACGCAAGACACCATCGACCAGATACTGCACTCCGATCCGACAGCCCATTGGTGGCACGGCGGGCTCGCAACCTGAACACGTTCCATGGCTGACAGCGGCACCCCCAAGAACGCCAAGCGCCCGAATGGCCTGCGCAGCGACGAGTGGTTCGCGCGCCAGGACTCCTACGGCTTCATCTACCGCAGCTGGATGAAAAATCAGGGCCACGCGGCGCGCATGTTCGACGGCAAGCCGGTCATCGGCATCTGCAACACATGGTCCGAGTTCACCCCCTGCAACGGCCACCTGCGCGCTCTGGCGGAGCATGTCAAGCGCGGTGTGCTGGAGGCGGGAGGTTTTCCGCTGGAGTTCCCGGTCATGTCCTTGTCCGAGCCGCTGATGCGGCCCACCACCATGTTGTTTCGCAACCTGGCCAGCATGGACGTGGAAGCCTCGATCCGCTCGCAGCCGATGGACGGCGTGGTGTTGCTGGCGGGCTGCGACAAGACCACTCCGGCGTGCCTGATGGGAGCGGCCAGCGTGAACCTTCCCACCCTGCTGGTGTCGGGTGGCCCCATGTTGTCGGGCCGTTACGAGGGGCGCACACTGGGCTCGGGCACCGATGTCATCCGCTTCAAGGACGCGGTGGCCGCGGGCACCATGAGCATCGAGAATTTCATGGCTGCCGAGGCGGCCATGTCGCGCAGCGCCGGTTCCTGCATGACCATGGGCACCGCCTCTACCATGGCCAGCCTGTGCGAGGGCCTGGGCATCGCGTTGCCCCACAACGGCGCCATTCCGGCGGTCGACGCGCGCCGCCATGTGCTGGCCTTCGAAGCGGGCCGACGGGCCGTGCAGATGGTGCGTGAAGACCTGCGCATGTCGACCGTGCTCACCAAGCCAGCGTTCGCGAATGCGGTACGGCTCAACGCCGCGCTGGGCGGGTCCACCAACGCGGTGGTGCACCTGATTGCGCTGGCCGGCCGGCTGGGTGTGGACTTTGGACTCGACGACTGGGACCGCTTTGGGCGCGATGTGCCGTGCCTCGTCAACCTGATGCCGTCCGGGCAATACCTGATGGAAGATTTCTATTACGCCGGCGGCGTGCCTGCGGTGTTGCGCGAGATTGCATCGTTCCTCGATCTCGGTCAACCCACCGTGAGTGGCAAATCCATGGGTGATTGCATCGCCGATGCACAGGTTTTCGATCGCAAGGTGATCTTCGAG
>JANLVB010000024.1:0-10842 GCA_031363785.1 Betaproteobacteria bacterium
ACTTTGGCGCCAGCGTGCGCGTGCTCTCGCGCCTGGTGCGGGATCTTGGTGACCTGGACCTGCCAAGCGCCATCGCCAAGATTACCGGCCGCGTGGCGACGCGCCTGGGCATGCGCGACCGCGGCACTTTGGCCGTCGGGCAGGCGGCCGACATCGTGCTTTTCGACCCGCAGGAGGTGCGCGACCGCGGCACCTACCTTGCGCCGTGCCAGAAGCCGGCCGGCGTGGCGCATGTGTTCGTCAATGGTGTCGCGGTCATCCGCGACGGGGTACAGACCGATGCCCGACCCGGGCGCGTATTAAGGGCCACATGAGCAACCCTGCAACACCACCACACGCAGCTGCCGCCACCCTGCCCGCATGGTTGTCGCTGGCCGGTCAGGTGGGTATCGTCACCGGTGGCGGCACCCATCTGGGCCTGGCCATGGCGACCGCGCTGGCCGAACTGGGTTGCACGGTCTACCTGCTGGGGCGACGGCGCGAGGTGGTGGAACACAGCGCGGCCAGTTTGCGCACGCAAGGCTTTGCTGCCCACGCCGTCAGCGCCGATGCCACCGATGAAGCTACCGTCAATCAGGTGGTGCAGGACGTCATGGCGCGCCATGGGCGGCTGGATGTGATGTTGTGCAATGCTGGCGGTGGCGTCGGCAGCGCCATGGCACCGAACATTCCCACAACAGACCTGGAAGCCACGTTGCGCCTCAATGTAACGACCACCATGGTCTGTGCCCAGAGCGCGGCGCGTGCAATGCAGGCCCAACGCAGCGGCGCCATCATCACCGTCGGTTCACTCCATGCCAGCCTGGGCAGCGACCCGCGGCTGTACGCGCCCGATTTCAAGCGCTCGACGCAGTCTTACCACGCCGCCAAGGGCGCCATCCTGAACCTGACACGGGCGCTGGCATGTGAACTGGCGCAGTACAACATCACCGTCAACTGCATCAGCCCGGGCCAGATTCCCAAACCCAGCCTGGATGCCTTCACGCGGGAGAACTTCCGCAACATGGTGCCACTGGGGCGGCTGGGCGTGCCGACGGACCTGAACGGCGCGGTCGCCCTGTTTGCATCAAGTGCCGGGCGCTGGATCACAGGCCAGAATCTGGTGGTGGATGGAGGCTGGTCGGCCTGGTAGCGGTTGCGCCCGATCTGTTGCCTGTCACTTGCCATCAGTCGGTGCGCCAGGTCACACCCGAACCACCTCTTTGCGCATCGACCACAACACGGCCAGCACCTCGTTGCGGGTCGCGTCGTCGATGGCGTTCTTCTGCAGCGCGTCCATCGCATCGTCGATGACCGACATGAACTCCTGCTCGCTGATGTTCATGCCGCGGTGCGTCGCCAGCATGTCCTGGCCGGTGTAGGTCTCGGGTCCGCCAGTACCAGCGCAAAAAAACTCGACGGCGCGGCGCTCGACACGCGCCAGGTCTTCACTGTTCTCGTAGCGGGTTTTTACCAGCGGGTTGGCCAGGTGATTTTTCATCAGGTCTGCGGTGATGCGGGTGATGCCCTCGCGGCGCCCCAGGCGCTCGTACAGGCTGGTGGTTGGTTGGTTCATGTCAAATTTCTCCTTGGGTTAAACGGGTCCACCATCAGACCCGCGGATGTGCAGGCTAAACAGCCCGCGTTCTTGAATCGTTCCTCGTTGATGGCGGCTCATGACGACACAGCGCCCAAGCACTCCTGGCCCATGGCGACGTAGAGATTGCCATGGCTCCAGACCGGGCACCCCGCCATCGCGCGGGCCGCCCGCGATGGCGCTGAGAAAGACCATGGCCAGCGCCTTGAGTTGGGGCAAATCCAGCCAGCGCAGAAACGGTGCCAGATGCGGGTTGGCAGCGTGGCGGTCCAAGGCGTCCTCAACGACGGCGGCCATCACGGCGGCGCGCCCAGCCGCTGGCAGAGGCAAGCGGTCACTGCCGCGCTCTCTGCAGTTGCGCCGTCCACGATGCCATCTCTACAGCACCGGGGTCGGGCATCCAGGATGCGTACTCGATCGCGCCCGCATCGGTCGGCTGCACGGTGCGATTGGCGGCCGCGCCGCACAGATCGCGCAGCAACATGCCCAAGGTGCCGCTGACGGCATGGTCCAGTTCGCGCAATGCCCGGGGTGTCAGCGGGAGTGGCAAGGTCAAGTCGGCCGGCACAGCGCCGGACGCGGGAAGGTTGAGCTGAAGCGAGGTCATGGGGGGCTCCTTGGGTCTGCGGCAGGCGTAAATTCGCGCGGCCTGGCAACACTTTGGCAAACCGCCGTTCCTGAATCGTTCCTCGACCCCATGGGGCTTGTGGGGCCAACCAAGCTGCCAGATACTGGCAGGCATGGACATCGAATCACACCCCCCCAGCCCCAGCGCCTTGACCCGACTCGATGTCTTCCTGCTCGGTCGTTTCGCGGTAGCGATCAACGGCGTCGAGGTGGCAGCCGAGCGCTGGCCCAGTCTGCGGGCTACGCACCTGGTGCAACTGCTGGCGTTGCAGCCGCGCCAGCGGATGACTCGCGATCGGGTGATAGACGCGTTATGGCCGCAGCTCGAGCCCGAGGCCGGCGCCGCCAACCTGCGCAAGGCCGCGCACCATGCGCGACAGGCGCTGGGGCGGCACGACGGCATCGTATTGCAGGCCGGCGAAGTGTTGCTGTGGCCTGAGCGGCCGGTGGTGGTGGATGCAACCCGCTTCGAACAGCAGGCGGATGCGGCCCTGGCGCGGCATGACCCTGCGGACTGTGCGGACGTTGCGGGGAGCTACGGCGCAGACCTGCTGCCCGGCGCAAGTTTCGAGCCGTGGGCCGAAGCGACCCGCGAGCGATTGCGCGAACGCCACCTCCAACTGCTGCGCGCCAGCGGCCAATGGGAGCGGCTGGCGCAACTCGACCCGGAAGACGAACCGGCCCATCGCGCGCTTATGCAGCGTGAGCTTGCTGCGGGCAACCGCGCTGCGGCGTTGCGCTGGTATGCCCACCTGCGCGAGGCGCTTCAGCAGGGTCTGGGCGTGTCACCCGATGCGCAAACGCAGGCGCTGTACGAGCGCTGCATCGCCGGCCTGCAGTCGGTGGGGCCGGCGTTCGTCGGCCGTGCTGTGGCCTGCGCCCAGGCCGCTGCCTGGCTGGGCATGGTGCCGACTCAGCGGCCCGGCGGCATTGTGCTGCGCGGGCCAGCCGGCATTGGCAAGAGTGCGTTGGGACGTGAAGTCGCCGCCCAGCCCCAGGCGCGCGGCTGGACGGTGTGGCGGGTAGAGGCCTCGCAGACTGGTCACGCTTATGCAGTGTTGTCGGCCATTGCGGAGCGGCTGATCCTGCACGACCGCGCGGTACTCGACCGTATCGGTGCCCAAGCGCGCTCCGTGCTGGCCCTGGTCAGCCCGCAGGCGGCACCGGCGGACGCCCTGCCTGGCCCGCTGGGCCGACACCAGGTGGTAGGTGCAATACGCCGACTGCTGTTGGCCTCGGCACCAGGCCGCGAAGTGCTGTTGCAGGTGGACGATGCGCATCTGGCGGAGGATGCAGACGTCGACGTGCTCACGCAGTTGGCTTCCACCGGCGCCGGATTGTGCCTGTTGCTGGCCACCCGTCCGCCCGTAGCTGGCACAGCGCTGGCGCGCGCCCTGGCACGGTTGCAGCGCTCGGGCGTGCTGCAATTGCTCGATGTGGGCCCGCTGCCCGAGGACGAGTGCCGCCGATTGGTGGCACGCGCAGCCCCGGCAGCGCTGGCCGACGAGGTGGTGGCGCGGGTCGTGCGCGCAGCCGATGGCAACCCGTTCGCGGTGATCGAGCTGGCGCGTTGTGCGGCCGCCAGCGCGCAGGCCCGGCTGCCGGAGAACACTGCCGACGCCATCATCGAACGGCTGTGTGATGTGCCAGACAGTGCGCTGGTCCTGCTCAAGTGGCTGGCCCTGTGCAGCGACGAGTTCGATGTGGGCACGGTCGAGGCACTTGCTGCCCAGGCGCAGGTGCCCAGCCTGGAATCGCTCGACGCGGCGCTGGCTGCCGGTGTGCTGCTGCCGTCCACCAGCCGCTACCGCTTCCGGCACCATCTGGTGCAGCAAGCCCTGATCGGGCAGGTGCCGCCGCACCGCAGGCTGAAGATGCACCGCAGCATCGCCACGCGGCTGGCCGAGCTCGACATGCCGCCGGGCGCCATCGCCCGGCACTGGCTGGAGGCCGGCCACCCGCGCGACGCGCAGCCCTGGCTGCTCGCCGCCGCGCGCGAGGCCATGCGGCTGGCGGCCTTCAGCGACGCCTTGCGCCACCTCGAGCCGCTGCTCGCGTTCCAGCCCACCCATGCCGAAGCCCTGCGGCTGCGCGCCGAAGCGCTCGACGCCATGGGTGAACCGGCCGCGCTGGCCGCCTACCACGCCGCCGCCGATGTCGCGGGCGAGCCGGAAAGCCACAACCTGCGCGCCAAGGCGGCACTGGCCCAGGTGAAACTGGGCGACCCGAAGGGAGCGCTGCTGGTGCTGGCAGGGCTGACCCCGACCAGCGTCGAGGGTCGCCTGTGCGAGGCCCTGGCCTACAGCGGCGCTGCCGCACTCGGCGCGGGTGACCCGGCGGTCGGTACGGCCAAGGCGGCGGTGGCACGGCAGCTGGCATTGCAGTCGGGCGACACCACCTCGCTGGTCATCGCTTCCTGGGCGCAGGCCGCGGCGGCGCATGCACGCGGCGACCTGCACCGCAGCGTGTGGGCCGACTTGCACGAGACCAGCCACGTGCCGCACCTGGCACTGCGCGTGTTCGACGGCCACCTGTGCATCACGCAGCGCTTCCTGTACGGCGCACGGCCCTATGGCGACGTCATCACCTTCGCCCAGGCCCTCTCCACCGAGGCGCAACGCCTGGGTGCGGCGCGTGGCCATGCCTTTGGCGTGACACTGCGCGGCGAGGCCGAATGGCTGCAGGGCAACCTGCCGGCGGCGCGCCAGCACTTGCGCGAAGGTGCGCGGCTGCACCGCGCCATCGGCGGGCCGGTGGGCGAGGCACTGTCGCTGCAGCGCCTGGCCGAAGTAGCCCTGCACGAGGGCCAACGCGAAGAGGCCCGCGCCCTGATCGACGAAGCCCTGGACGTGGCGCGCCAGACCGACATCGGCTTTCACCTGCTCGACCGCATCTACGGCACGCGCATCAACCTGCACGCAGACGACCCCGCGGCAGCCCTGTACGTGATGGAAGACGCCAGCGCCTCGGTGCGCGGCCCGCTGGAAACCTGCCCGGGCTGCCGCATCACCTTTGCGGTGCCGGCGGCGATCGCTGCCGCCCGCGCCGGCGAGCTGGAGCTGGCCGATCAGCACGAAACCCAGTGCGCCTATCTGGCCAATGTGGTGATGCGCCTGCCCGCCTGGTACGCCGCGCACGACGAGGTGCGCGGGCATATCGCGGCGGCACGCGGCACCGGCGCCGATGCCCAGGAGCGCTTTGCAGCCGCAGCCACACGCTTTCGCGCGGCAGGGCACCCGATCGACGCCGAACGGTGCGACGCCCTGGTCAAACGGTGAGCTTGGCGGGTTATGCCGCGCAAGGGCACATTATTCGATAACCTCATCGGCCCGCGCCAACACACCGGCCGAAAACTTGATTCCCAGCTCCTTCGCCGCCTTCAGATTGACGATGAATTCAAAATGGGTGGGTTGTTCAACCGGCAGATCCCCGGGACGCGCGCCTTTGACAATCCTGGACACATAGTGCCCGATGCGTTCGAAAAACAAGA
Source organism: Betaproteobacteria bacterium (assembly GCA_031363785.1). GTDB lineage: Bacteria > Pseudomonadota > Gammaproteobacteria > Burkholderiales > Burkholderiaceae_C > CAISIP01. The sequence goes on from JANLVB010000024.1 coordinate 5,694, forward strand.
TTCGGTTCGGGCCTTACGACATCAGCCCGCCATTGGTCGAAAACTCGCGGTACGAAGATATAGCGGGAAGCCGGTGCGGCGCCAATAACTCCGCGATGCGGCTGCCAAACTGGCTGAACAGCGGCGAGCCCAACTGCACCATGCCCTGCGGCCGATCCTTCAGGCCGAGAGTCAGGACGCCTTCCAGCCCCGCCAGGTCACGAACCTCCAGTACCCGCACATCGACCGACTTTGCTTTCGCCACCGCCACAATCGCATTCCTCTGCCACGGGCCGGTATTCACATCCCACAACACCGCCAAGCGCTGCGCAGCGGGCAATACCTCCCGCAGCAATTGCAGCCACTTGCCAGCCATGTCAGCCTGATCGAGGAACAGCCCGGTGATGTTGCCCCCTGGCCGTGCAAGGCTGGCGACCAGCCCGCTGGCGACCGGGTCGGTTTCGAGATCGACACCGACGATGGGAACCGTGCTGGTGGCAGTCTTCGCCGCCAGGACGGAGCCCCTCCGGTCGCCACGATAGCGTCGACCTTCAGGCGCACAAGTTCTGCAGCAAGGCTTGGGAGGTTGTCCGGTTTCCCTTGCCCCCATCGATACTCGATCTTTATTGAGTCACCATCAATGAAACCATTCTGTCGCAGACTTTTTGCGGCCGCCGCTACGGCAGGGTTGGTGCCTGCGATACCCGGAAATCCGGGATGCAACCAGCCGATCACCGGAATGGTCTTTGTCTGCTGTGCCCGAGCCGACAGCGGCGCAGCACCGAGTGCCGCCGGGGCCAATACTGTTGCTCGCCTGTCCATGTGGTTCCTTTCGGTTGACCCCGAATGTCAATGTCCCGATTCCCCTTGTCCATGTTAGGGCAACCGCCTGCGCGACGCTACTGCTGCTTGGCGCCCGCCGTCAAGCGCCGACCCAAGTAGATGGCATGGGGGGCGGCCCGCGCATCGGCCCGGGCGTCAACATCTTCCGCTGCAAGTTCGAGACCGCGCCCGGCATAGGCGTTCCGCCGGAGCGACGCGTTGCACGAAGCCGAAACTGCCGCCGAGCAGTTCATGGCGCGACGATGACGAGACGTGGGAGGTAACTCTTATATGGGGCGGGATCCCGCGTCAGCACACTCAGGTTTGTCACAGCCGCATGGGCACCGCCGGGCAGTTCCCAAGGGCGACAACGAAGTTGCGGCGAAGACTGACAATTGCGCGAAGCGCTTGTCATGTCGCAACCAATACCGCAATGCGCAGCACGGAGGTTGCCTGATGAGCACGATGTAGAAGTCAGGAATGGGTTTCTGTTTCGATCCGCCTCTGCGGCGGTATTGAGCTAACGCGGCGGCAGTCAACGATACGCAGACCCAGGGAAGAGGGCTGCGCAGGGTGTCGTACACGTCGAGCAGCGCATTCAGAGCATCGATGCTCGGTCCGGGAACCAACAGCTCGGTGTAGACGATCAGATTTACGTGCAAAGGCGACCGTTCGATGCACGTTTGAAGTCGAAATATTACCTCGACCGTGATGGCGGCGTAACAGCCCTTTTGCGACCCCTGGTCGGACGGATAACGGATAGGCCTTTCAACCGCACGAGCCGCAGTGTCGCACCCTGGAGCAGGCTTCGAGCCCCATGCAAACCCGAGATTTCCTGCCCACGTGGCAGGTTCACCATGTAGAAACACCGTCCAGTCTGCGCATCACACGTGTCCCACAGCGGTGGTCCGCGCGGCGATCATCGGGTCTGCCGATGGCTCCACGCCTTTTGGCAACACCAGGGGGTTGAAGGTGATGGTCAGGCAGGCCCCTGCGGCGTCTTCAGCCACCGAGGTGACTTTCAACATGCCCAGATTGACCTTCCTGCGGCCGTCCGGCAACGGCACGGTGGCGCTGTCGATCTTGTCCTCGGGCTGGGCCAGCTCCAGGTTGAAGTTGAATGCCACCTTGCCGTCTTTCACGCGTTGGCGCAGGTCATCAAACAAAAAGCCCGGGCTCTTGGCTTTGGCCTCGTCGTCGGTCAGGCCCTGAACGCCGCCCACCGGCTCGAATATCCATTTGCCGAACTGTTTGGTACCGTTGGCATTGACAAAACCAAAGGCGTGCACGCCCCAATAATTCAAAGCACCGAAGCTGGCTGGTACCGGCTGCGACGCATGGTGCCTGCCTTGCAGCAACACCTCGGGATTGGAATCGGCAAACGCCTTGACCTTGGCCGCGTCCGGCATCCTGGTGGTGGGGTCGGGTTGCAGTGAAGCCAGGCGCCCGAACCACTGCTGCGGCGACGACGCGCCAAACACCGGCGCCGAGATGTTGCCCATTTGCCAGGACTCGCCGTTTGGCAAGTTGAACTGCAGCGCCAGATTGCGCTGCGACTTGGCATTGTCCGGTGCCTTCGGGTTGGCGCCGCCGACCGAGAACCGCACCACCACCGGCACCGGCCGGCCGCTGAAGGCCGAGGCAGTGCTCAGCGAGCGCGCCTCGGCCGTGCCGACAAATTCGCCCATGGCGCAAATGCCCTTGGCGCCGGAGCGGCGAAAACCCTCGAACTTGCCGAAAGTGGACTCGAACTGGTTCAAAAATGTGTTCGGATCTACCGGCGGGGCCGCTGGCGACTGTGCAAACGCGTTCAGGGCCAACACGGTGGTGGCGGCCGCCACGGCAAAGAGGACCAGCTTGTTCATGCAAAAAACTCCGAAGGTTTTGGGGGTAGAACACACAACGTGCCGACCACCATTTCGGCGTTCTCAGCAGTTGCTGCTGGTGTAGTCGCGCCAGTCCCGTCAACCTTACAGAGCGCTGCGGAAAACCCTGCCCTCACTCACCCTTCCGCTGCGTGACCCCCGGGCAACGCAGTAGCTGCGTTACGCCAACCTCAGTTGCGAAACGACGCGGCAAAAGCAGCGTCATCATCGCCGCTGTTGTGCAGACCCAGCTCGTGGCGGCCCACCACCAGGTGGTGCACCTCGTCGGGGCCGTCGGCCAGGCGCAGCGTGCGCTGCTGCGCGTACATGCGCGCCAGCGGCGTGTGTTGCGACACGCCCAGGGCGCCATGCATCTGGATCGCCTGGTCGATGATCAGGCAGACACGCTCGGGCACCAGTGCCTTGACCATGTGCACCCAGAGTCGCGCCTCGCGGTTGCCCATCACGTCCATGGCCTTGGCGGCTTTGAGCACCATCAGGCGCATCGATTCGATCTCGATGCGGGCGCGCGAGATGATCTCGACATTGCCGCCCAGCCAGACCAGCTGCTTGCCAAAAGCCTTGCGCGACAGACCGCGCTTGACCATCAGATCCAGCGCCTTCTCGGCTGCGCCGATGGAGCGCATGCAATGGTGGATGCGGCCCGGCCCCAGGCGCAATTGTGAAATCTCGAAGCCGCGCCCTTCGCCCAGCAGCATGTTGGATTGCGACACGCGCACGTTGTCGAACAGGATGTGCATGTGGCCGTGTGGCGCATGGTCTTCGCCAAACACATGCATGGCGCCCAGAATCTTCACGCCCGGTGTGTCCTTGGGCACCAGGATCATGGACTGCTGGCTGTGGGCCGCTGCATCCGGGCTGGTGCGCACCATGGTGATCAGGATCTTGCAGCGCGGGCTGCCGGCGCCGGAGATATAGTGCTTTTCGCCGTTGATGACCCAGTCGTCACCGTCCAGCACCGCCGTGGTGGCGATGTTTTTTGCGTCGCTGGAGGCGTGATGCACCTCGGTCATGGCGTAAGCCGAACGGATTTCACCGGCCAGCAGGGGTTTGAGCCAACGCTCCTTCTGCGCCGGCGTGCCAACCCGCTCCAGCACCTCCATGTTGCCGGTGTCGGGCGCTGAGCAGTTCATGCATTCCGAGGCCATCGGGCTGCCACCCAGAACTGCCGCGATGTACGCGTAATCCAGATTGGACAGGCCTTCGCCGGTGTTGGCGTCGGGCAGGAAAAAGTTCCACAGGCCTTCATTCTTGGCCTGGTCCTTGGCGGTATTGAGCAGCTCCAGCTGGCCGGGCGCGTATTGCCAGCGCTCATCGCCGGTGCGGCCCTCGCCCAGCGCGTTGTACTTGACGCTCATCGGCTCCACGGTCTGGGCGATAAAACGCTTGACGTGTTCGTACAGCGGCATGGCCTGGGCCGACATGCGCAAGTCATTGAGCGCATCGCTCGGGTCCAGGCCGAAAAAGGACGCGGGTTGGGTGGTTGCTGACATGTTCGGTGCTCTCCGGCAGGCTGGGCCTCACAGTGAGGGCCAAAGACGCAGTGTCGGATCACGGCAACGGCGGCGCAATCAGCTTGGCGACAGCGGACGCAGCCCATCGCAACCGCGAACGATCCATTCCACGCGGGCAGGTCGGCCGACCAGCCGTCAACCAGCCGTCAACTAGCCGCAAAGGGGTTGACGATGCGAACGCCCGCCAGACTTTCCCCGGTATGCATGTCCTCGCTGAAGACGACGTCGCATCCGGCGGTCTGTACCGTGGCGACGATGATGGCGTCGTAGAACGCAATGCTGCGTGTCTGGTGCAAGTCCAGAGCGGCATGAATGATCGCGGGGGTAACCTGGATGACTTCAAATTGCCCGTACAAATCCAGCTGGGCGCGCACATGCCGCGCTGGCAGATGCAGCTTTTTCAGTGCCACGTTGCAATACTCTTGCAGCACCTGCGTCGACAACACACCCAGGGCTTCGTCGTACAGCCGCTTGAGCAGGTCCAGCGCAACACGTTGTTTGACAGGGGCATCACTGACCTCCGCATAGATCAGGACGTTGGTGTCAACAAAACTGCGGGTGGCCATCGGTCAGCGCGTGTTGGCTTCATCACGATCAAACTTCCAGCCCTCCAATTTGGCACCGGACAACAAACAGCGCTCTTCAAACTCTGCCCATTGCTGGCCACGGCGGGCGCTGCCCGCAAGTTGTTCCAGATAGTCACGAACCACCTGGTTCAGGCTTTTGCCCATTTTTTTCGCCGCTTCGCGGGCTCGCGCTGCGACTTGTTCGTCCACCGACAACGTAATGTTCATGACCACACCTCTAAGTGACTGTTTGCACATATTACGTGCGCACATTTCACGAGAGTAAAACCTGTTCGCGCAGGTGTTGCTATCGAGACGCGGTCGGATACCTGTCTGGCAACAAGGCCCACAGGGGCACGACCTCGACACCATCCGCAATCAG
>JANLVB010000206.1:0-5332 GCA_031363785.1 Betaproteobacteria bacterium
CCGATGCCGGGCGTCCGCATCGCGCAGCAGCAGCAGCAAGACCCGCAGTCACAACGCATCCTGAAAGTGATCGACCTGTGGGGCAGGGAGATGCCCGACGAGGCCATCCGGCGCGCCCGGCGCGCCTACTTCGGCGCCTGCAGCTACATCGACGCCAAAATCGGCAAACTGGTCAAGACGCTGGCCGATTGTGGCCTGGCGGACGACACCATCATCGTGTTCTCGGGCGACCACGGCGACATGCTGGGTGAGCGCAGCCTCTGGTACAAGATGCACTGGTTCGAAATGGCGGCGCGGGTGCCCCTGGTGGTCCATGCGCCCGGCCGTTTTGCGCCGCGCCGGGTGGCCGCCAGTGTGTCGGGCGTCGACCTGCTGCCGACTTTCGTCGAACTGGCGGGTGGTCGCGTTGATCCGTTGCTGCCGCTGGATGGCCGTTCGCTGCTGCCGCATTTGCAAGGGTCGGGTGGGCACGATGAAGTGATCGGTGAGTACATGGCCGAGGGCACTCAGGCCCCTCTGGTCATGATCCGGCGCGGCCCCTGGAAGTTCATCCATGCACCAGGTGATCCGCCGCTGTTGTTCAACCTGCAGAGCGACCCGCAGGAGCTGCACAACCTGGCTGCTGTGCCCGAACACGCCGCGCTGCGGGCCAGCTTGCTGGCGGAATGTGCCCGACGCTGGGACATGCCCGCGCTGCATGCCCAGGTGCTGGCGAGCCAGCGCCGGCGGCGTTTTGTCGATGCCGCGCTGGCACAGGGCAAACGCAGCAGTTGGGACCACCAGCCGCTGGTGGACGCCAGCCAGCAGTACATGCGCAACCACATCGACCTGGACGACCTGGAGCGGCGGGCGCGTTACCCCAGGCCCTGAGCGGCCTGGCGGGCGGTGGCGCCGGTGCAGCAGGATGTGCCTGGGGACGGCGCTCCACCCAGCGCATCAGCAGGTCGAACAGGTAGGCCACGACACCAATCCCGATGATGCCCATGATCACGATGTCGGTGCGCAAAAAGTTCGACGCATTGAGCACCATCTGCCCCAGACCCACATTGGCCGCCACCATCTCGACCGCTACCAGCGTGGTCCAGCCAAAACCGATGGCAATGCGCATGCCGACCAGGATCTCGGGCAGGGCGCTGGGCAACACCACATGCAGCACCCTGCAGGTGCGCTCGGTGCGGCAGTGGGCGCGGGACCACATAGACCGCGATGACGACACGCTGGTCGATCAGATCCACCGGCGGCTGTTGCCGGCACGTGGCATCTGGGCCGAGCGCGATGAAATCCTGGTCACCAACGGCGCGCAGCAGGCGACCTTCCTGTTGTCCATGCTGCTGGTGGGTGCAACCACCCGGGTCGGCATGGAAGACCCCGGGTACCCGGACGCACGCAACACCTTCGCGTTGCGCACCCGTCATGTGCTGGCGCAGCCGGTGGACGCACAAGGGCTGGTTCCCGGGGCGGCCCTGTCGCGTCGCGACTATGTTTATGTGACGCCCAGCCACCAGTGCCCGACCACCGTGACGATGCCACTGGAGCGCCGCCAGGAATTGCTGGCGATGGCCCACCGCGATGACTTCGTGGTGATCGAGGACGACCACGAAAGCGAACTCAACTTCTCCGGCAAACCGACGGCGGCGCTCAAGAGCCTGGACAACTCAAAACGCGTCATCTATCTGGGCAGCCTGTCCAAGACGCTGGCCCATGGCCTGCGCCTCGGTTATGTGGTGGCCCCGGCCGTACTGGTGCGCGAACTGCGCGCGCTGCGTCGCCTGGTGATGCGCCATGTGGCCACCAACAACCAGCAGGTAGCGGCGAGTTTCATCGCCCATGGGCACCACGAGGCCTATGTGCGCAAGCTGAATCTGGCCTACCGCGAGCGCTCGCGCGCGGTGCATGAGGCGCTGCGACGGCACGCTCCGACGCTCGTCGCAGTAACCGCGCGTGGTGGCTCGGCGGTGTGGGTCAGCGGAGCGCCGACGCTGGATGGGCGCGCACTGGCTGGCGCACTGTACAAGCTCGGCGTGGTGGTGGAGCCCGGAGATGTGTTTTACGCCGCGCCCAGGCAGCACCACAACCAGCTGCGGATTGGTTATTCCTCGATTGCATTGGACCGCATCGACGCCGGTATCCGGTTGCTGGGCAGCTTATTGTCTGCGTAGCAGAGCGCGCCCGCGCGGTCTGCCGCATCAGTGCATATTGCGACCCGGCTCGACCACACGCGTCCAGCCATAGGGGTCGTCTGTGCGACCGTACTGGATGTCTGTCAACCTGCGGTAGATGCGCGTTGCCACCGGCCCTGCCACACCACCGCCGACCACGACATCATCGCCATGTCGACCGAGGCGGCCAATCGGCACGATGACGGCCGCGGTACCCATACAAAAGGCCTCGGTGATGCGTCCTGCAGTGATGTCGGCGAGCACCTCATCCACGTCCAGCCGCGCCTCGCGCACCGCGTAACCGAGATCGGGTGCCAGACGCAGCACGGAGTCGCGCGTGATACCAGGCAGTATGCTGCCCGACAGTGCCGGCGTGACAATCTCGCTGCCGTCGTAGACAAACGCGACATTCATCGCACCAGCCTCCTCCACGAAGCGGCGCTCGTGCGCGTCGAGCCACAACACCTGCTGGTAACCCGCGGCGCGCGCAGCTTCGGTGGCCGCGAGGCTGCCGGCGTAATTGCCGATCGTCTTTGCTGCACCCGTGCCACCCGGCGCCGCGCGCACATGCTGCTCCTCGACCCGTACCGCCACCGGCTGGAAACCACTGGCGAAAAACGGCCCTGCCGGGCTCAGGACGATGTAGTGCAGGTAGCTGCGGCTCGCCCGCACTTCCAGCGTGGCCTCGGTGGCGATCATGACCGGGCGGATGTAGAGCGAGGCACCTTCACCGCGCGGCGCCCATGCGTGTTCGAGCGCCACCAGCGCCTCGATCGCGGCAACGAACTCCGCCGGCTCGACCCCTGGCATGGCAAGGCGCTCGGCCGAGCGGTTGAAACGCTCGGCGTTGGCCTCGGGCCGGAACAGGCCAAGGCGACCGTCGGGGCGCAGGTAGGCCTTCGTGCCTTCGAAGATGGCCTGGCCGCAGTGCAGGAGGTGCGCACCCGGGTCGAGGGCGATGTTGCAGCGCGGCCCGATCGCTGCGTCGTGCCAGCCGCGCCCGGCCTCATAACGACGCGTGAACACCCGCCGCGTGAACACCCGCCCAAAGCCCAGCGGCTCGGGCAGCGTGACAGGGCTGGTGTCGGTGATGGGTTGGATGTCGATGTGCATGGTGGTGGTCCGGTAACTGCCTGTGAGATGCCCGGGGCAGTGTGGTGCGGGTGCTGCCCACACTGGCGCTGGCTCGCTACACTACCGCTGATTCAGTTTTTCCCTAATTTACCGCATCATCCGAAAAGGCACTTTTATGATCCACGTCATCGCCAGCATCGATCTCGCCCCTGGCACCCGCGATGCCTTTCTGGCCGAGTTTCACAAACTGATGCCGCTGGTGCATGCCGAGGACGGCTGCATGGCCTACGCACCTTGCGTCGATGCCCAAACGGGTATCCCGACGCAGTTCATGACGGGCGCTGATCGGGTCACCATCATGGAGCAATGGACGAGCGCGGACGCGCTCAAGGCACATAGCGTGGCCCCGCACATGAGGGACTACCGCTTGGCCGTCAAAGACTATGTGCGTGGCATGGAGTTGCGGGTGTTGGCCCCGGCCTGACTTTTCTGCATCGACTCCGGCGCCGGGCGGAGTGTGGTGTGTTCCTGGCGGGCCATTTCTTCGCTCCCATGCCATTCACGCCGCAGGGTCTGGCGACCCGACTTTTTTAACCCCAAGCCGAAAAAACCCGCGAGTTTTTTGCAGCCTGGCTAAGCCAACTGGTGTGAACCCCCGCGCCAGGTCGCTGACCGCCATGGTGCAGGAATGCGCTGGGGTGGCGCGGATTGCACTGGAACTGCCGGACCGGCATTCATGTCTCCCCCATCGCAGCAGGTGAATTTCATGACAACCAAAAAGCCAGTGAAGGGTGCGGCCACGCTTGAGCCAGCCGCGCCAACAACGAGTGAGCCGCAGAAGCAGGTCGAGCCCGACAGCCCGGCCTTTCCGGTAGTGGGCATTGGCGCGTCGGCGGGCGGTCTGGCGGCGTTCGAAGCGTTCTTCTCGGCCATGCCTGCGGACCGGGATCCCGGCATGGCCTTCGTGCTGGTGCAGCACCTGGCACCCGACCACAAGAGCATCCTGAGAGAGCTGATCGCCCGCTGCACCCGCATGCAGGTGTTCGAAGTCGAGGACGGTATGGTCATGAGGCCGAACTGCGTCTACATCATTCCTCCCAACCGAGACATGGCCTTGCTGAACGGGGCGCTGCAGCTGCTCGACCCCTTGAGCCGCGTGGCCGGCGCCTGCCGATCGACTACTTTTTCCGCTCGCTCGCCGCCGACCAGCACGAGCGTGCCATTTGTATCGTGCTCTCGGGGCTTTTTCCGGCGAACATTGCTGCCGAAGTGTCGCCGGAGCGCCTGGCGCGATTTTTCACCGCCGAGGCCGACGGCAACACCTACCGGGTGAACAAAGCCATCCGGGACATGGTCGTCTTTTCAGAGCAGGACGTGGCCAGGGACCCTCCATTCTCCAAACTCGATCTGGTAATCTGTCGCAACCTGCTGATCTACATGGACGGCGATCTGCAGCGAAGGCTGATCCCCTTGTTCCATTACACGCTCAACCCGGGTGGCATCCTGTTCCTGGGCACCTCGGAGACGGTCGGCGAGTTCACCGACCTGTTTGCCTTGCTTGAGCCGAAGGCGAAGCTGTACCTGCGCAAGGAAGGTGCTCATGGCGTGCTTCGCGTCGCATCCCGTGGGCTCGCTCTCCCACCGGTGCCACGCTCCGACATCGCACCCGACCAGTCGCCTGGCCCGCGCGTGCGCCCGACCAAACGCCCCTTGCGCGAACTCGTGGAGCAGACGTTGTTGAGGCAGATGCCGCTGGCCGGCGTGCTCGTCAACGCCCGGGGAGACATCCTGTACCTGCACGGGCGCACTGGCATGTACCTGGAGCCAGCCCCTGGTGAAGCCGGAGTCGGCAACATCCTGCAGATGGCCCGCGATGGATTGCGGCGCAAGCTGGCGACTGCGCTGCACAAGGCCGCCACGGCCAGGGAAATCGTGCGCGCACCGGGGTTGCGCGTCAAGACCAACGGCCATTTCAGCATGATCCACCTGACCGTGCGCCCGGTCGTGGCGGACACCGCCGACACACCGGAGTCGATGTTGTACCTGGTGGTGCTGGAGGAAGCTGCGGAGCCGGGCCGCTCCGGTCGACCTGTGCCGAC
>JANLVB010000278.1:0-6834 GCA_031363785.1 Betaproteobacteria bacterium
CCCGGCGACGTTGATCACGTCATCGGTACGCCCGAGAATGAAGAAATAACCGTCCGCGTCGCGAATGCCCCAGTCAAACGTGCTGTAGACCAGTTTGCCCGGGATGCTCTTCCAGTAGGTTCGCACAAAGCGTTCGTCATCGCGCCAGATGGTCTGCATGCAGCCGGGCGGCAGCGGGCCTTCGATGGCGACAACCCCCTTCTGGTTCGCCCCCGACAACTCCTCGCCGCTGACCTCGTCAAGCAATTTGACGTTGTAGCCATACATCGGGATGCCCGGACTGCCAAACTTGCTGGAAGCCTGCTCCACCCCATTGGCCAGCGCGAGTATCGGCCAGCCGGTTTCGGTCTGCCAATAGTTGTCGATGATCGGCTTGCCCAGGCCACTGGAAATCCAATGGGCCGTGGGTTGGTCCAGCGGCTCGCCGGCGAGAAACAGCGCCCGCAGGCTCGACAGGTCGTATTTGGTCAGCAAGGCTGGGTCTTGCTTCTTGAGCACGCGCACCGCGGTAGGCGCGCTGAACATCACGCTGACCCGGTATTTCTCCACCAGACTCCACCAGATGCCGCCATCCGGGCGCGTCGGCAGGCCTTCGTACAGGATGGTCGCCATGCCGGCGATCAGCGGGCCGTAAATGATGTAGCTGTGGCCAACCACCCAGCCGATGTCGCTGGTCGAAAAATAGGTCTCACCGGCCCGGCCACAAAAAATGTGTTGCATGCTGGCGGCCAGCGCCACCGCGTAGCCACCGGTGTCGCGTTGCACACCCTTGGGTTTGCCGGTAGTGCCACTGGTGTACAGGGTGTAACTGGGGTGTGTCGCCTCCAGCCATTCGCAGGCCACGCTGGCGTCCAGGTGCTGCTGGCGCTGCTCCTGCCAGAGAAAATCCCGGCCCGGCTCCAGGCGCATGGCGGCAAGCTTGCGGTCGGTCTGCAACACCGCCGCAGGCTTGTGGCTGGACAGTCGGATCGCTTCGTCGAGCAAGGGCTTGTACTCCACCACCTTGCCACCGCGCGAACCGGCATCCGCGCTGACCACCAGCACTGGCTGCGCATCCTCGATACGTGAGGCCAGTGAACCAGAGGCGAAACCGCCGAACACCACACAATGGATGGCACCAATGCGGGCACATGCCAGCATGGCAAACGCGGCCTCGGCGACCATGGGCATGTAAATGAGGACCCGGTCACCCTTGGCCACGCCCAGGCCGCGCATACACGCCGCCATACGCTGCACCTCGGCATGCAACTCGGCAAAGCTATAGACGACTTCTGTGCCCGTTTCGGTGGATACGGCAATGAGCGCCGGCTGCTGCGCGCGTTGCACCAGATGGCGATCAACGGCGTTGTGGCACAGGTTGGTGGTTCCACCCACAAACCAGCGCGCGAACGGGGGATTGTCGTAGTCACATATCCGCGAGGGCGGGGAATGCCAATCGATCAGGCGCGCCTGCTCGCTCCAGAAGGCGTCGCGCTGATGCAGCGAGCGATGGTGAAAGCCTTGGTACAGCGTCATGGTCGGGGCTCGGTAACGGTGGCGACTTGGCAACCCGATTGTGCCCAGCGAACTTTCAACAGGCTGACAGGCACCAAGTGGTGTTGCCAATCAGTCGCGCTCGCGCAGGACCATCGTCAATCCCACGGGCGCCATTGTGAACGCCAGGTGCTCGCGCGGCAAGCCGCCACCGGCGACTTGAACCGACCCGATCTCGAAATGGGTCAGCAACATGGCCAGAGCCATCTTCATTTCCAGCAGGGCCAGGAAACGCCCCGGGCAGACACGTGGGCCGGCACCAAAAGGCATCGACACGCGCCTGGCGGCACTGGCACTGGCGATGCCGTCGCGGCTCTCCAGCCAGCGCTGTGGGTCGAACCGCTCAGGCTGCGGGAAGTGTTTTGCCGCCAGTGTGTCGTGGCGCATGACACACCACACCATGGTGCCGCGCGGCACCTGCACACCGGCCACCTCGGTATCGCGCAGCGCCTGCACCACATTGAGCGGGCCCACCGGCTTGAGCCGCATGGTCTCGTGGATACAGGCTTCGACAAATTCAAGCCGGTCGAGCTGGCCCAATGAAAAGCCCGTTCCCTCCGACCCACCCGTCGCCGAGACCGCTCGCACTTCGTCGCGCGCGCGCTGCATTGCCGCCGGATTGTCATGCAGCAGATGCACCATCCATGCGATGGTGTTGGCGGTCGTATCTTCCCCCGCCAGCAACATGGTAAGCACGTTGCCAGCAACGTCGCGGTCGTCCACACCGCTGTCGGGCAGGTCGGCGGCAAGCAGCATCGCCTCCAGCAGATTGGACGGGTGCAATCGCAGTTCCGGCTGCGCGTCCAGGCGCTGGCGCGCATCACGGATGAAGCCCTGCACCGCATGGTTGACAGCGCGCACGTCGGCCGCCAACCGATAGTCGGACGGCAAGCGCAGGTAACGCCAATAGGGAAACGGCGCCAGCATGCGCCGAGCGACGGCGGGAAACAGCTTGTCCAGATGGCGCTGGATCAGGTCTTCGTCGGACTCCAGCGTGTGCATCTCCTTGCCAAAGGCCAGTCCGGCGATGGCGTCGACGGTGAAACGCATCAGATCGGCCTGCAGGTCTATCGGCGCGCCCAGCCGCGCCGCATTCTGCCAGCGCACGCGCAAGCGCCCGGTGACGCGGGACAGGGCCGGAAAATAGGCCCGCACATGGCCTGGATCAAAACCGGCCATCACCATGCGCCGTTGCCGACGCCAAGCATCGCCATTGGCACCAAACACACCGGGGGCCAAACCCATCTCGTTCCAGATGATTTCCAGGCGCGGCGGGCGTCGGAAACCCTCGGGTCGGTCACGCAGCATGGCGGCGATGGCTTGATGCTCAGCCACCACCAGAAACCGGGTCGGCCCGAGTTTGATCTGAAACAGCGGACCATACTGTTGCGCCCACTGCTCGACCGTTGCATGCACCCGCTCGCGGTCAAGTTGCAGCAGGTTGCCAACCACCGGCCAGCCGCGCGGCCCCGGCAGCTCGGTGATCTGGCGCGGCGCAGCGAGGTCGGGCACTCTGCTGTCTGTCGTGGCTTGCATGGACCCGCTCTGTGGCGTCACTGGCCGCCCTTCACGGCCATCTGTTAGCACCGCGCCGGTCGGGTGGCCTGGATATCCGGCGGTCCGCCAATCGCCGACCATAGTCATGCTGGTTGGCACTGGCACCGCGCCGGAATGTGATCATGACGGTCTCGAAACGTTGCGGCGGTGGGATCAACACCCGGTAGTCCATCAGCGTCGCCATCAGGCGCAGGTCGGTGATAACAATTGTGCCGATGGCGGCACAGGTCGCCACCAGGTGAAGGAACAAAAAAGTGGTCAACAACATGCAATCACTGTGGTGCGCTGGCGGTGATTCTATGGCCGCGGTGTGACCGCACCATTACGCCCACGGCGGTAAACGCACGACGATGCGCCCGCGCACCACGCCAGCCATCAGATCGTGCGCCTTTGCGATGACCTGGTCGAGTGTGATCTCTTCCACCATCTGCTCCAGCAGGGCCGGGGCCAGATCATGCGCCAGCCGTTGCCAGGCGAGTGCACGCCGCGCCATCGGAGCCATCACCGAATCGATACCGACCAGGGTCACGCCGCGAAGAATGAAGGGCATCACGCTGGAGGGAAGGTCCAGGCCCTGGGCCAGACCACAGGCTGTGACCACACCGCCGTAACGGGTCTGCGCCAACGCGTTGGCCAGGGTGCTCGACCCAACGGCGTCCACCACACCGGCCCAACGCTCTTTCTGCAATGGTTTTCCTGGCGCCGACAGGCTGTTGCGGTCGATCACCAGCCGGGCGCCCAGGCCTTTCAGGTAGGGCTCCTGCGCCGCCTTTCCTGTTGCCGCCACCACTTGGTAGCCCAGTTTCGACAATAACGCGACTGCCACGCTGCCGACACCGCCACTCGCACCCGTCACCAGCACCTCGCCGCTGGCAGGCTTGACGCCATGTTCCTCCAGCGCCAGCACACACAACATCGCGGTGTAGCCGGCAGTACCGATCGCCATCGCCTGACGCGGCGTGAAGGCCCCCGGCAACTTCACCAGCCAGTCACCGTTGAGCTGTGCCCGTTGCGCCAGGCAGCCCCAATGTATTTCCCCAACACCCCAACCGTTGTGCACAAATTTGTCGCCAGCCTGCCATGCGCCATGGCTGGAGGAACGAACGGTGCCCGCACCGTCAATACCCGCCACCATGGGCCAGGCCCGCACCACCGGAGACTGGTTGGTAATCGCCAGCGCGTCTTTGTAGTTGAGAGTGGAATACGCCACGTCGACGCTCACATCGCCAGCCACCAGATCGGTCTCTTCTACATCGGCCACACAAGCGGCAAAGTCGGGCTCTTTGGTCAGTCTGATCGCTTTGAAAAGTGCCATGCTTGTCATTCCTCGCTTTTTGCTTCCGCGCGCACCACACCATCGGCTTCTCGCACAGTTGAATTACCAGCGCAACTTTCGCGCCGTCCCGGAATTATGGGCCCGACAACAAAAAAACCTGAAAAAAATGTAACTGAATTCATAAATATCAACAACTTACAACACATTCCTCACTTGACTTCTCATCCATCAGCCGGTAACCTTCGTCGATGCATTTCTTGAAAAGCTGGACGGCATGCGCCGCGTTTCTGTGCGCCAGCATGGTAAGCGCCGCTCCAGCGGGCAATCCGACGGATGACATGGGCAAGTTCCTGTCCGACAAAGGGCTACTCGGGCAGATCACAGAGCAGCTCGGGCAGGTCGGCCAGGCGGTGTCCGAAAAAACCTCGGAGCTGGTGATCAATGCCATGGGTTTCCTGGGTGTGCCCTACCGCCGCGGCGGAAATTCGCTGGAGACGGGGTTTGACTGCAGCGGTTTTGTACGCGCGATGTTCCAGCAGACCGTCGGCCTGATCCTGCCGCGCACCGCCGACCAGCAGGCAGCGGCGACCCAGACCATCGAGAAGGGTGACCTGCAACCGGGTGACCTGGTGTTTTTCAACACCTTGCGCCGCGCGTTCAGCCATGTGGGCATCTACGTCGGCGACAACAAGTTCATCCATTCTCCGAAGCCAGGTTCGGAAGTTCGCGTCGAAGACATGCGCACCGGTTACTGGCAGACGCGCTTCAACGGCGCGCGACGCGTCAATACTGCGAGCGCACATCCCTGAGATCGACCACTCGGCTGGCGCCATTGCGCCCGGTCGGGGGTGCCCATTTGGGAAACTGATTGCTCCATAGCGCGCGATTGCAGCGCTTCACGCAAACTTCCACTTCATCCACGCCGCCGTATTGAAGAAACTCGCCACCACACTTCCTGGCGCCACCAACTCGTCGCAGGCCAGGCGCAATTCGTCGGGCAACTGCATCCCGCCAACCGGCAAGGCCTGCTTGAGCTGGGCCAGGGTGCGTGGCCCGATGATCGGCGCCGTTACGCCGGGCTGGTCTTTCACCCACAGGTAGGCCAGTTGTGCCGGGTCGTAACCGGCCGCACGTGCCAGAGCGGCAAACTGCAGACCCACTTCGACGCCACGGCGCGTCACCCGTTCGGCGTAAATTCCGCCACGCAGGGTGGCCCGGCTGTCGGTCGGTGGCGTGTCGGCGGCCGCATAACGACCTGCCAACATACCCATGGCCATCGGCGACCAGGTCAGCAAAGCAACATCGTATTTCTGGCAGGCTGGCACGAGCTCGTTTTCGATGCGCCGCTCCAGCAGGTTGTAGGGCGACTGCTCGCTGGCGAACCGCACCCATCCGTTGGCCTCACTGAGATGCTGGCCCTGCGCCACCTGCCAGGCCGGCGTGGTGCTGGTGCCGATGTACCGCACCTTGCCGTCGCGCACCAGGGTGTCGAGCGCATGCAGGGTTTCGTCCAGCGGTGTGTCGGGGTCGGGTCGGTGCGTCTGGTACAGGTCGATGTAGTCAGTGTTGAGCCGTCGCAAGGAGTCTTCACAGGCGCGCAGGATATGGTGGCGTGACAGCCCGCGGTCATTGACACCGGTTGCGGTCGGGTAAAACACCTTGGTCGCGATCAGCACGTCATCGCGGCGGCTGCGTGTGCCCAGCCACTTGCCGATCAGCCGCTCGGCCTCGCCACCGGCGTAACTGTTGCTTGTGTCGATCAGGTTGATGCCGCCGGCAACGGCAGCGTCAAGTAGGGCCAGACTCTCCGCTTGCGGCGTCGGGTTGGCAAGGTTGTCGGTGCCCAGCACCAGGCTGGAGACTTTGAGGCCGGTGCGGCCAAAGGGTCGGTACTGCATACGGGCTTGCTTATTGTGTGCTGTAGCCGCCATCCACGTAGACCATGGCGCCGGTCATGTAGCTGGCCGCGTCGCTGCACAGGAACACCGCCACCCGGGCGATCTCATCGGGCTGCGCCAGGCGGCCCATGGGCACCACACGCCGCCCCATCTCCAGCGCCTGTGCATCGGTCAGCGGCACAGCGCGCCCGGCAGCGCGCAACATCGGTGTGTCGACCTCGCCCGGGCAGACACAATTGAAGCGTACCCCCTCACGCGCCAGTTCGAGCGCAAAGGTGCGCGTTACCTGGTGCACCGCCCCCTTGCTGCTGGCATAGGCCAGGGCGCCCGGGCCACCGAGCTCACCCCAGATGCTGCCGAAGTTGACCACCGCGCCGCCACCATGCAGGCGCATGTGGCGTGCCGCGGCACGGCCGATGTAAAACACGCCACCGGCGTTGACCGCCATGGCGCGTTGCCAGTCTGCGTCGCTGGTCTCGATGCCGGTCTTGCGCGCGATGATGCCGGCGGCATTGACAACAGCATCGAGCCGCCCGGTCCGATCCACTGCTGCGGCGACCGCCCGATTGC
>JANLVB010000034.1:0-2309 GCA_031363785.1 Betaproteobacteria bacterium
GCTTTGGCGAACAGGTCGCCCTCGTTCATGGTCAGTTGGGATCGGTTCATAAACAGGGCGAAATGGAGGCGTTCCAGCGCAACGAGAAGCAGATTCTCGTCGCCACCACCGTCATCGAAGTCGGCGTCGATGTCCCCAACGCCTCGATCATGATCATCGAACACGCCGAGCGGTTCGGGCTGGCACAGCTCCACCAGTTGCGCGGCCGGGTCGGTCGCGGCACCCAGCGCTCGGCCTGCCTGCTCCTCTACAAGGAGCCGCTGAGTGCCACGGCGACGGCCCGGCTCGAGACCATCAAAGGCACCGAGGACGGGTTCGTCATCGCGGAAAAGGACCTGGAACTGCGGGGCCAGGGGGACGTGCTCGGCACCCGCCAGTCGGGCATGCCGGGCTATCATCTCGCCGTGCCGGATGTGCACCGGCACCTGCTGGAATGGGCGCACGCCGATGCGAAAGCAGCGCTGGCGCGCAATCCCGGCCTCACCGGCGAGGACGGTAACGCACTGAGAACGCTGCTCTATCTGTTCCGAAAGGACCTGGCGATCCCGCAGCTGCGGGCAGGCTAGCCCGTCCTATTCATCAGGAGCCGGCTTTGCGTCGCGGCAAGGCTTGGGACGTGCAGGTTTGCTGCAGGCTGTTCGCCGCGGCTGAGGCTGGACTTGAGGAACGCGTTTGGGGTTTAGGGGACTGGCTCAGCGGGGCGGCTTGCCCCGTCGGCTATGGTTCGGCAGGGTGCAGCGCGATGGCGATGGTGCGGAAGAGCTCGGCTTGCGGACAGGCGGCGGCGAATGCCAGACGGACGCGCGAGACGGTCTCGATGACGCGAGCGCTGAGCTTGAGAAGGCGCAGGCGCAGGGTGGCGAACTCGGCCGTGGCCAAGGCGTGGGCTTTGGGGATGGCGTCGCGGACGGTGAGCATCAGCCAGTAGGCGGCGGTGTGGAGCACGAGACGGACCTGGTTGGCGATCGGTGATCTGCAGCTGGTGCGGTCGGAGGCGAGCTGGCTCTTGTGCATCTTGATCAGGTTCTCGGCCTGGCCGCGGGCACAGTAGATCACGTCATAGATGCGCTCGGCCGATCCTTGCGTGAGGTTGGTGACGACGAAGCGGATGTCGAGGCCCAGGGTGGTGGCCTCGATGCGGGCGCAGGCGCGACGTTCGATGGTCCAGGACTTTGCCTGGTATCGGGTCTCGGCATAGCCGCGCAGAGCGGGCTTCTGGTCCAGTGCCCGCCGGGTCCGGATATCATCGGAGGCTTCATCGACAAGGCGGTTGAGGACGCGATTGCCGGGCTGCCCGAAGACGTAGTCGACGCCGTTCTGCTCGCACCACTCCATGACCTCGGGCCGGCCATAGTGGCCGTCGCCACGGATCAGGATGCGGGTGGTCGGCCAGCGGGTACGGATGCGCCGCAGCAGACGCCGGACATGGCCACGGATCTCCCGGCCCGCCGGGGTCTTTCCCGGACGCAGGATCATCGCCACCGGGCGCCCCGTCGCGGTGTCGTAGATATGGATCGGCAGGAAGCAGCGCTCGTCGTAGTGGGCATTAAACAGCGACAGCTGCTGATGGCCGTGCACCACATCGACCGTGTCGTCGATGTCGAGAGTCACGCTCGTGGGCGGCGTCTGGTAGCTTTGCAGCCAGAGATCGACCAGCACATTGGAAAGCCGGATGATGGTCCTGAGGTCTGGCAGGTTCTCGGCCCGCGACAGCGTCGGCTGCGAGCACAGGTCCAGCCCGCTGTCGGGCAGCCGACCGCAGGCGAGCTTGAAGGCCGGATCGTTACGCAGCCGGTCGAGATCATTGCCGTCCTCGTAGCCGCAGGCGATCGCCAGGATGCGGGCGCGAACAATGTCGGCCATGCCGTGCGTGACCCGGGCTGGATCGCGAGGATCAAGGATCACCGCGGCAAGCTTGTCGGCCAGCTTTAGGCGCCGCTCGGCCGCGGCCAGCAGCATCACGCCACCATCCGAGGTGATCCGGCCGCCATCGAACGCGGCCGTGATCTTCTTGCGTGCAATGGCTGGAAATGAAAACGGCAGCAACATATCGTCGGTCATGGCGGGTGTGGCTCGTTCGATGCAGTCGGCAGGGTTGGCTTCGACAACCGAATCCTACGCTGCATCAATCCCTTAGGCTACATCCGCCAGCCCCTCACGCCAGCCTTCGTGAATAAGACGGGCTAGATTGCCTGGTGCACGCAGCTCCTGTGGCGGGCAACGCCGCCTCGCCGGCGACAAGCCATAAGATAAAGGTGCTAAACAATGGCTTGGACTCGGCCTCACGCGGGCCGTTTGCGCAGCGGCCG
>JANLVB010000342.1:0-7421 GCA_031363785.1 Betaproteobacteria bacterium
TTCTCCAGCAGCGCGATGATCTGCGCCTGGATCGACACATCGAGTGACGCGGTTGGCTCGTCCAGCACCAGAAACGAGGGCTGCAGGGCCAGTGCCCGGGCGATGCCGACCCGCTGCTTCTGGCCGCCGGAGAGCTGGTGCGGATAACTGGCCGCCAGCACCGGGTTCAGCCCGACCATGGTCATCAGTACGTCAACCGTCTGCGCCCCGGCCGGACCCTCGGGTGCCATGCCTTGCACCACGAAGGGCTCCAGCAGAGCGTCGCGCACGGTGTAGCGTGGATCGATCGATGAATAGGGGTCCTGGAACACGAACTGCATCCGCCGGCGCAGCAGGCGCAGGCTTGCAGGTGCCAGCTGCGCCAGATCGACGCCTTCAAAACGCACTTCGCCGTTGCTGGCGTCGAGCAGGCGCAGCACCAGGCGCGCCAGGGTCGATTTGCCACAACCGGACTCGCCCACCACACCGGTGACGCGGGCCCGTGGCACGTCCAGCGTGACGTCGCTGACCGCCGTCATGCGGCGTGGCTTGCCAAACAGTCCGTTGCGCGTGGTGAAGGTGCGCGTCAGCCCTCGAGTCTCGACCAGGTTCACCGCAGCGTTGGCAGTCGTCTCAGCCATGGGTGCCTGTTGCAGGGAAGTGGCAGGCAATGGCGCCACCGGCCAGCGGGCGCAGTTGCGGCACCTCGGACTGGCAAGACGCCTGCGCCGCATTGCAACGCGGATGAAAGCGGCAGCCGCTCGCGTAGTCGGTCACGCTGGGCACGATGCCGGCGATGCCCTGCAGGCTGCCCCGCGCCTGGCCGTCGCGCGCGATGCAGCCGATCAGGGCCCGCGTGTAGGGGTGTGCCGGGTAGGCAAAAATCTTACCTACCGTGTTGCTTTCCGCCACCCGGCCGGCGTACAACACGGTGACCTGGTCACAGGCCTGCGCCACCACACCCATGTCGTGGGTGATGAGCACCAGGGCCAGGCCGCGTTCGCGCACCAGCTCGACCAGGATCTGGATGATCTGCGCCTGAATCGTCACGTCCAGCGCCGTCGTTGGCTCGTCGGCCACGATCAGATCCGGGTTGCCGGCCAGCGCCATCGCAATCACGATGCGTTGCTTCATGCCACCCGACATCTGGTGCGGAAACTGGTGGTAGACGGTCGCCGCATCCGGAATACGCAGCTGCTGCAACAGGTCGATGCTGCGCGCCATGGCGGCTGCCGGGGTCATGCCAAAATGCAGCAGGGCAACCTGGTCGATCTGCACGCCGACACGCAACAACGGGTCGAGCGAGGTCATCGGGTTCTGCGTGATCAGGGCCATGTGCCGGCCACGCAGGCTGCGGTAACTGGCCTCGGGCATGCCCACCAGCTCGGTGCCCTCCAGCATGATCGAGCCAGCACTGACGCGACCTCCGATCAGGGGCAACAGGCCCATGATGGCCATGGCGCTGAGCGACTTGCCGGAGCCGGATTCGCCCACCACACCCAGGATCTGACCTTTGTCCACGTTCAGGCTGATGCCATGCAGCGGCTGCACCCGGCCGATCGTCACGGACATATCGCGCACGCTGAGGAAACTCATGTCATTTGTCCCGCAAGCGGTTGCGGATGTCGAGCGACTCGATCAGCGCGTCACCAAACAGGTTGATCGAAATGACGGTCAGCGCGATCGCCAGGCCGGGGCCCAGAATGGTCCAGGGTGCGAGGAATATCTGCGCCGTGCCGCTGCTCATCATGGCGCCCCAGCTTGGTTTGGGTGGTTGCACACCAAGCCCGAAGAAACCCAGGGTGGCTTCCAGGATGATGGCGTCGCCGGTGGCCAACATGCCGGCCACGATGACTGGTGTCACCGCATTCGGCAACAGATGCCGGAACACGATGTGGAAGTGCCCGGCGCCCAGATTGGTCGCCGCCTCGACATAGGTTTCGTTCTTGATGCTCATCACCTGGGCGCGTGTCAGCCGGGCAAACTGCGCCAGGTAGGCAATGCTGATGGCCACCATGGTGCTGTACAGGCCGGCGCCGATGATGGCTACAAAGATCAGCGCGATCAGGATTTCCGGGAACGACCAGGTCAGATCGACCACTGCGGTCACTGCGCGGTCAAACGCGCCGCCGAAGTAACCGGCAGCGGCCCCCAGGCACATGCCAAACACCACGGAGGCACTGATGGCGGTCAACGCCACCGTGAGCGAGGTGCGCGAGCCGTAGATCATGCGCGACAACACGTCGCGGCCAAATTCGTCCGTGCCCAGCCAGTGCGCCGCCGTCGGCCCCTGGTTGGTGGCAGCCAGGTTTTGCAGGTCATAGGCATACGGTGCCACCCACGGTGCAAAGATTGCCGACAAGATGATGGTGAGCAGCACCGCCAGCGGCAGCGAGCCACGCCAGCTTGCGAGCAGGCGCATCAGTGCTGCGTTGTGGCGTGCCGCTGGCGCGGCGGCCGGTGTTGCGATAGCGCTCATTTCAGGCTGTCCCGGACCCGCGGGTCCATCGCGGCTTGCACGATGTCGCCAAGCAAGGTTCCCAGCATCACGGCAATCGCCAACATCAGCAGGCATCCCTGCACCACGGGATAGTCGCGCTGGTTCAGCGAATCGATCAGCAAGGACCCCAGACCAGGCCGCGCGAAAACAAATTCGACGGTGACTGCGCCTCCCACGATCCAGCCTATGCGCAGGCTCAGGATGGTGACCACCGGCAGCAGGGCATGGCGCAACACGTGTTGCAACTGAATGCGCCGGTGCGACAGCCCCTTGGCGTGCAGCAGCAAGACAAAGTCCTTGCGTGTGACATCCAGCATGGCGGCGCGTGTTACGCGCGATACCAGGGCCACACCGCTCAGGCCAATGGTCAACACCGGCAGCACGATGGCGCTCCAGGAGCGCGCGCCGGACACCGGAAACCATTGCAGTTGAACGGCAAACAGCAGAATCAACAACAGACCGAGCCAGAAGCTGGGCAGCGTCGAGCCGATCAGGATCAAGGTGGTGACGGCGCGATCCGTCCAGCCGTCCTTGAAGACCGCCGCCAGCGCACCGGTGGCCACCCCCACCACGGTGGAGAAGGCGAATGCCAGACCACCCAGCGCCAGGCTGTAGGGCAGGCTTTCGACGATCAATGCGGTTACCGGGCGTTGCAGGATGATGGCCTCACCCAGATCACCGCGCACCATGTTTCCCAGCCATACCCCGTACTGCACCGGCAAAGAGCGGTCCAGCCCGAGCTTGGCGGTCAGCGCCGCCTTCTGCTCAGGCGTGGAGCCGATTTGGACCATGTTGTCGATCGGGTCCCCCGGGACCAGACGCACAATCATGAAGATCACCATCGACACCGCCAGGAAAACCGGCACCAGCAACAGCAGGCGTTTGATCAGGAAGGTGAGCAAGCGAATGTCCGGTGCAGGGCGGCGCGGTGATGTCGGTGGTGATGCAGCCGCTTACTTGACCTCGATGTCCATGATTGATTGCGCGGCAAAACGGATGCCCCGCACGGTCTCCGGGAACTTCAGGCGGGCTTCGTTGTAGGCGAAGATCTGGGTTGGCTGGTAGATCGGCGCGAACACGAACTGCGACAACACGTACTCGTGGTAGGCCTTGAAGTTGATGACGCGCTCGTCCCAGGTGCGCGAGCCTTTCATGGCCTTGGCATTGAGTTCCTCGGCCTTCGGGTCGTTCCACATCGACACGTTGGGGTAACCCAGGCGCGTGCCACTGAAAAACCAGTCCAGGATGTCGGCATTGGTGTAGTCATAACTGCGCACCGCCAGTTGGTGGTCGGTCTTCTTGCGGTACATGGCGTTGATGGATGCCGCGTCCTGCACCGTGATCTCGGCGTTCACGCCCACCGCCTTGAGTTGCGCCTGGATCACCTCCGTCACGCGGCGAAACTGCGTCGCGTTCTGCGTCCAGAGTTTCACTGTCAGTGGCACACCGGCCTTGGCGCGTGCGCCACCGGCGCCGACGACCCATCCTGCCTCATCCAGCAGTTTGCGCGCGCGCACTGCGTCGTAGCTGATATTGAATTTCGGATTGATCTTGGACTCCTGCAGCGAGCTGATCAGGAAGTTGTTGGCCACCGCACCCAGGCCACCAAACAGGCTGGCCATGATCTCCTTCTGGTTCACTGCCAGCGCCACCGCTTCACGCACCTTGATGTCGTCAAACGGCGCCACCGAGGTGTTGATCGGCATGTAGAACACTTCGGTGCCGGGCAACATGCCGACCTTCATGGTCTTCTCGGCCTGGATGCGGGGCAGGAAATCGGCCGGGACACCGAGCAACATGTCCACGCCGCCGGTCTTGAGTTCGAGGAACGCGGTCGAGTCCTCCTTGATCTCGCGCAGTGTCAGTGTCTTGATTTTTGCCGGCCCCTGGTTCTTCGACAGGGCGGTGGACCAGCGGTAGTCGTCGTTGCGCACCAGCTTGGTCTGCTGGCCAACGGTAAAGCTGTCCAGCTTGAAGGGGCCGGTGCCGACGGCCGATGTGACGCCGTATTTGTCGCCCAGCGCGTCGTAGGCCTTGGGCGACGGGATGCCCATGAAGCTGGTCTGCATGTTGAGCAGCATGCTCGGATCGGGGTTCTTCATCAGGAAACGCACGGTGAAGTCGTCAACGATCACCACCTTGTCGATGGAGTCGGTCATGAAGGCGTTTTCGGTACCTTTGAACTTGGGTATCCACCACTCGATGGTCTTGGCGTTGAATGGTTCGCCATCATGGAATTTGACACCGCGGCGCAGCTTGAAGGTCCAGGTCATGCCGTCGGCCGACGACTCCCAGGAAGTGGCCAACTGGCCATGGAAAGTCTGATCCGCGTCCTGCACCACCATGCGGTCATGGATCAGGTTGGTTGCAATGTTCAGCTTGGTGCCCTTGATCGGGTTGTAGCTGGGGAAGCCGTTGTCCCGCCCGCTGAGCACAAAGGTGACGTCCTGGGCCCAGGCCGGCAACATGGCGCTGACGCCGATGATGCTTGCCGTGGCGACAGCCTGGACTTTGAGGGAGGTACCGAAACACTTCATTGCCTTCTCCTGTGATGGTGGTTGCGCGCGGCCGCGCAGGGGTTGCCATGAAACATTCATGTGGCCGTGAGAATAAGGGGCTTGCTGCCCTTTGCGCCGCTTCCTATCCCCAACGGGATAGGCGCGGTTTGTCTCGGGCCCGGCGCACCATTCGGGTGTTATCCCGTTGGGAGTAGGTCGCACCACAACGAACCGATTTGCCGCCTGCAGGCCCGGGTTCGGATTTATTCTTGCGGCCCCATCCCGCTGCAAAACACTACCCACCATGCACCAACTCCGCAAGCCCTATCTCCTGTTCCTGGGCGACGTGCAAGTCAAGTCGGATGCGAAGACCGCGTTTGGCCTGCGCGACTGGTGCGCACAGGACGTCATGGGTGAATGGGCCCTGGCGGATGCAACGGTTTCTCTTGGCCTGCCCCGACTGGCGCCGGCACAGGCTGCACAACGCGGTGCCGGGTCGCTGGTGATTGGCGTGGCGGCGGTCGGTGGTGTCTTGCCGACGCACTGGCTGGCGGAATTGGTGGCGGCGCTGGACGCCGGCATGGACATCGTGAGTGGCCTGCATTCGCGGCTCTGCGCCTTCCCGGCGCTGGTAGATGCCGCCAGTCGTGGTGGCGGCCGATTGCTCGACGTGCGCCATAGTGATCGCAGCTTCCCCCCAGGTACCGGGCGCAAACGCTCCGGCCGGCGGCTGCTGACGGTGGGCACCGATTGCGCTCTCGGCAAGAAATACACCGCGCTGGCGTTGGCGAAGGAGCTGCAGGCCCAAGGCACCGCAGCCACCTTTCGCGCCACCGGCCAAACCGGCGTGATGATTGCGGGGGAAGGTGTCGCCATCGACGCCGTGATTTCGGATTTTGTGTCTGGTGCGGCGGAGTTGTTGTCGCCGGACAATGCGCCGCAACACTGGGACGTGATAGAAGGCCAGGGCGCACTGTTTCATCCCGCCTACGCCGGGGTGACACTGGGCCTGCTGCACGGCTCGCAGCCCGATGCGCTGGTGTTGTGCCATGACCCATCGCGCACCTGTATCGAGGGTTATCCGGATTTCCCGATTCCCCCGCTGCAAACGGCGATTGACCGTTACCTGGAGGCGGCACGGCTCACCAACCCGGCGGTGCGCTGTGTCGGCATCAGCATCAACTCCTGCACGTTGTCGGACGGTGACTGGGCGCGTTACGCCGCGCAACTGCGCGACGAGCTACGTCTGCCGGTGGTGGACCCGATGCGCGGTGGGGTGCAGGCCATCGCCCAAGTCTTGCTTGAAGCATGATCACCTGCCAGACCTGGGTCGAACACTGGGAGATGCGCGAGCCGTTCGAAATCGCGCGTGAAATCATCACGACGCAGCCGGTGCTGCTGCTGCGCGTGACTGATCGAGACGGGCGCACCGGGCAGGCCGAAGCGGCTGGCGTCGATTACGACGGTGAGACACCCGAGACCATCGCAAGCCAGATAGCGCAATTCGCGCCCCGCTTGCACGACGGCATCGATGGCCGGGAGCTGCTGGAGCGGCTGCCACCCGGCGGCGCCAGAAATGCCCTCGACTGTGCGCTGTGGGACCTGGGCGCCAAACAGACTGGAGTGCCAGCCTGGCGCAGTGCCGGGTTGACTGCGCTGCGCCCAGTCACTACCGCCTACACCATAGGCCTGGGTGACGCTGCCACAACGCGGCGCAAGATACGCGCCGCACGGCACTACCCCATCCTCAAACTCAAGGTCGACGCAAGCCGCCACCTGGACGTGGTCGTCATGGCGCGTCAGGAACACCCACAGGCGCGCCTGGTGGTGGATGCCAACCAGTCCTGGTCACTCGCCCTGCTGCGCGAACTGCTGCCTGCACTGCAAGAGGCGGGTGTCGAGCTGATCGAGCAACCGTTGCCGCGCGGCGACGACGCCAGCCTCGACGCCATGCAACCATCCATACCCCTGGCGGCCGACGAGTCCTGCACCGATCGGACGTCGCTGCCGCAGCTGGTCGGGCGTTACCAGTACGTGAACATCAAACTCGACAAGTGCGGCGGCCTGACCGAGGCGCTGGCCATGGCCGACGCCGCAACAGCGCTCGGGCTGGGGCTGATGGTCGGCAATATGTGCGGCACATCCCTGGCCATGGCACCGGCCTTTCTGTTGGCGCAACGCTGCAGCTACGTCGATCTGGACGGGCCGCTGTTGCAGAAGCAGGACCGGGAGCCGGCGATGCGGTTTGCGGGTGGGCTGGGGTCCGCGCCGGAGGCCCGGTTGTGGGGGTAACACCGGCTCCCCACGTATTGATGATTGCGCAAGACACGACCGCGATGTTTTGACGGCATGGTGCGGGATCGGTGCGAAGGCATCCGGTCGGCCCCTCGGCTCGCCAACCACGGCTCTACGTCCCCGGCTCACCAATTCGGCGCGTGTTCGAC
>JANLVB010000363.1:0-2212 GCA_031363785.1 Betaproteobacteria bacterium
TCAGGTGGTACCCGATGCGGCTCTGCTCGGCATCGAATACGGTGGTGCCTGGCACGTCGAGGTAAGGTTTGTCGAGGGACATGGTGCTTGGGGCCTAGGAGTTCCAGTAGAGCCGGGTCGGATTGTCCACCAGCAGGCGGCGCTGCAACGCGGCCGTGGGAGCAATCTGCGGGATGTAGTCAACCAGCAGGCCGTCGTCGGGCATGTGGTCCTTGAGGTTGGGGTGCGGCCAATCGGTGCCCCACAACACCCGATCAGGGAAGTTCTCCACCAGGTGCCTGGCAAACGGCACCACGTCCTGGTAGGCCTTCTGTTCGCCGTTTAACGCCCGGGGGCCGCTGACAGACAGGCGCTCGGGGCAGCTGACCTTGCTCCACACGTTGGCATGTTCATGCATCATCTTCAGGAACAGGCCAAACTCCGGGCCGTCCACCGGTTTGCCCACATCCGGGCGGCCCATGTGGTCCACCACCACGGTGGTCGGCAAGGTGGTGAAGAAGTCATAGAGCTCGGGCAGGTCCCGGGCCTCGAAATACACCACCACATGCCAGCCCAGCGGCGTGATGCGGTTCGCAATGTCGAGCAGCACTTCGCGAGGCGTGAAATCGGCCAGACGTTTCACGAAGTTGAAACGCGTGCCGCGCACGCCGGCCGCATGCATGGCATGCAGCTCGGCGTCCGTCACGTCGCGGCTGACCGTGGCAACACCACGTGCCTTGCCATTCGCATGCAGCAGGGCATCGACCAGCGCCCGGTTATCGGTGCCGTGGCAAGTGGCTTGCACAATGACATTCCTGTCGAAGCCCAGCTGGTCACGCATTGCAAACAACTGGTCCTTCGAGGCGTCGCAGGGCGTGTATTTGCGCTCTGGCGCGTAGGGAAACTGTGCGCCCGGACCAAACACGTGGCAATGCGCGTCCACGGCACCCGGCGGCAGCCTGAAGCGGGGTTTGCTGGGGCTGGCGTACCAGTCGAGCCAGCCTTGGGTTTTCGTGAAAACTTCGGTTTGAGTGGCTTCCATGGCGTTCAATCGATGTACTTGATGCCAGCTTTTTCAAGAGCGCCACGCATGTTGTACATATCCAGCCCCAGTACGCCGGCGGCCAGTTTGGCGCGTTTCTCCGACTCGTTGGCTTCGCGCGCCGCCGCGGCGTCGGCCACCTGCTGCGCCATCGCGGCCGGCACCACCACCACGCCGTCGTCATCTGCAACCACGACGTCTCCCGGGTTGACCAGCGCACCGGCGCATACCACGGGAATGTTGACCGACCCCAGGGTGGCCTTGATGGTGCCCTTGGCGTGCACCGCCTTCGAGAACACCGGAAACTCCATGGCGGTGAGGTCTTTCACGTCGCGCACACCGCCGTCGATGACCAGGCCGACGGCGCCACGCGCGCGGAAGGAAGTGGCCAGCAAATCACCGAAAAATCCGTCGGCGTTGTCCGACGTGATGGCTGCAACCACGACATCACCCGGCTGCAGCTGCTCGGCCACCACATGCATCATCCAGTTGTCGCCGGGGTGCAACAAGACCGTCACCGCCGTGCCGCACAACTGCGCGCCGGCATAGATCGGTCGCATGGTCGGTTTCATCAGGCCGATACGGCCCATGGCCTCGTGGATGGTGGCCACGCCGAACTTGGACAGCTGGTCCACGGCGCTCTTGTCGGCGCGCACGATGTTGCGCTTGACGACCCCCAGGTTGTTCATCGGGATGTTCATGGTCATTTTCCTTTTTGCTTCAGGGCCGCGTCCAACCGCGGAAACACGCGCCTCGCGTTGCCTTCATAAATCTGGAAACGATCCGCGTCGCTCAGGATCGTCGAGGCCTGGATGTAACGCTTGGTGTCGTCGTAGTAGTTGCCGGTCTCGGGGTCGATGCCGCGCACCGCGCCGATCATCTCAGAGGCGAACAGCACGTTCTTGACCGGTATCACGGTGTTCAGCAGGTCGATGCCTGGCTGGTGGTAGACACAGGTATCGAAATAGATGTTGTTCAGCAGGTGCTCGGACAACAACGGTTTCTTGAGCTCCTGCGCCAGGCCCCGAAAGCGCCCCCAGTGGTAGGGCACCGCGCCGCCGCCATGCGGAATCAAGAAGCGTAGCGTCGGAAACTGCTTGAACAGGTCAGAGGTGAGGCACTGCATGAAGGCCGTGGTGTCGGCGTTGAGGTAATGCGCACCGGTGGTGTGGAAACACGGGTTGCAACTGG
>JANLVB010000368.1:0-2116 GCA_031363785.1 Betaproteobacteria bacterium
GCTCATCTCGCACGCAAGCTGCGCGGCGTGGCCGAGTCCACCGACCGCCAAGCCGCCCAGGCCGGCGCCCAGATGAATCAGTCGTTCACGCACCTCATCGCCGCCGTCTTCGAGGCCCGCGACCGCCTGGCCCAGCCCCCCCGAGTTCGACACCAAACGCCAGATTTGCTCTGCATTTCGGTTTCGAGCTCAATGGAATCAACGACTTGGCGGAGTTTGGAAAAACATGTGTAGTGGCAAGGCATGGTGCTGTACGTGATGGCAAGATGCTGAATTCTCGGTATACTTGCTTCCATGTTCCTGAAGCCCACCCGGTCTGGCGGCCACACCTACCTGCAATTGGTCGAGTCCTTCCGCAATGAGTCGGGCCAGCCGCGTCAGCGCACGGTGGCTTCGCTGGGTCGGTTGGACGAAGTTGGCGGTGGTGTGGATTCACTGCTTGCGGGTCTGCTGCGCCACAAGGGCCTGCCGGCCTCGGCTGCCGCGCCGCCGCAGCTTGAATTCGACGCCGCCTTGTCGTTCGGCGATGTCTGCGCGCTCGATCAAATCTGGTGCGAGCTCGGCTTCGACGCCCTGGCCGGCGTGTTCCGCAAAGCTCGGTTCACCACCGCGGTGGAGCATGCGCTGCGGGTGATGGTGTTCAACCGCCTGTGTGACGCCGAATCCAAGCTGGGCGTGCTGCGCTGGCTGCAGACGGTGTACATGCCGCAGATCGACACTGCGGCGCTGACGCACCAGCAATTGCTGCGCAGCATGGATGCGCTGATGGACCACCACGCCGATGTGGACGCCGTGGTGGCAGGTTTGCTGCGGCCCCTGGTCGACCAGGACATGTCGATGGTGTTCTACGACCTCACAACGATCCGCGCGGCGGGGCTGAGTGAGCAGCAAGGCGACGTGCGCCACTACGGCATGGCCAAGGAGGGTGTGATCGCCCGCCAATTCATGCTGGGTGTGGTGCAGACGGCCGAGGGCTTGCCGATCTACCACGAGGTGTTTGACGGCAACCAGGCCGAAGGGCCCACCTTGCTGCCCACGCTGCGCAAGGTGCTGCAGCGCTTCCCCCACATCAAGCGGCTGATCGTGGTGGCCGACCGCGGATTGCTGTCACTGGATAACCTCGAAGAGTTGGGCAAGATCAAACTGCCGGACCAGCAACCCTTGGAGTTCATCCTGGCCGTGCCTGGCCGGCGCTATGGCGAATTCACCGAGGTGCTGCAAGCCATCCAGGCCAAGGCAGGCGCCGCGCAGCAAGAGTTCATCGACGAGACACGCTGGCAGGACTTGCGCCTGGTGGTGGCGCATCACCCGCAGCGTGCAACCGAGCAAACGCTGCTGCGCAACGAGCGCATTGCAGCGCTGCACGACCAGGCGCAGCAGTGGGCGGGCAAGCTCGACGGTCAGGACGCGGGGGTGAAAGCCAAAGGGCGAAAACTCTCCGACAGCGGCGCCAAGGCGCGGCTATATCACGCGGTGTGCGACGCTCACTTGGCCAAGATCGTGAAGGTCGACTTGAAAAGCGACCTGTTCGCCTCTACGGTGGACGAAACGGCCAAGGCGCAGGCCGAACTGATGGACGGCAAACTGCTGCTCGTGACCAACGTGGCCGACCTGAAGCCGCAAGACGTGGTCAGCCGTTACAAGGCACTGGCCGACATCGAGCGTGGCTTCAGAGTCCTGAAGTCAGAGATCGACATCGCACCGGTGTACCACCGGCTGCCGCAGCGCATTCGCGCCCACGCAATGCTGTGCTTCCTGGCGTTGATCCTGCACCGCGTGATGAGGCACCGGCTGAAGCTGGCCAAGAGCGAACTCAGCCCTGACCAGGCACTGGCGCAATTGCGCCGCATCCAGCGCCACAGCGTCAGCATCAACCGCACCGCGCCCGTGACCGGCATATCCACCGTCAACCCCCAGCAAGCCAGCGTGCTGGCTGCACTGAACGTCAAGAAACCCGCCGTCAACACTCAAATGTCGTTGCTGTAGTGGCAGCCTGAAGGGGTGCCACTATACAAATCAACTACTTACGGCGTTTGGTGTCGAACTCGGGGGTCCTGGGCTACGGCTACGACGCCTACGGGCGCCTGGCGTCGTTGACGAGTTCGCTGGGCGGGGC
>JANLVB010000400.1:0-4216 GCA_031363785.1 Betaproteobacteria bacterium
CCAGTTCTGGCAAGTGCACGAACGCGAGGAGACACCCCGGTTGATAGATGCCTCGATCGCCACAGTGAGTGCTTGGCCTGGCATGGCTCCTGGTCAGCGCAAGACCCACGAGGCTGCTGCGTTGGCGGCGCAAACACTGGCTGCGGCGCACGAGTATCCTGTGACCTTCCCCTGCGCAGGAGCAGAACTCAGTGGAGTGGTGCACCGGGGAGACGAGGGCGCGCAGCTGGGTATGGTGATCGTTGTTGCTGGAGGACCCCAGTTCCGTGTTGGCGCGCATCGCCAATTCGTCTCGCTTGCGCGGCTGGTCGCCGCCAAGGGCTACCCCGTCTTGCGTTTTGACTTGCGCGGCATGGGAGACAGCAGTGGGGAACACCTGGGTTACCTTGATTCGGAATCAGACATTCGCGCGGCGATCGACCAGCTTATGCATTTGCACCCGTCCATGCAGGAGGTGGCACTGTTTGGCGAATGCAATTCGGCCAGCGGCATCCTGTTTTATGCGTCGGGCGACACCCGCGTACGCCGGATTGCCCTGGTCAACCCCTGGGTGAGAACCCCGGGTGTGCAGGCCGAGGCCATACTCAAACACTACTACCTGGACCGCTTGCGTTCACGTGAATTCTGGCGCAGTGTGTGGTCGGGCAAATTCAAGTTTCGCGCATCTGCAGCCTCCTTCATTCAGGTGGTGACCAAGTTCCTGCAGGGCCGCAAGGCCAGCCGTGCTGCGGCTGTTGACATCGGCCAGGGGAATTTTGACCACCTGCCATTGCCGAGTCGCACTGCCGAAGGATTACGCCGGTTCCGCGGCGCAGTTTTGTTTCTGATGAGCGGCAACGACCTCATCGCACGCGAGTTTGACGAAGTAACCAGGACGTCCAAGGCGTGGCAGGGTTTGTTGTCCGACAAACGCATCCTGCGCACGGAAATCGCTGGCGCGGACCATACCTTTTCCAAACCAGCGGCAAAGGCGCAAGCGCAACAAACGATACTTGACTGGTTGAGCAGCCAGGCGCCAGCCACGACGCGTTGAGCACCGGGCCGCAGTCGGGTGAGCCGGCTGTCTTGTACCAGGCGTACTCAAAGCCCGACACGACAGGCGTCCTAGACGTCCAGCGACATCAACTCGCTGTACAGATCACGCACCTTCGCTGGATCAAGTGTCTTGCTCAGAAACAACTTGGGCGGCGTGCGCTGCTCCAACCACGCCAGTCGCGGTGCCGCCTGCACATAACGGGCCTCGACATCCATGGTGACCAGACGGTACTTGCGCAACAGATGGGTGCGCAGCAGGCCGTTGAAACGCGCAAACAGGGCGGCGTCGCTTACATGCATGATTCTGGCCGCCGGCAGGCGCTTCCAACGGGTTGGCTTGAATACCACCCAGCACAACTCGCCGCCACGGCCAAACACGACAAAGTTCAGCCACGGGATGTCGCAATGGGCTTTGAATTCGTGCAGGTCCTGCCCACGCAGGTAGGCAGCGATATGGTCCCGTCGCGACTCGACCACGCTGCCGCTGCGCAGCACTGCCGGGCCCGGAAGGTTGAAACAACGGTAACGTCGATCATCGAGGCGCTTGAACTTCAAACCGAGGAACACTTGCGCGACCTTCCCATTCGGCGTGAACATGGTGAAGTGATACCCGGTCTGTTTGATGATCTGCAGGACCAGGCCTACGCCATGCTTTCGATGGGTCTCCAGAACACACCAACTATGCGGATTGCAGAAATGCTCCAGCCGTCCGTCAATCTGCTGGTCTGAATATATCGCGCAGAACACCCCGACGAGGCTGTCCCCGTCGTGCAGTTGCATGCCGTGGTTGGGTACATGCTCGGCCCACGGATGGGTCAGCGAACTGATCCACTGCTGGGGCGAAAATTGCCGGTTCAGGTTCAGATGGAGGAATTGGCCCACATCGGCGAGATGCTGAGGCAGGATGGGGCTAATTTTCATGGACGACACCGACAGTAGCAGCTACACCACTTCCGCCTGCCTGCATGGACTGCAGCAAATCCAGCATCAACGGCAGCGGGTCGCGGCCCTCCACGCCCAGAAAGCTGCTGTTTTGATCGGTTTTCAGCCTTGGCAGGCGCGGCTGATGCATCTGCAACGCGTGGCGGGACGCCAGGTGGCGGCACAACTCTTCCCCTGCCGCCTTCGCGGCACAGTATTCTGCAAAACCTGGTTCTGAACTATCCAGGAAGACGGTGGATGGGTAAAGGACGGTCAGCACTCCATCTCGGCGAGGCGCATTGACGACACATTCCACAATGGACGCAAAGCCATGGACATACAGTCTGCAATAGTTGTCAAACGGTCCACTGTTCCAGCCGGCACCGGCATTTTTCACAATTTGAGGTGTCGCGAAGTAATACAGGTGCGTCAATCCCATGCTTCCAAGCCGGGTCGCGACCGGCCCGGCCAATGGTTTGGAGGCATCAATCTGCAGGACTTCAAGCGTCTTGCCCGACGCCCCGGCCTCTTGCCGCAAGCCTTCTGCATCCGTGCGGCCGCGTGCAAAACTCAGCGCCACATCGGCTCCACCAGCCAGAAGCAACTTGGCCACCAGCTCGCCAAGGCCGCGCGAGCCTCCTACCACCAGGGCACGTTGGCCAGTGAAGCGATCGGGCGCAACCAGCGCCAGCAGGGCCGACAAGCTGGCTTGGGATACCGGTGGGGCACGAAAAAAGGCATGTAATGTGCCCTCGAACGCGCCGCCCGCCACGGCAATACGTACACTGCGGAACCGCAGGTCGGCGCGCTGCAATACAAAGCCCATCTGACTAGTTTGGGCTTCGGCAAACTGTTTGCGCCGTGCCAGTTTGAACTGTGAATAAATTGAGTGCAGTCCTGGGCACTCCATGCCGATGATTCTCGTGCTTGCGCACAGATCCGCCACCAACTGGGGTCCGAGCGGCTGCTCGGCCAGGGCTGGGAACAACTGCCGCATCAAGTCACGGTTCACCGCAAGTGGGACCGCCGAGCTTACCGGCTCGGCATCGGTTGGGAACGCGGGACAACGAGGCGGCACCGGTTCTGCTGGCTCACGATCCGGGGGCAGTGCAACATATGCCGCTCCACCAGCCGGTATTCCCTCGGCCAAATCGATCCTGGCAGTGAACACCGGCCGCTCGTGGATGCTGGCCACCAGGCGAATGCGCGCCGAACCCGGCACGCCGATAACCTCCACCCGCACCTCACTGCCGGTAGGCACCGAGCCCGCAAACACGGTCTCGATGGCCTGAATTCGCGACGGAATCAACAGGCCAGCGCATGCCGCACCCTCCAACGCCTTTAAAACGAGATGTACACCATGGCATATGGTGCTGCCAAATTGCAGACGCCGGGAATGCTCCGGGTCAACATGCAAAGGGTTGAAATCACCCGACAAGCGGGCAAACTGCCAACTCTCGTCCTTGTTGATGGAAAACGGCGACATCCTGCGATCGTCCTCACCAGTGGGTCAGGGCTCCGTCATGGCCATCCAAGCTGGCGCGGCCGGGCCAATTCACGCCGACTCCGCCATCGGCACGGGAAAGGCGCAAAATTCTTGCAGATCGAGTGCCCAGCGCAAGGAATCGTCGCTGCTGTCAATGCGGGAAAAGCCAAGCTGCTCAAAAAGCCCGGCCACGATGCCGTTGCGCGACGTCGGGCGGTAGACACCAAGCAGTCGCCTGGCGCCCGACTGGATGGCGTCGCGGGCAATACGATTGCATACCGACTGCTCGACCTGCCGATTCAGCACCCGGCAACTCATCAACCAGCTATCGATCTCCCACTCCCCGGGACGGCGATGGCAGATCACGACGCAGACCATTCCGTTGTCACCAAACCGGTCGGTCAGATTCACTTGAAGGGTATGGTGTGCCGACGATGACTCGATTTCCGAGATTTGCGCCTCGGTGTAGCGGCGCGTGGTCAGATTGAACTGGTTGGTCTTGTTGATCAACTGTGTGATGCGCTTTCGGGCCTGTGCTTGAAACGGCACCAGACTGATCTGCATTTGCAGCGACATCAGAAACTGACCAATATCCCTGGAGCCTTCGAGCAATTCCGCGCGATGCGCGTTGCCCCGGTATTGGTCAGCACGCGCCAGATCGTCGGAGGTAAATGCCACGGACTCGAAATACCCGGCCATCAACACAGTGCGCGCAAAGGTCGACGGGTCGGAGCCCAGCTCGGGCACAGCCACCTCGGGCAGGGCCCCGCGCAC
>JANLVB010000410.1:0-3762 GCA_031363785.1 Betaproteobacteria bacterium
AACTTGTAGGGCCCGGTGCCAAACGCCTTGCTGCCATCGTTGAATTCGCGCGGGTTCGCGGCGGCGCCTATGGTCCGGCTGACAATCGGGATGCCAGCCACGCGGCGCGCCAACAACGGGTAGGGTCCCTTCGTGGCGACGTGCAGCGTGTAGTCGTCTACAACACGGGACTTGTCGAGATCCACCTCGGCCAGAGCCCGGCTGTAGGTCGATGGCGCCCCCGGTACGTTCATGGCGCGGCGGTAACTGAAGAGTACGTCGTGCGCAGTGAATGGCGAACCGTCATGGAACTTCACACCACGGCGCAGCTTGAACTCCCAAACCGTCGGGTCTGCCAGTGGGCGCCAGGTCTCCGCCAGCGAGGGCTTCAACTGCATCATCGAGTTCATGTTGAGCAGCGAATCGTAGACATGGATCGCCGCTTCGTGGTTGGAGTTGAGCTGCTGAAACAGCGGGTCCATCGAGGTCGGCGCAGTAGCCACAGCGATTGTCAGCGTCTGGGCGCTGGCCGGGGCGCCCAGGACCAAAGCCGCTGCCAGAGCCGGTGCAAGCAATCTGCCGAAGTGGTGTTCGAAGCCGGTGTTGGACATGGGCGACCCTCGTTTCAAGATCAGGCGATTTGTCAATTTGGGGGGCCGGCTCGGGTTT
Organism: Betaproteobacteria bacterium; assembly: GCA_031363785.1. Taxonomy (GTDB): domain Bacteria; phylum Pseudomonadota; class Gammaproteobacteria; order Burkholderiales; family Burkholderiaceae_C; genus CAISIP01. The sequence continues at coordinate 649 of JANLVB010000410.1, forward strand.
CAGTGCAGCGCGCGCAGCCCGTCGAACGACATGCGCACGACCTCCAGCCCACGCTCCCAGACCGCCTTTTTCCAGGCCGACTCCTCAGGATAAAAGACGTCACGCAGGTCCTTCTTGATCTGCCGCCCGAGAGGACTGGCAATGTCACCATGCTGCTGCAACCAGGTGTCCGCCTCAACGGCCCGGCGCACCGCCGACCGCTCACGGGTACCGTACTCGACGCCCACGCCCGCATACTGCAGGCCTTCGACCGCCGGGCGAAAGCCGGCCAGTATGCTGCCTTTGGACCCGGAGTAAGCCGTGGTAATCGTGGTGGTACTGTGCACCTCATCGCCAAAACACGTCTTCAGCATCTCGAAAACCGGATCATCGAGCTTGGCAGGCGTCATCAGTTCACCATAACCGTAGGGGCCGAGCCCGGTATGCACGTCAACCAGAACCGCCCGGCGCGCCCCGCCAAGCTCTGCGTTGCAGACCGCATGCAGCACCCGATTCGACCAGGTGGCGAAACGGCCACCGTAGTGCACATTGTTCGGATGGTGGTACTGGCCCTTGCCAATGGCCTTGCGAACCGCGACCTCGCCAACCTCGCGCGCGATGGCATCCCTTGCCGCCAGACAACGCGCGATGGACTCCTCGTCCCATTGCGGCGGAATGATGTGATCGGCCAGCCGCTCGAACAGTTCATTCTCGGGGTAGTTTCCACCTTCGTGGTCGACAAAATTCCGATTCAAATCGACATTGTCTTCATTGACGCGGCGCGTCCAGGCGAAACCGTGTGGATTGATGGCATGGATCAGCACGGCCGCCTGTCCTGGCGACAACTTGCCGGGCAGTGTTTCCAGCAGTCCAATCTGAATGCCGGAGCCGGCGTAGCCTTCGGTGCCGTGGGTCGCGGACACGACCACCACGACGTCCTGCGCGTCGTCCGGTCCGATACGCGCCACGTCGGTTGCCAGCACCTCACCACTGGGCCCCTTCAGTGGATGCAGGTGGTGGCTGACAACGACCTTTGCCTGCAGGCAGGCCTGCAAAAAGTTGGCGCGCGCATCGCTGTACGTCACGGAGAACAGTCTGTCCATATCGTCACCTTGCTCCAGACGCCAAAAAAACGTCAAACAACCAACAGTTCCGGGCAACGCGCCGACAGCGCTGCCGATCCGGCAGTCACGATCAAGACATTACTGTGGCGAATCTTAGTGCACTACCGTTAAACCTGTCAATTCGGTTTCGGGCACCGCGTGGTACCGTCGTCAGGCCAAAGCCTTCGTGGCGCTCGCCTCAGGCGGTCGAGCCTTGAGTTCGTGGATAAACAGCTGATCGGGCGCCACCGCTCGTTGCGTTCTGCCCTTTGCTGTCAACCAGTGGCAAGCTCGAGTCTGGCGCACAACGCGTCAATCAGCGGAGTTATCGCCGACGGCGGAAATGGCGACACACTGCTGACATTGACCTCGCACAACACGAATGGCGATGGCTCTTCGGGTCGCGGCTCGCCCCACATGAAGTCGCAGTCCCACAACAGGGGCAACTGCCCGGGGCCCAGACCCACACGCTGGCGCAGCATATCGATCCAGCCCGATTCCAGACGTTGCCTGAGCAGCTGAAAGTCTGCGGCATCGGGGCCGACGTACAGACGCTGACCGGGCAACACGGCGGGACCACCCGGCGGGGTCGGAAACAGGGCGTTGACCGCCTGGTGGCCGAAACCCGCCACCCGCTCACCCACCAGGTAGGCACGCACCATGCCGTCCGTGATACGTGGCTGCCAGGCCTGGTCGATCATGTGGCCACCCTGGGCTGATTCGAAGTACGGCGCCAGGGTCTGGCGCAACGTTGGCCAATCCACACACTGCTGCTCGCAGCCGCGTTGTGCATGGCGCAGCAGGACCATGGGGGTGCCAGCAAGCGGCTCGGCCCATTCCACTCGCCAGACGCCAATACCACTGTGCCCGCGATATTGCTTGAGTACCCGTGGACCCTGGCGCAGGCGCAGCGGCAATTCGAGATCGAGCTGCGCCAGGTTGTCGATGCGATGCACGTCACTGCCAAACGGCAGGTCACATGTGTCGAACAACACATCCTTGGTGCCAAGCCGCGTGATGGTGTCCGGATGGGTGCTGACGTACACGCCTTGCAGCGCGAGTTCCCGCAGCATGGTGTCGAGCCGTTCGCGCCGCCGCCCACCCTCGATCGGGTTATGCCACACCAGCACGGCGTCGAGCGTCGACAGTTGCGCCTGCACCTCGTCGGCAAATTCGTCGTGATAGACCGCTGGCTGCACCCTCAGCCCACGCCCGGCAAGGGCCGAGAACAACGCGGCAAACCGGCTCTCGGCGGGGTCGGCACGGTCCCGCATCGCCCGGTCACCGGGGTACAACAAAGCCACTGACTTGGTAGCATCCTTGCGCTGTTGGTCTTTGGCCGTCATCCAGTGCTTCCCTAATGCCTGTTGGCCTTGCCTGTGGTTCAGACGACGCCACAGGGCGTTACTGTCGCCAGGGCGCATACGACGCGAGGCATGCCACTCACTCGGCGGTAGCGCCAGAGTCTTTCACCACCCGGGCCCACTTGACAATCTCGGTGGCCTGGAAGCGGGTCAGTTCTTCGGGTGTCGAAATCCAGGGCTCCAGGCCCAGCGCCCGGAGTTTTTCCTGCACGTCGGGCAGCTTGAAAATGCGCTGCAATTCCGCATTCAGCCGGGCGACCACTTCGCGCGGTGTGCCGACCGGTGCGAACACGGCAAACCAGGTGGTGGCCTCGAAACCTGGCACGGTCTCGGCCACTGTGGGCACATCGGCTGCCGCCGCACTGCGTTTGGCCGTGGTTTGCGCAAGTGCGCGAATCTTGCCCTCCCGCACCATGGGCAGGGCCGAGGGCATGTTGTCGAACATCAGCTGAATCTGCCCGCCGATCAGGTCGGGAATGGCGAACTGCCGGCCCTTGTAGGGCACATGGGTCATCGAGGTACCGGTGAGCGACTTGAACAATTCACGCGAGACTTGCACCGAGGTGCCTTTGCCCGGAGAGCCGAACGAAAGTTTGTTCGGGTTCGCCTTCATTTAGCTGATCAATTCGGCCACGATCTTGACCTGCATATCGTTGTTGACCACCAGC
>JANLVB010000419.1:0-19850 GCA_031363785.1 Betaproteobacteria bacterium
AGCATCAGCGCCAGCAGCAGACTGCCCCAGATGAATAGCGGATTTGCCGGCAACAACAGTTGCTGCCCCTGGCGCATGATCATGGTCTGCCGGCCTTCATTTGCGCAAGGATTTGCGTGGCGCAGCCACGCTCGGCTCAACCGCCGGCCTGGCGGCAATCTCGGCCGACAGCGGTTTGAGCACCAGCACATGCAGTGCCCCCGACACCAGGCCCACCGGGGCCAGGGAGATGCGGGCAAAGGCCGAGTCGACCCTGCGCTCCACCTTGTCAACCCGTGCCACCGGGAGACCCGGCGGATAGACCCCGTCCACGCCGCTGGTGGACAACACGTCGCCGGACAAAACATCGGCATTGGCCGAGGTGTAACGCAGCTCCAGACCACCACCGGCCAGCGTGCCGTCACCAAAAGCCACGCCACGGCTGCCGGTGCGTGTATTGAGCACGGGAATAGCCTGATCGCGGTCGCTCAGCAGGCTCACCTCACTCACCGACGCATAGACACGGGTGACCTGACCCAGCACGCCGGACTCGTCAATGACTGGCGACCCATTGGCGACGCCGTTCACCAGCCCTTTGTCGATGATGATCTTTCGGCTGTACGGGTCGGCGGCGTCGTACAACACCTGCGCTGGCTGGGCCGTGGTGCCCAGCCTCGGACGCAGCTCGAGCAGCCGGCGCAATCGTTCGTTTTCCAGCATGAGCAGCTCGACCTGGCTGGCGCGCTGCGCCTGTTGTGCCATCTTGCGTTGTGCTGCGTCATTCGCCTGCTGTGCAGCGTGCAACTGCTGGAAGTACTGCGATCCCGCAGCAGCCCACTCCACTGGCTTGAACACCAGCCACTGGAACGGATAGAGCGCACTGGCGACCACGGCACGCAACGGGTGGGTGACACCAAAACGCACGTCAGCCACCATCAGGAACACCGCCAGTGCGCTGCAAATCGTGAGTTTGGACAGGGCCGACGGCCCCTGGCGGAAAAACGGGGGCGGGGTCCGGTCAAGCGTACCAAGCGGCATGGTGCATATTGTCGCTGCCTGCTGTCACCGTTGGCAGGTTTGCAGCGCCCTGCTTCGGCTATTCGCTGGTGAAAATCGAGCCCAACCGGTCCATCCGCTCCAATGCGATGCCGCAACCGCGCACCACGCAGGTCAGCGGATCCTCGGCCACCAGCACCGGCAAGCCGGTCTCCTCCGCCAGCAGGCGGTCCAGATCGCGCAGCAGGGCACCACCGCCGGTCAACATCATGCCGCGGTCGGCGATGTCTGCACCCAGCTCCGGCGGCGTCTGCTCCAGCGCGTTCTTGACTGCGGAGACGATGTTGTTCAGCGGGTCGGTCAGCGCCTCGAGAATCTCATTGGACGAGATCGTGAAGCTGCGTGGTACACCCTCGGACAGATTGCGCCCGCGCACTTCCATTTCCTTCACTTCGCTGCCCGGAAATGCAGAACCGATCTTCTTCTTGATGGCTTCTGCTGTCGGCTCACCAATCAGCATGCCGTAGTTGCGCCGGATGTAGTTGATGATGGCTTCGTCAAACTTGTCGCCCCCGACCCGCACACTGCCCTTGTAGACCATGCCACCGAGCGATATCACACCCACTTCCGTGGTGCCGCCACCAATGTCAACCACCATCGAGCCGCTGGCCTCGCTCACCGGCAGGCCGGCACCAATGGCAGCGGCCATCGGCTCCTCGATCAGATAGACATCGCTGGCGCCGGCGCCGAGGGCCGACTCGCGGATGGCGCGCCGTTCCACCTGGGTGGAGCCACAGGGCACACAAATGATGATGCGCGGGCTGGGCCGGAAAATGCTGCGCGGATGCACCATCTTGATGAACTGCTTGAGCATCTGCTCGGTAACGGTGAAATCGGCGATCACGCCGTCCTTCATCGGGCGAATCGCTTCAATGTTGCCAGGCACCTTGCCCAGCATCGCCTTGGCCTCTTTGCCAACCGCCTGAATTGTCTTCTTGCCCTGGGGCCCGCCTTCGTGGCGAATTGCCACCACGGAGGGCTCATCGAGCACGATGCCCTTGTCACGCACAAAAATCAGCGTATTGGCCGTCCCCAGGTCAATCGCCAGGTCAGTAGAAAAGTACTGACGGAATGCTCCAAACATCAAAATCCTCTCGGGCACGGCAAGCGCTTCGGCGCACCGTCGCCATATTGACCATCAAATGGATTGTCGTTTTTGCGCCGAAAACCGCAGCTTTCCGCATCGGCGCGCAAAGGCGGGATAATACCGCATCCCCTGCAACCGAAGCCTCCGTTGTGGTGCCAGATGGCACGCTCCGCACGCGGATTTCCAGCCTTTTTTGCCATGCCACTGTCATCCAACGAACTCGCCCGGATCGCAGCACTTGCTCGCCTGGAGCTTGGCCCCGCCGAAAGCGAGCGGATGTTAACGCAGCTCAACGGTTTTTTCGACACGGTAGCCCAGATGCGCGCTGTCGATACCAACGGCGTGTTGCCGCTGGAGCATCCGTTTGCAACCATTGGTGACATGGCATTGCGCCTGCGTGCCGACGCGGTCAGTGAACCAGACAACCGGCAGGCCAACCAACGCAGTGCGCCTGCGGTGGAACGGGGCCTGTTCCTGGTGCCGCGGGTCATTGAATGAGACCCGCGCCATGAGCCTGTCGACACAGGAACTTCATGACCTGGACCTGAGCCAGCTTGCCAGCTGCCTGCGCCAAGGAGCGGTGTCGGCGCAGGAGACGGCACAACATTTCCTGCGCCGTGCTGCCGCACACGACCACCTGGGCATGTATCTGGCGCGGGATGACGCCGTCACCCTGGCCCAGGCCAGCGCAGCCGATGACCGTCTTGCCCGCGCTGATGGCGCGACTTTGGAAGGGGTACCTCTGGCGCACAAAGACATCTTTGTCACGCGCGACTTCCCCACCACCGCCGGCTCACGCATGCTGCAGGGTTACCGCTCGCCGTTTGACGCCACGGTGGTCGCCAAACTGGCGGCGCAGGGAGCCGTCTGCCTGGGCAAGCTCAATTGTGATGAGTTTGCCATGGGGTCGTCGAACGAAAACTCGGCTGTGGCACCGATCGGGCAAACCCGTCCCATGGCGGTCGGCAACCCCTGGAATGGCGCACACATTCCAGGCGGTTCGTCCGGTGCCAGTGCGGCGGTTGTAGCTGCGCGGCTGGTCCCGGCGAGCACCGGTACCGACACCGGTGGCTCGATCCGCCAGCCAGCATCCTTTTGCGGTGTCACCGGCATCAAACCGACATATGGGCGCGCATCGCGCTACGGCATGGTCGCTTTCGCCAGCAGCCTCGACCAGGCCGGCCCGATGGCACGCAGTGCCCTTGACTGCGCCATGTTGCTCGGCGCCATGTGTGGGCCGGACCTGGACCGCGACTCCACTTCGCTCGACCTGCCAGCCGAGGACTACACGCGCTCGCTGGATCAACCCTTGTCCGGACTGCGCATCGGGGTGCCCAAGGAGTTCTTTGGCAGCGGTGTCGCAGCCGATGTCGGTGCTGCCGTGGATGCGGCCCTGGCGCAATTCGAAAAGCTCGGTGCCAGGCTGGTTCCGGTCTCGTTGCCGCGCACCAGCCTGTCGATTCCGGTCTACTACATCATCGCGCCGGCCGAGGCGTCGAGCAATCTGGGCCGGTTTGATGGTGTCAAGTTCGGCCATCGCGCCGAACACTTCAGCGACCTGTCCGACATGTACCGCAAGACCCGCGCCGAAGGTTTCGGTGCGGAGGTCAAGCGCCGCATCATGATCGGCACCTACGTGCTGTCGCACGGCTACTACGACGCCTACTATCTGCAAGCACAGAAAATCCGGCGCATGTTGTCGGACGATTTTCAAGTGGCCTTCAAGGACTGCGATGTGATCGCCGGACCGGTGGCGCCCACCGTGGCCTGGAAAATCGGCGAAAAAAGCGATGACCCGCTGGCCAATTACATGGCCGATATCTTCACCCTGCCGGCCTCACTGGCCGGCTTGCCGGGCATGAGTGTGCCAGCCGGTTTTGGCGCCGACGGCCTTCCGGTGGGGTTGCAGTTGATCGGCAACTACCTGCAAGAGGCAAGACTGCTGGCCATGGCACACCAGTTCCAGCAAGTGACCGACCACCACAGACGCAAGCCGCCAGGGTTTTGACAATGACAGGCCACTCCACAACCGCCACGGCGCCGCCGGTCACCACCCTGGTGCGCGGTTACGAAGTCGTCATTGGCTTTGAAACCCACGCCCAGCTCTCCACCCAATCCAAGATCTTCAGCCGCGCCTCCACGGCTTTTGGCGCCGAGCCCAACACCCAGGCCTGTGCCGTTGATCTGGCCCTGCCCGGAACATTGCCGGTGATGAACCGGGGCGCGGTAGAGCGGGCGATCCGGTTTGGATTGGCCATCGGCTCACACATCGCGCCACGCAGCGTGTTTGCGCGCAAGAACTACTTCTATCCTGACCTGCCCAAGGGTTACCAGATCAGCCAGTTCGAGATACCGGTGGTGCAGGGTGGCGCAGTCGAGTTCTTCCTGGCCGGCGAAAAAAGGTCGGTGCGACTGGTACGTGCACACCTGGAGGAAGACGCGGGCAAATCACTGCACGAGGATTTTGTCGGCATGAGCGGGATCGACCTCAATCGCGCCGGCACGCCGCTGCTGGAGATCGTGACCGAGCCCGACATGCGCTGCAGCGCCGAAGCCGTGGCCTATGCCCGCGAACTGCACAAGATCGTGACCTGGATCGGCATTTGCGACGGCAACATGCAAGAGGGCAGTTTTCGCTGCGACGCCAACGTCTCGGTGCGCAGGCCGGGCGCCGCGTTGGGCACACGGCGCGAAATCAAGAACCTGAACAGTTTCAAGTTCATGCAACAAGCCATTGACTTTGAGGTGTTGTGGCAAATCGACCAGCTCGAGGACGGCCACGCGATACAGCAGGCCACCGTGTTGTTCGACCCGGACAGCGGCGAGACCCGCGCCATGCGCAGCAAGGAAGACGCTGCGGACTACCGTTATTTTCCGGACCCGGATCTGCCGCCGCTGGTGATCGCGCAGGAGTGGATTGAGGAAATTCGGGCGGACATGCCTGAGTTGCCAGCTGTGATTGCCGCTCGTTTTCGAGATGTATTTCTGCTCAATGAATACGATGCGTCACAACTCGTCAGCTCAAGGGATACTGCCGAGTTCTTTGAGGCCGTAATGGACGAACTTTCCAGTGTTGAGGGCTCTGCTGCAACAACGCACGCCCGCACCGTGGCCAACTGGATCAATGGTGAGCTTGCAGCACGACTGAATCGCACTGGCCTTACCTCCATGCGCCAGAGTCCAGTGACCGCATGGCATGTCGTTTGCTTAATTCGACGCGTGACAGACGGAACGGTTAATCTCCGCACGGCGAAGGATGTAATCCTGACTGAGATTTGGGATCATGGCCACAGCGCTGCGAATGCAGTCGATGACCTCATCAATGCCAAAGGCCTCAAGCAGATGAACGACACCAGCGCCCTGGAGAAAATCATCGACGCGGTGCTGGCCGCCAACACCAAGAGTGTGGAAGAGTTCCGCCAGGGGAAGGAAAAAGCCTTCAACGCCCTGGTCGGACAGGTCATGAAGGCCAGTCGCGGCAAGGCCAATCCACAACAGGTCAACGACATGCTGCGGGCCAGGCTGGGCTGACAGCCTGGGCAGCGGCGCTTCAGTCCGCGAGCATGATCGGCGCCAACGCATCACCCTGCGGCAACACCACACCAATGATCGCGGTGTGCGAGTAACCCGCCGCTCGCAGTGCGGCGACACAGGTAGCAGCATTTTTTGCTGGCACACTGGCCAGCAAACCACCAGCCGTCTGCGGGTCGAACAACAAGGGATAACGCGGGTGTTGTGCATACGCCTCCTGGTTGCGCAAGGCCCGACGCAATCGCAGGTTGGATGGCTGCAACGAGCTGACAATATCCTGCGCCACACATTCCAGGGCTCCGTCGAGCAGTGGCAACGCCGCCAGGTCGATGCGTGCATCCACTCCTGAGGGCCGCGTCATCTCGACCAGGTGCCCGAGCAGTCCGAAGCCGGTCAGGTCGGTACACGCGGTGGCGCCGAAAACACGCAGCAACTCGGCGCCGCGCTGGTTCGACTGCACCATCGATTGCAACGCTCCCTGAATCCAGCGGCCGCGCGCGGCCATGCGGGCGTGGGCGGCGAACAAGGTGCCGGTGCCAATCGGTTTGGTCAACACCAGAACGTTGCCCGGCAACATGCCGCCTTTGCGCATGACCTGGCCCAGGTCCTCGTCGATCAGGCCGTTGATGGCAAAACCCAACGCCAGTTCCCTGCCCTCGGCGGTATGGCCGCCCACCAGTGCACAACCCGCCGCATTGAACACCTCCACCGCCCCGCTCATCATCTGCAGCAGCAGTTCCTCCACCTTGCTCTCCAGCCCGGGCGGGACGGTGGCCACCGCAGTGGCGCTTTGCGGTTGTGCACCCATCGCAAAGATGTCGCCCAATGCATGGTTGGCCGCGACTTTGCCAAACAGGTAGGGATCGTCGATGAAGGAGCGGAAAAAATCAATCGTGTGTACCGCCGCCTTGCCCGCTGGTACACGCACCACGGCCGCATCGTCCGGCGCGTGTAAACCGATCAACACATCGTCGCGTTCAATCGGCGCCAAAGCACCCAGCGCACGCGACAACACGGTGGCACCGACCTTGGCACCACAACCACCACAACGCATGGCCAGCGCCGAAATCTCCTGCAACGACTCCTCCTGCGTCAGTGGCACACCAGAGACACTGCCATGGGCTTGTGGCGCGAACCGATGCATCGCCGGGAACTCGGAAAAGCGCCGCATGAAACGCTGGTCGATCCAGTCTTTCCAGCGCCAGACCCAGGCGCCGGCAAAACCGATCATTCCACGCGAGGCGACCGCATAACGATCCCCGGTACTCACCAAAGCCAGCCAGCGCCGCTGCGCGCGGTACACCAGCAACGGTTGCTCCTGCAATGAGCGGCGCAGATTCAGCGCCAGCGGACGTGCCATACGCACCGCAAACACGCCCGCTTTCTCCAGCGGGCGTTGCTCGATGCTGGCGATGTCACCGGCGGCAAATACATGCGGGTCGCTGATCGACTGCAGCCAGTCGTTTACGCGCACAAAGCCACGTCCGTCCAGAGCCAGCCCGGTGCCGGCCAACCAGGGCGCACCACCGGCCTGGGTGACCCAGACAATTTCATCCGCCTCAAACCACTGGCCGTCCGCAGTCTGGAGTCGCTGTGGTTCAACCCGGCGCACGGCGGCATCGGTATGTACCAACACGCCGCGCCGCAGCAACACATCGTTGAAGCGGCCCCGCACCCCGGCATTGTGGGTTGGCAATATCGTGCTGTCGGCAGTGAACAGGGCAAACGCCAGCGTGTCCGGGTCGCGCTGCAGCAACCGCAACTCGCGGCGCAACCGGTACTGCATGGCCAACAGCAACTCCACGCCACCGGCACCGCCACCCACGACTGCAATGCGCAACCGACCGGTGTGGCTGCACACGCGCTCAAGCAGAGCCAGCCAGCGCTGGTTGAACTGGAAGATCGGCTTCACTGGCACCGCGTGTTCGGCGGCACCAGGCACCAGTCCGACTTGGGGCGTCGAACCGATGTTGATCGACAGCCGGTCATATGCAATTGCAGGCCGGCCACGCAGCAGCACCCGGTGCGCGGCACGGTCGATGCCGGTCACCTCGGCACAGACAAACCGTGCGCGGGCAAAGCTGGCCAGCCGACTCAGGTCGATGTGTACCGCGTCAAAGTCGTAATGCCCGGCCACGTAACCCGGCAACATGCCGGAGTAGGGTGTGTGGACATCGGTGCACAGCAGCGTCAAGCGCACACCAGGCACCTGGGCCATGCCGAAGTTGCGCAGCACACCGATGTGGCTGTGGCCGCCGCCGACCAGCACGATATCGCGCACTACGGGTTGTTCTGATGTCTGCATTCGGGGTTGGTGTCAGTGACAGGGGTTCATGGACGATGCGCGTCTGCAGCAAGCAGGTCTTCCACCAGTTGGTGCAGTTGTGTGCGCTCGTTGGCTGCATCGAATAGCGGTGCACGCCGCTGGCATTGGACCATGAGTTGGCGAAGAAACCTGCGGCCGCCGCCAGACTGTTCGTCGCGACAGCGCTGCAGCAGCCCGGTGGCGGCGGCGACGTCACCAAAATCGAAGTAACCACGGTAGTCGCGCCCGAGCATGCCCACATTGCCATCCACACGCGACGCCAGCACCACGGTGCCACTGCGCACGGCTTCCATCACCACGTGCGCACCACCCTCCATACGGCTGGGGTGCAACAACACATGGGCGCGCTGGATGCGCCGGCGCGTCGCCTCGTGCGGCTGGCCATCCAGCCAGCGGTAGGCCGGGCAGCTGGCGGCTGTTTGCCTTGCCAGTTGCCCCAGGGCCGGATCCAGCGCAGCGCCAATGTGATCGATGCGGATGTCTGCCCTGGCGCGCAAAACCCGGGCCAGTTCAAATATGGTGTGTGGTGCCTTTTCTTCGCGCAAATGACCCACCACCACAACCCGCAGGTGGTGGTCTGTCTTGGGCAGGGTCTGGCGCTGCGAGGTCGATTGAAAGATGACTCGGGCCTTGACTCGCTGGTGCACGGGCATCGCATCCGGGCCACATTCCTGCAGCGTGACCAGGTGCCGGGCCAGCCGCAACGATACCTGCGCCTGCCGGTCGACCTGAATATCGCGGTACAGGTCGGTGCCAGTCAGCACGACGGCCAGACCGGGCGCATCGTGCGTGCACGGCGTGGCGGCGGCCCAGGCAGCTATCGATGCAGCAGAGCGGCGCGCATGTAGCGCCAGCATCACGCGGTCGCTGCCGCTTGCCTGGGCGTCTGGCCATTGGCTCGCGACGCGCACCGGGTAGCGCGACGCCAGCAGATGCTGCCAGCGCCGTGCGGTTTGCCAGTTGCCATTGTTGGCGTCAAGCATGGCAGGGGTCACAATCACAACACGGGTTGCATGCATAAAGGGGCACCTTCATGGCCAAAAGCCATCCAGACCAGCCGAATCCAACCCACTGGCGTGCCGGATTGAAAGACTCTCAGGCTCTCAGAGGCCACCGACCCGCGCCTGCGCCACCCCGTTACCGCAATTTCTTTGCTGCAGGCAGGATAGAAATTCACGCGGGTTTTCGAAGTTGCGCGTTGTGACCAGGTCGATGGCAGCATCTTTGGCAGCGGGCCGCCGCCATGCCACTCAGGGCGATTTTCTGACTGGTGGGGCAGGCGCGGCGTGCTGCGCCGCCCACAACTGCTTGAGCCGCACCAGCTCGTCGTCAAAGCGCGCATTGACGCGCCGGATTTCGTTCTCCTGTTCACCGATAAAGCGTTTTTGCGACGCCATGCTCTGTGACAGGTCTTCGAACTTTTGGCGCAACAGAGGCGGTGCCTTGCTCGGATCCTTTTTGTAAAACTCCATCTCGCCATCAAGTTTGCTGCGCTCCTGCTGCAGATCGTCGATACGCTTGTTGGCGGCCTGGATGACCGAGCCGATCTGCGCCAGCGCACTGGTACGCTCCCGGTCATGGGTTTCCTTGCCCGGATACCGCACCAGCAGGGCGCGCTCACGGCGCTTTTCTTCGGCCTGCAAGGCGCGTCCTTGTGCCTCCTGCTTTTCGCGCTCTTCCTGCGCCGAGCGTTCCTGCGCCGTCAGTGTTGGCCCGACCTTGGCCCGCACCGTGCCACTGGGGTTGAGCAGTTTTTGTTCACGATCCGCGCATTCGGCAATCGGCCGGTCCGAGGTCAATTTGCGCCCCCTGGCATCGACGCAGGAATACACGCCGGATACGGGAACTTGGCCGTCCTGAGCCAGCGCACCAGCCCCCATGCCGCACAGCATACAGGCGGTCAGCCAAGGCATCAGGTCGCGCACAGTGCTTGTCTCCACTCGGGCATTGTCAGGAATCGTCATCCACGCCGTAACGGCTGCGGTAGGCCACCACGCGCGCATATTCTGTACCCAGCCCACTAGTGCTGTGTTGTCGCAGATACTGCAGCAAATCGGCCAGTTTCGCAATGCTGCAAACCTGCAGGCCCAGCTGCTGGCGTACAAACTGCACCGCACTGTGTTCGCTGTCCACGCCGTTTTCAGCCGCCTTTTCCTGCCGGTCCAGGGCGATCACCACGGCATGTGGCCGGGCCCCGGCAGCGCGGATGATGGCAATCGATTCGCGCGCGGCGGTGCCAGCCGACATCACATCGTCCACCACCAGCACCCGGCCCTTCAGCGGCGCGCCCACCAGGGTGCCACCCTCGCCGTGGTCTTTGGCTTCCTTGCGGTTGTAGGCAAATGGCACATTGCGCCCGAGCCGAGCCAACTCCACACTCAAAGCCGCGCCCAGGGGTATGCCCTTGTACGCCGGCCCGAACACCATGTCGAATTCGATGCCGCTGGCGAGCAGACGGCGCGCATAAAATTCCGCCAGTCGGCCGAGCTTGGCACCATCATCGAACAGGCCGGCATTGAAGAAGTACGGGCTCATGCGCCCGGCCTTGGTCTTGAACTCGCCAAAGCGCAACACGCCACAATCAACCGCGAATTGCACAAAATCCTGCGCCAGCTGATCGGGCTGAGCATCCGTCATGGAGATGTCCTTGTTCAAATTAACCAGCCTCAACCTCAACGGCATCCGCTCCGCCGCCAGCAAGGGGCTCGAAACCTGGCTTGCCCAGGCCCGGCCTGATTGTATTTGCGTGCAGGAGGTCAAGGCCCAGGCTGATGACGTCACCGGGCGCTTCGAGCAGCTGGCCGGTTTACAAGGGCACTTCCACTTCGCTGAAAAGAAGGGTTACGCGGGCGTCGCCATCTACACCCGCCAGGCACCCAGCGATGTGGTCATAGGTTACGGCTCGAAAGAGTTCGACGCCGAGGGGCGTTATGTCGAGCTGCGTTTTGACACCCCAAAACGCAAGATGTCCATCATCAGCGCCTATTTCCCCAGCGGCTCATCCGGCGAAGAGCGCCAGCAGGCCAAGTTCCGTTTTCTGGCCGGCTTCTACCCGCACCTGACCAAACTCAAGAAGCAGCGCGACTTCGTCCTGTGTGGCGACGTCAACATCGCGCACCAGGAGATCGACCTGAAGAACTGGAAAAGCAACCAGAAGAACTCCGGCTTCCTGCCCGAAGAACGCGCATGGATGACCAAGCTGCTGGACAAGGCCAAACTTGTCGATGTCTACCGGCAGCTGCACCCACACACCACCGACGAAGCCTACACCTGGTGGAGCAACCGCGGGCAGGCTTATGCCAACAACGTAGGGTGGCGGCTGGACTACCACTTGGCGACACCGCTTCTGGCTGCCGGGGCACGCAAGGCGGATATCTACAAGGGCGAGAAGTTTTCCGACCATGCGCCGATCACGGTCGGGTACGACTGGGGAAGATGAACAATATTGCTTGATCAGTCCTTGCGCGATCAACCAGCGACCATCACACTCAACCACCTTTTTCAGTCAAGGATCGCCAGTTCCAATCTCTATACGTCGCCGGTCCATGTAGGCGATCAATTCCTCGCGGATGGCCGCATCCAGTGTTGGCTCCTGGTACTCGGCCAGTGCCCGCTGCCACACTCCGGTGGCGCGCTCGGTGGCATCCTTGCCGCCGCCGGCCTGCCAGGCCTCAAAGTTCTGCCAGTTGGAGACGAGCGGTTGGTAGAAGGCATGTTCGTACCTCGCGATGGTGTGCGCCGACGCGAAGAAGTGCCCGCCAGTGGCCACGCCTTTGATGGCATCAAAACCCAGCTCTGCTTCATTGACTTCGATGGGTTTGAGAAATTCCATCATGTGCTGCAGCATCTCCACATCGAGCACGAGCTTTTCGAACGACGCCGTAAGGCCGCCTTCCAGCCAGCCCGCTGCGTGGTAGATCAGGTTGCCATGGCCCAGAACTGCACCCCACAGGGACATTTCGGTTTCGTACACCGCCTGTGCGTCCGCCGCATTCGATGCGTTGGCATTCGAAGTGCGGTAGGGCAGGCCGTAACGCCGGGCCAATTGCCCGCTCGCGATGTTCGCCTTGGCGTTCTCGGGTGTACCGAAGGCGGGTGCGCCACTGCGCATGTCGACGTTCGAGGTGAAAGACCCGTACATCACGGGTGTGCCCGGCCGGATCAGCTGCGTCAGCACCACCCCGAGCAGCGCCTCGGCATTTTGCTGCGCCAAAGCTGCCGCCAGCGTGACCGGTGCCATTGCGCCCATCAGCGTGAAGGGCGTGATCACCACCGGCTGGCCATGCTCGGCCATCGCGATCAGGCCATCGGCCATGCTGTCGTCGAAGCGGCGCGGGCTGTTGACAGAGATGATCGTGATGACCCCGGGCGACCGCGCCATCTCCTCGAGTGATATGCCGCGCGCTATGGCCATCATCCGGATGCCGTCCATCGCCCTGCCGGCCCCGATGGCCGTGCAATGGTAGGTCAGGTCGGAATAGGTCAGATTGGCGAAGTAGGTGTCGAGGTGCCGGGAGTTGGCCGCCAGTTCCACCGGCGCGCAGACCTGGTTGCCGATCAGGTGAATCGCGTTGAAGTGGTGCGCCAGCCGGATGAAATCACAGTAGTCGCCATAGTTGCCGGCGCGCCGTCCGCGCACGCGGTCGTGCACGTTCGGCGGGCCGGCCACCAGGCTGAAGTTGAGGTGGTTGCCGCCGATGGTGAGCTGCTTCAAAGGGTTGCGCGAGGTAAGGGTGAACCAGGACGGCGCTGTGTGCAAGCCCTTCTCCACGAGCGTGCGGTCCAGCCGCACGGTCATGGTCTTGAAGTCCACATCGGCACCGGCTGCCTTGAAGATATCCAGGGCGCGTGGCGACATCACTTCGATGCCCAATTCTTCCAGAATGCGCAGCGAGGTACGGTGAATCGATTCGATCTGGTCTGCCGAAAGCAGTTCCATGGGCGCATACGGGTTGACCACCGACTGCCAAGGCAATTGCGGCAGCGGCGCGTTGCCTGAACGCCGGGCTCTGCCACCCTCGCGTCGTCGAGTGTGTTCCATTGCGGCGTTCTTTCTTCTTGGTCCGGTGCACCATAGTAGGCAATGCCACACAAATGGGTCACTCGCAAACGGACGAACACTGTGCACCATGCGACATCGCGCGGGCCAGTTCCTATAATTTATCGGCTTTCACATGGATTCCCACAACACGACTGCTGACGCACCTTCCGTGGCGTCCTTCTCCTCGCCGACTGTGGTCAGTGTGGTGCCGTTTCCTTCGTTCTCCATGATGGCGTTAGCCTCCACCATCGAGCCCCTGCGGGCCGCCAACCTGCTGTCTGGCAAGGCCCTGTACCAATGGTCTGTCGTGTCGCTGGACTCCCACGATCTGGTTTCGAGCAGCGGCTTCCGGCTCGCAGCTGACCACTACGACCTGGCCGTCCCGCCTTCCGACTTGACGCTGGTGATCGCAAGCCTTGATTTCGACCACCTGCTGCAGCCGCGCATGCTGGACCGCCTGGCGCGTGTTGCAGGGTCGAGCAAGGCTGTGGGAGCGGTGAGCCACGGCAGCATCGTGCTGGCCAGGGCCGGCCTGCTCGATGGGTACCGTTGCACGGGCCACTGGGACCGCCTGCGGGAACTGCAGGAGCGGCACCCACTGGTGCAGACTACCCGGGATGTCTTCTGCATCGACCGCAACCGCTGGACATCGAGTGGCGGCACTGCCGCGATGGACATGATGCTGGCCCTCATCCGCGCCCAACATGGCCAGACACTGGCCCTGAACGTGGCCAACAACTTCATTCATAGCCGCATGCGCTTGCCGGGCGAAGTGCAGCCGATGGAGGTGCGATGGCGCTATGGCGTGAAAGACCGACGGCTGGTCAAGGCCATCAGCTTCATGGAACAGTCCATCGAGTCGCCACTGCTGCTGGCACAGATCGCGGACTTGGCTGGTCTGTCGACACGACAGCTACAGCGGCTTTTCAGAACGGAACTGGCGCGCACACCTGAACAGTTTTTCGTTGAAATGCGTCTGCGTGCAGCCAGCGACCTGCTGACCCACACCGACGACTCGATTGGTGACATCGCGCTGAAGTGCGGATTTGGTAACCAGTCGCACTTCGCGCGTACGTTCCAGACCAACTTCGGCCAGCGGCCAAGCGACGTCCGGCGTGCATCGAGAGACCCGAAGCGCGGCGCAGCCTGAGGCGCCCGGTTCATGGGGGTTAACCCTTTATCGGAGGGCGCCGGATTTCTTGAAAGGGCCTTGGCGGGCGTGTTGGCGTCGCATGGCGCACATTTCTTGTCCGCTTGTGCGCCTTCCGCAGCGGGGGCTTCTCATACGATTGGCTTTTATCCGTGTTGACACGGCACCAGCAAAGGAGACGCATGGAAACGCTGGCCTACATGGCCAAGAACCTGCCCATGATCGGCATGCGAGCCATGGAGCACATGTCCATCGTGGGCGTGGCGGTGCTGCTGGCCATTGCCTGCGGGATGGCCATGGGGGTCAGCATCGCGCGCCATCCACGCTGGGCCCCAGCGGTGCTCTCGGGCGGTTCCATCCTGATCACGGTGCCTTCGATTGCCCTCTTCGGCATGCTGATTCCGCTGCTCTCCACCATTGGACAAGGCATCGGATGGTTGCCTGCGGTGATTGCAGTCTATATTTATTCCATGGTGCCGATCGTGCGCAATACCTACACCGCGCTGGTCGGCCTGGACCCCGCATTGTGCGATGCTGCCACCGGCATGGGCATGAGCCCCTCGCAGCGCCTGTGGCGCGTGGAGTTGCCCAACGCCATGCCCGTCGTCATGGCCGGCATCCGGATCGCTGTCGTGATGAACATCGGCATCACTGCCATCGCAGCCTACATCGGCGCAGGTGGCCTGGGCACCTTTATCAGCCGCGGCATCACGCAAACTGACATCCGTCAATTGCTCACCGGCGCCTTTGCCGTGAGCCTGCTTGCCATCGCCTCCGACTTCGGGCTGGCCCTGCTGCAACGCCGCCTCACGCCCCGTGGCCTTGCGGCGCTGCCAAACTGACTGCACTCTGGCGCCACCATGATTACCCTGGAACATCTCGGCAAAATCTACGGCGCCGGCGGCAGTTCAGCGGCGGTGGACAACGTCTGCCTGACCGTGGGCACGGGTGAGATCTGCGTCCTGATTGGTCCGTCAGGCTGCGGGAAGACGACCACCATGCGCATGGTCAACCGGCTGATTACACCCACCAGTGGGCGGGTGCTGATCAACGGCCGCGACACTGCGGCCATCGACACTGTGGAGTTGCGCCGCGGCATCGGCTACGTAATTCAGCAGGTGGGCCTGTTCCCCAACATGACGGTCGAGGAAAACATCGGCGTCGTTCCCCGCCTCCTGGGCTGGACGCCGGCGCGCATGCGTGCGCGCGCCGCCGAACTGCTGGACATGGTGGGCCTGGACGCCGGTCAGTTTTTGACGCGCTTTCCCAACCAGCTCTCGGGCGGGCAACAGCAACGCGTGGGCGTGGCGCGCGCGCTGGCGGCCGACCCGCCGGTGCTGCTGATGGACGAACCTTTTGGCGCGATCGACCCCATCAACCGTGCCGCGATTCAGGACCAGTTCCTGGCGATGCAGCAAAAGCTCAAAAAGACCGTGCTGTTGGTGAGCCATGACATCGACGAGGCGGTCAAGATGGCCGATCGCATTGCCATCTTCCGCGCCGGCCGTCTGGAGCAGGCTGGCACACCCGATGAAGTTCTGACCGCGCCGGCCAATGACTTCGTGGCCGGTTTTATCGGCCCGGATCCCACGCTCAAGCGCCTGCGCCGCAAACGTGTCGGGGAAGTTCATGCTCTCCTCGCGGTTTCGCTGGGCCAGACCGTGGAGGTGACCATCGATGGTTGCATTGGAACGATTCAGGTGGACTCGGCCGGCCGGGTGGTAGCGGTGATTGCGGGTGGCCGAGCCCTGGGACCGGTGGCGGTGCGCATGGATTGTGATTTGCGGGTCGTGGTGTCCGAGTTGCTGCGTCTGGCCGTTCCCTGGTTGCCCAGCGTCGATGCCGAGGGGTATTTGCGCGGCGTTGTCAGCCAGGCGGCCATCAGCCGTGCGGTCAGCGTGCCCAGCGCCATGTCGAAGGATGCCGCGGCTTCAGCGGGCGGTGGACGCAATGCCCCGGCACGCTGATTCCCATGCATTTGACAGTTTCGGCCGAGTCGCAAGCCTCGCGCTGCTCCTGGCTGTGTGCACGCCGGCCGCGCACGCTGCGTCCTTCGGAGCCCAGTTGCTTGGCTACCGGTCCGAGGTGCAGTACCTGCTCGGACAACACATCAAGCTGGTCGCACTGGTGGCCCTCTTTTCGGTGACGCTGGGCGTGGCGCTCGGTATCTGGCTGTCCCGGCCTTCCATGCGACGTTATTCCGAAGGCGTGATGCAGTTGCTCAACATCGGCACCACGGTGCCCACACTGGCGAAGCTGGCCATTGCGATGCTCTTCTTCGGGATCGGCACGGGCTCGGCCGTGATCGGGCTGACCATCGCCACGCTGATGCCCATCGTGCGCAATACCTGTGTCGGTCTGCAACATGTTTCACCCGCGCTGCTCGATGCAGCGCGCGGCCTCGGCATGCGCCATGGCCAGATTCTGTGGCGGGTGGAATTGCCCAACGCACTGAACGTCATCGTCTCCGGCATCCGCACCGCCCTCACCTATGCCACCGGCACTGCCGCCTTGGCCTTTCTGATAGGCGGCGGTGGGCTGGTCGAGCTCATCTTCACCGGCATCGACACCAACGAGCCGGCCATGATGCTGGCCGGCGCTTTCACGACCTGCGCTCTTGCTGTGTTGGTCGACTTGTTGCTGTACCAGGTTCAGTACTGGCTGATTCCCCGGGGTGTCAACCCCTACCGGCCGCTGCGCGCATGAGCATGCCTTTTTCACCACTCTCAAACCCAAGGAGATTTCCCATGTTACGTCGAGCCCTTCTTTCCACCTTCGTTTTCACCGGCGCTTTGGCCTCGTCCCTGGTGGTGCATGCACAAAGCACCATCGTGGTTGGCGGCAAAGCCTTTACGGAGCAGATTTTGATGACCGAGATGACGGTCCAACTGCTGGAAGCCAAAGGTTTCAAACCAGACCGAAAGGCGGGCATGGGCAGCGCGGCGCTGCGGTCGGCGCACGAGAATGGACAGATCGACCTGTATTGGGAATACACCGGCACATCGCTGGTAACCTACAACAAGGTCACGGACAAACTCAACGCCGCCGATACCTACAAGCGTGTCAAGGAGCTCGATGCGGCCAAGGGACTGGTCTGGCTCAATCCTTCCGCGGCCAACAATACCTATGCACTTGCCATGCGCCGGGACGACGCAGCCAAGCGTGGAATCGGAACCATTTCCGACCTGGCAAAGGCGGTCAAGGCCGATGCAAAACTGAGTTTTGCCAGCAACTCGGAGTTTTTTGCGCGCCCTGACGGACTCAAACCGATGCAGGAAACCTATGGTTTCGAGTTTGCACGCGACAACGTCAAGCGCATGGACACCGGCCTTACCTACCAAGCACTGCGCGACAGCCAGGTGGACGTGTCCCTGGTATTTGCAACCGATGGCCGCATTCCCGCTTTCAACTTCGTGGTGCTCAAAGACGACAAGGGTTTCTTCCCGGCGTATGCGTTGACGCCTGTGGTCCGCAAGGAAGTGCTGGACAAGAATCCGAAACTGGCTGAGCCCTTGAATGCGTTGTCTGCCAAACTGAACGATGCCGTGATGGGTCGGCTCAATGCGGCGGTCGACGTCGAGAAGAAGTCGGTCGAAGACGTGGCGCGCGCCTTCCTGCGGGAGCAAGGTCTGATTTGAGCGTACCGGGCTGGTGAAAACGCGCTCGCGTCTTGTGGAAGGACTGCCAGTCAACCCGAACGCCCACTTGCGGACTTGAAGTACCCAAGCCTGAAAACATCAGCCCCATGAACTTGACGAATTTCATCCATCAACTGCGCTACCAGGATTTGCCGGAGCAAGTCATAGCCCAGGCGCGCCGCTGTGTACTGGATCTGTTGGGTGTCGCTGCAGGTGGCACCCAGACCCGGCTTTCCCGCATCATCCGGCAGCACGCAGTGCGGCATCTGTCAGGCCGCGAGCAGGAGGCCCGCATATTGTTCGACGGGCGCCGCGCCAGCATGGCAGGGGCAGCGTTGGCCGGAGGAATGACCATAGACAGCCTGGACGCGCACGATGGGCATGTGCTGACAAAAGGGCATGCCGGCGTTGCTGTCCTGCCGACTGTTCTTGCGTTTGCAGACGCCTTGCGCCACATGGACGGCCAGGAGTTTCTGACCCAGATCGTGATCGGTTACGAGATCGCGACGCGCGCTGGTATCGCTCTGCACGCTACCGCCAGCGACTACCACACGTCGGGCGCATGGAGCACGATTGCCTGCGCTGCATTGGGGGCACGCAACCTGCAACTTGACGCGCGGCAAACCATGGAGGCGATGGGCATTGCCGAGTACCATGGTCCACGCAGCCAGATGATGCGTTGCATCGATTACCCGACCATGGTGAAGGACGGCTCGGGCTGGGGCGCAATGACCGGCATCAGCGCCGCGTTGCTGGCGCAGGACGGGTTCACGGGCGCCCCGGCGCTGACCGTGCAGGAGGATGCGGTTGCGCCCACCTGGGCCGACGTGGGACAGCGGTGGCGAATACTCGATCAGTATTTCAAGGCCTACCCGGTGTGTCGCTGGGCACAGCCGGCCGTGGAGGCCGCCATGAGCCTGGCATGTGAACATCGTTTCGGGCCAGACGATATCTCCGGCATTGAAGTCTGGACGTTTCACCAGGCATGCCGTCTGGCCACACGCGTGCCCGAAACCACCGAACAGGCGCAGTACAGCCTGCCGTTTTCGGTCGCTGCGGCCCTGCGCCACGGCAGGCTGGGTGCGGCCGAAGTCGCGCACACCGGTCTGGCAGACCCGCTGACGCTGAAGCTCTCCTCCACGATGCAGCTACATGAACACGGGGCCTACAACGACGTGTTTCCTGCCGAGCGGTGGGCCCACGTTCGCGTAAGTCTGCGCGATGGACGCCAGTTGGACTCTGTACCGAGCATCGCCCGCGGCAATCCCGAGAACCCATTGTCCGCAGAGGAAATCGACCTGAAGTTTTTCGGCTTGTCCAGTGATGTGCTTGAGCCGACTCGCGCGCGGCAGATTGTCGACCTGGTAGGCCAACTGGGAGTTTGCGACACGGCGTTTGCCCAGTTGCTGGAGTTGACACTGACACCCGCCGGCCGGCAAGCCAATTGATATTCATGCAAGGCCGCCGGTCACGCTGGCCGTGACCGGCGTCGCCGCGTCGGTGGCCCCTCGATGCTGATGGCTGCGCTGTCCAGCTTGAGCGCCGCCACTATCTCTCGCTTGAGCTGTGGTCAACCCGTCATGCGAGTTCCCTGCGGGTCCAGCAGCGGCTCGCCCTGAAGCCGCGCCTCGCGCAGCTCGCCCAGGATCTCAAGTTGCCAGCGCGCGGCGGCGGGTTGCGCGAGCGCGTCGGTCGCCACATAGCCAGTCGCGTACGAGCGGTTGACGTAATGGCAATAACCACCGGATGTGATCCATCCCACCACCTTTCCATCCTTCCAGACCGCCTCGTCGCCGATCGCGTCCGCGTCGTCGGCGTCGACGACAAAGGTCACGCGCTGGCGCTTCGGGCCTTCGCTGTGTTCGCGCAACGCTGCCGCCCGGCCAATGAAATCGTCCTTGCCGAGCGCGACAAAGCGGCCCAGGCCGGCTTCGAAGGGCCCGTAGATCGGCCTGAATTCCCGGGCCCAGGTTCCAAACCCCTTCTCGCGCGCCAGTGACAGCAGCGCGCGGCTGCCGAACGGACGTATGCCGAACTCCTGG
>JANLVB010000423.1:0-2171 GCA_031363785.1 Betaproteobacteria bacterium
TGTGCCATCGCGATGAGCAGAGTACTGAACAGGTGTTTCAACATCGAGTGTTCTCCAGGTAGTGGGCTTGCGGGTGGGCGGATGTTAGCCGGTGCTGTCATGTGGGGCTGCCACCGTTGGTGGCGATGAGGCCACCCTGGATGCGGATGGCTTGGCAGGCTAGTGGGGACGATCTGCGGCAAGTCATGGGATTCAGTTGCCCCGCAGCAAGTTGCGGCCGATCGTGTAGCAGTGCAATGCCACGGGCATGAACTCGATGTCGATGCCGTCGACTCGCACTTCGCCGGTGATGGTGCGCGTGGTAACCAATGGCTTGCGGACCAAGCGGTGTTTTGCAGCCAGTTCGCGCAGGCCGCGTAGTTCGTTGAGGGCGGTTGGCGCCCGGTCGGACCATTTGATTTCAACAGCGAAGCGCGGCTTCTGCGTGCGCGGGTCGAGCGACACGATATCGACCTCCAAGTCCTGACGGCCTGATTTCCAGCGTGCGTAATGGAGTGCGCGGCTCACCTGCTCGCTGTGCAGCCACTGGCTCCAGACGGCGGTTTCGGCCAGGTTGCCCATGGCGTCGTCGTCGGCGCCTGTCATGCCGAACAGCGCGGCTCGGATGGCCGGGTTGGTGAGATAGACCTTGAAGGTGCGCGCCCGCTGCATGCGCAATGCGTTGTCGTCAATGCGGTGCACGCGGCGAATCAGGTATGCCGCCTCCAGATATTCGAGGTAGTCGGCGAGCTTGGCCTTCAAGATGCCCGAATGGCTGGACAGAGCTTCCAGGCCAAGTTCGTTGCCGGTGTTGAATGCCAGGACGTTGAAGAAGCGGTTCAGTTCCTGTGTATTGCCGATGCCGTAGAGGCTCGGCAAGTCCTTCAGCAAAACCTTGTCCACGATGTCTTGCCGCAGGAAGCGCGCCGGGTTGGCACGCACCATCGGATTCATCACGGCCTCGGGAAAGCCACCGTAGTTGAGATAGTTGACGAACTCGACGTTCAGAGCCGTGATGTCGGTTGCGTGATAAGCGGGGACGCGGTCCGCCGTATCGTCGCGTTCGACGATGAGCGAATCTTCCTGGCCGGCGAAATTCAGGTACTCGGCAAAGGTGAGCGGCGGCAAGATGAACTCGGTGAAACGTCCGGCACCTGACTCTCGGCTTTTCATGCGCAGCGCTGTAGCCGCCGAGCCGCTTGCCACAAACCGGATGTGCGGGTAGGTGTCCACCAGCGACTTGAGGTGGACCTCCCAATCCTTGAGGTACTGAATTTCGTCGAACATCACCCACAAAGGTTTACCAGGCGGGTGACGCTGCAGATCGGTGAAGAGTTGTACCAGGCTTTCGAGCGAGCGGCCGGAGTACAAGGGCGTGTCCAGCGACAGAAAGAGAACCTCGGTGCCAGCGACGCCGTTGGCAAGCAGCCGATCGATCAGGTGCTTGAGCATCACCGTCTTGCCCACCCGGCGCGGGCCGATCAGCACCAGGGCACGCCGCACCGAGGTCTCTAATGCCAGGTTTGCGAACTGCCGGAAGTAGGCACGACGCGGCCAAGCGGCCTCTTCGGCATCAATTCCGTGCCCGGCCCGCCACCATGGGTTGTCGGTGGCCAACCGGCGCTGGACTTCGTAGGCAGGGATGTCGAGGCGCGTTGCCATAGGTAGAAGGAGTCAGCTCTAAATTGTCAGTTTAGATGTTATTTTGGCATCTTAATCTGACATTTATCAGATTTCCTTTGTCTATCAGGTACTTGCGACGTGATCGGAAATTCTCTCGGCACCCGAACGACGCCCATCATGTCCACCGGCAAGCTGGCGGTGCCCCGGCAGCTGCCCGAACTCCCGGTTGTATCGCCGCCTGTGGCCGGCCATGCGGGACAAGGGTTGGCGTGGTCAGTCACTGCAAAGTTATGCCTCCAAGGTGCCGCACTACAAGACCGGTGCGCAGATCGTCCTGGACTGGAAGAAGAAAGACCCGAACATGCAGTGGCCGGTCTACGACACCGGCGGCATGATGAACAACCTGTTCTTCAAGCAGCCAGGCTGGCGCGCGGCAGAAGGGTTCAGCCAACCTGCACTCGGTTACCCGAATTAGTCCCTGCGGAGTTGTCAGAGCTGCTCAGGGCGAGGGCAGTTTGCCCTGGGCCTTCGCCGCCGCCACTGCCTTGGCCAGTTGTTCACCGGATTGG
>JANLVB010000471.1:0-9614 GCA_031363785.1 Betaproteobacteria bacterium
CGCACTTCGTCGAGATACGCGGAGAACAACAGGAACGCGGCGAGTGCGGCCGATCCGATCGCATAGCCCTTCGTGAGCGCCTTCGTCGTATTGCCCACAGAATCCAGCCGATCCGTCTTCTCGCGTACCGACTCGGGCTGCTTGGACATCTCGACGATGCCGCCGGCGTTGTCGGTGATCGGGCCGAAGACATCCATGGCGAGGATGTAGCCGCAGGTGCCGAGCATGCCCATCGTCGCCGCGGCGGTGCCGTACAGGCCGCCGATGGCCGCGCCCGCGTCGTTCACCAGGCCACTGTTCTGGCCGAGGGTGTAGCTGGAGATGATCGCGATGCTGATCGTGATGACCGGCAGCACGGTGGACTCCATGCCGACGGCGAGCCCCGCGATGATGTTGGTAGCCGGGCCGGTCTGACTCGCTTCGGCGATGCTGAGCACCGGGCGATAGCGGTATTCGGTGTAGTACTGCGTGATGAAAACGAACAGGATCGACGTGACGATGCCGATGACGCCGCAGAGGAAGAAGTAAAACCAGGCATTCGGCGCGTCGGCGACCCGGAGCAGCGTGCGGCTCGCGAAGAAGAACATCACCGTGACCAGTGCCGCGGTAACGTAGTAGCCGAAGTTCAGCGCCTTCATCGGATCGGCGTCCTCCTTCGTCTTTACGAGCATGACGCCGATGATCGAGCATGGCAATCCAAGCGCCATGATGACGAGCGGGAAGAGGATGCCGTTCACGCCGAAGGACTTGTAGAGTACCACGCCGAGGATCATCGCACCGATGTTCTCGGCCGCCGTGCTCTCGAACAGGTCGGCGCCGCGGCCGGCGCAGTCGCCAACGTTGTCGCCGACGAGATCCGCGATCACGGCCGGGTTGCGCGGATCGTCTTCGGGGATGCCGGCTTCAACCTTGCCCACCAGGTCGGCGCCTACGTCTGCGCCCTTGGTGAAAATACCGCCTCCCAAACGCGCAAATATGGAGATGAGCGACGAACCAAAGGCAAAGCCGATCAGCGGGTCGAGCAATTTGGCCAGATTCTTGTCAGGCGTCAGATTGCCGTTGCCCACCAAAAACCAGTAAAAGGCCGTGACGCCAAGCAGCCCCAGACCCACCACCAGCATGCCGGTGATTGCGCCGCCGCGAAAGGCAACATCCAGTGCCGGGCCAATGCCTCGGGTAGCCGCCTGCGCCGTGCGCACGTTGGCGCGCACCGAGACGTTCATGCCAATGAAGCCGCAGGCCCCTGACAGCACCGCACCGACCACAAAGCCAACGGCTGACAGCCAGCCCAGAAAATAGAAAATCAAAACGGCCAGGATTCCGCCCACTATTGCAATCGTCTTGTACTGCCGTGCCAGATAAGCGGCGGCTCCGGTCTGGATAGCGGCTGCGATTTCCTGCATCCGCGCATTGCCTGCGTCCTGGGAAAGAATCCAACTGCGCGCCCAAAAGCCGTAAGCCACGGCAATCAGACCGCAAAGTAGTGCCATTACCAGCACCGAGTTGCCTGTCATAGTGTTTACTCCTAGTCGAATGGGGACAACGCATGCCGTATGGCAGGGCGTTGGCTCCCGCAAAGTCCAAAGACCCGGGTTTCGCTTATGGAGGCGCAACACAAGCGGCGCCCCCGCTGCGTTGCTTCCTCGTGCGTCCCGAACGGGAGCTGATTGGCCAACGCCGGAACTGTAAAGCAAAAAACAGCAATTTTGGGGTGTGCAAGGAGGCAGTCAGTAAAATCAGGGTTAATACTGATCTGCCCCTACTTCCACCTCTATGAAAGCCCTTCATGTCCCTGGATAGCGTCACGCCCGGCAAGAACGTTCCCGATTCCTTCAACGTCATCATCGAAATCCCGATGAACGCCGACCCGGTGAAGTATGAGGTCGACAAGGCCTCAGGCGCGATTTTTGTCGACCGCTTCATGAGCACGTCCATGCACTATCCGACCAACTATGGTTATGTGCCCAAGACCCTGAGCGGCGATGGGGACCCGGTGGATGTGCTGGTGATCACGCCGGTGCCGCTGATTCCCGGCGTGGTGGTGACCTGCCGCCCGTTGGGTATTCTGAAGATGCAGGACGAAGCTGGCGAGGACGGCAAGGTGCTGGCAGTGCCGATCGACAAGATTCTGTCGATCTACTCCCAGTGGCAGAAACCGGAAGACCTGAATCCACTGCGCCTGAAGACGATCGCCCACTTTTTCGAGCACTACAAGGACCTCGAAGTGGGCAAGTGGGTGAAGATACTGGGCTGGGAAGGACCCGAGGCTGCCCGCAAGGAGATCATGGACGGCATCGCCAACTACAACAAGGCGCAGGATTGAGCCTGGACCGGCCAGCGCCGCAGCTGGACGGTGAGCCTATTTGCGCTTCGGATCGTGGAACACCACCCCGTGCAAGCCACCCTTGCGCTCGAACTGTTTCCATTGCCCTTCAGCCTGCGACAACCGGTCCGCAATGGCCCACCAGGTGCTGGGGTTGAGCCCCAGGCCGACATGGCTGGCCAGAACTTCGATATTTTCAGTATGCGGGTTGATCCTGCAGGGCGCCTGGATGCTGGCTTGCCAGGCCACTACGCCATCGGTGCGCGAGAACACCGAGGTGGTCGGCGCACGTGGCGCAGCCGGCAGGTTGTATTGCCGTGTCTCGCGCTGAATATCACGCCCGCTGGTCAGTTGGTAGATGCGCCAGGCGTTGGTGCTCTTGGGCGAGCCGGAAAACGGCGTGCCCAGCGTGATCACGCTGCGCACCAGGTCCGGCAGCTCCTTGGCGAATTCACGCGCATATATGCCGCCCAGACTCCAGCCGATCAGGCTGGCTTTTTTGCCGCTGTGCTGCACGGCCTGCTCGATCTGCCACTTCGCCGTCTTCAGCACGCCTGCCCGAGGGCCGAAATTGAAGCCCTGGTTCCAGCCACTGACCTCGTAACCGCGGCCTTGCAGGTAGCCGCGCAGCGGTGCTGTGGAGGCGTCGCTGGCCGACAGTCCCGGAAACACGATTACCGGATGGCCGTCTCCGGTGGGTGCACTTTGCAGGGTGAACCAGGCTGGAAGGATGGCGCCAAACTCCCAGGGCGCCCGCAACTCCATCGCCATCAGCCAGGCGCTGGGCGGGTCGAAATGGGCCTTGGCGGAGTCGTCGGTCGTGTCGTCCGGGGAGGGCCCTGCCATTCAGGAGCCCTTGTTGGCCAGGCCGAGCCGCTCAATGGTGCCGCGTTCTGCAGCGAAGGTGTCGCGGGCAAACCTGGTGTAGGTCTCGGTGTTCATGTAGATGACGGACTGGTCGTATTTTTCGAAGCTGGCCAGCACCGCAGGGTCTTCCAGGGTCTTGCGAAAGGCATCGTGCAGCGTCTTGACCACCGCCGGGTCCATGCCTTTGGGGCCACAGACGCCGAAGGGCGAGTCCGACACCGTCTGGTAGCCCAGCTCATCCAGCGTGGCGACGGTTGGCCAGCGCTTGGTGCGTTTGCTGCCGTAGGTGGCCAGCAGCCGCAGCTTGCCGGACTCGACATGCGGACCCCAGCCGGTCGCGTCGCTGGCCGCCATGATGTGCCCGCCCAGGATGGCCTGCATGTTTTCGGCATTGCCCTTGAA
Source organism: Betaproteobacteria bacterium (assembly GCA_031363785.1). Lineage (GTDB taxonomy): Bacteria > Pseudomonadota > Gammaproteobacteria > Burkholderiales > Burkholderiaceae_C > CAISIP01. The sequence goes on from JANLVB010000471.1 coordinate 3,593, forward strand.
TGGCACATGGGTCAGCTTGATGCCGGCGCGCTGCGCAAACTCTTCCACCGCCAGGTGCGGGCTGGTGCCATTGCCGGTCGAGCCGTAGCTCAGTTTTTCTGGATTGGCTTTGGCAAACGCGATCAGGTCCTGGATGCTCTTGATCGGTGAATCGGCCGGCACAACAAGGCCGAAGGTGTACCCGGTCAGGCAGGCGATCCAGGTGAAATCCTTCAGTGTGTCGAACTGCACTTTCTGCATGTGAGGAATGCGGAACACGCCGTGCGGCAGTTGCGACAGCGTGTAGCCGTCGGGTTTGGCGTTTACCAGTTCATTGGCACCCAGCATGCCACCAGCCCCCGGCTTGTTTTCGATGATGATGCTTTGGCCAAGCACCTTGCCCGCACTCTCGGCCAGTACACGCATGACCGCATCGGTCGAGCCGCCTGCGGGCCATGGACAGATGTACTTGATCGGACGCGATGGAAAGCTCTGTGCCTGGACCAAGGCGGGCAAGGTGGCCAGGGCACTGGCACCAGCCGACGCAACAAGTAGACGCCGACGGGGCGAAAATGGGGTCATGGGGCAGTTCTCCAGGGTTGTTATGGCACCCATTCTAGGCAGGCCAACGCAGCCTGCAAGTCGATGCGGCCACCGCGGGGTTGCGCGGCAGTCGCGCCAGTGACTCACCGGGATCACCGTCGCTACGCATAATTCGGCCCTCGGCCCTCGACCCTCGACCCTCGACCAGCAGCCATCGCCCACGCAAGGAGACGTCCGTGACACTCAAGCTATGTGGCTTTTCAGCCAGCAATTACTACAACCAGACCAAACTGCAGCTGCTGGAGAAGCAGATTGCGTTTGAGGAAGAAATGGTGATGACGGGCTCTACGTCCGACTCGGTTTTGGCGCGCTCGCCGATGGGCAAGGTACCGTTTCTGGATACGCCACAGGGTTGTATCTCCGAATCCCTTGCCTGTGCGGAATACATCGAGGCGGCCTATCCACAACATGCGCTCCTGCCAGCCGACGCGTTTGCCGCTGCCAAGGTGCGAGAGCTGGTGGTGTACCTCGAATTGCACCTGGAACTGGTGGCGCGGGAGTTGTACAAGGAGGCTTTTTTTGGCGGCAAGGTCAGCGACGCCGTGAAGGAGCGGGCCCGTCCCTTGTTGCTGCGTGGTGCTGCGGCTTTTGCAAGAATTGCGCGCTTTGCGCCCTATGTGGCAGGCGAGCAGTTCACGCTGGCCGATTGCGCGGCGGTGATCCATCTTCCAGTGGTGTCGGGTGCCAGCAAGATCATCTACGGCGACGACCTGTTCGCCGCCCTGCCTGTCAGGGACTACCTGAAGTTGTGCGGTGCACGTCCGGCTGTTCAGAAGGTCAATGAGGACCGCAAGGCCGACGTGCAGCGCATGCTGGAGGCACAACGCGCCGCCAACAAGGCCTGATGCTGATGCCCCAGGTGTTTTCCTAGAGCGGCAGCGCGTCGAATGACGCGTAGGTCGCTTTCAGCCAGGTCTTGATGCGCTGGCGCTCCAGCATGCCAAGTGCCCCCGGCTCGTCCTTGTTGTGGATGGCGGCCCAGAAGCTGGAGTTTTGCTGGTCGATCTTGCGCATGCTGCTTTCATGCAGTTGTCCGAGCGTGACCACGTGGGCCCCGATGGCCAGCGCTTTTTTCAACGCGGCCGATTCATCAAGCAGCGAAAAATCGGAACCGCGGCCGAGGTTGCGCACCACGATGTAGTTCGGCCCCACGCCGTAGGCGTTGAGCAGGCGGTCCAGCAGGTCGACCGAATCCCGCCCGCCGTCGCTGAGGTGCCAGAAATTCACCGTCACCCCCATTTCGGCCAGCAGCGACAACAGGTCGGACTCACGCACCCAGCGCGACAGCGGGGCCGCTGTCTGCGCCGCAAGGTCGACGATGGCACTGCGTGCTTCGCCGCTGCTAGCGCCATCGTCGAACACGGCAGCAATCCGGTCCAGCCCTTCATAACTGTCAACAATCACCGGTGCTGCGTAGCCCGCGTAAAAACGCGTGAACGAGGTATGGGAACGGTCGGTATCAAAACCGACAAAGGGACGGCCTTTGTCGATGAAGTACTGCGCCAGCGCGCGTGCCGCCACTGACTTGCCGACCCCGCCTTTTTCGCCGCCGATGAAGTTGAGTGATCGCATGGATGGATGCTCCGGATTAGAGGTGTTTGCAGCAGGCGTCCAACGCCACGCTAGAGGATTTTCTTGACCAGCACCTGGCTCTTGCGGTCCCAGTTGTAGATGCGTCGGCGTGCTTCGGGCAGCTGGTCTGGGTCGGTCTGGACAAAGCCGCGCTTCTGGAACCAGTGCATGGTCCGGGTGGTGAGCACAAAAATGCTCTCCAGCCCCATGGCCTTGGCGCGTTGCTCGACGCGTTTGAGTACCCGTTCACCGTCTCCCTGTCCCTGCGACTCCGGAGAAACCGTGAGGGCCGCCATCTCGGCGGTACGTGACTCCGGGTAGGGGTACAGGGCAGCGCAGGCGAATATCACGCCGTCGTGCTCCAGGATGGTGTAGTTGCCGACGTCGCGTTCAATTTCGGTGCGGCTGCGCTTGACCAGGGTGCCGTCGCGCTCAAAAGGCTCGATCAATTGCAGGATGCCGCCGACATCATCCGGCGAGGCTTCGCGCAGGCTTTCCAGCTTTTCGTCGATGACCATGGTGCCTATGCCGTCATGCACATAGATCTCCAGCAACAACGCGCCGTCGAGGGCAAACGGCACGATGTGGCTGCGTTCAACGCCCGCCTTGCAGGCCTTGACGCAATACTGCAGGTAAAAACCGGTATCGCTGGGCTGTTGCGCCCCAGGCAGGCTGGCGAGCAGTTTTTCTGCCTCTGCCAGCGGCAGTTCCGTATCGATCGGATTGTCATCACCCTCCGGTTCGCCCGGGCGCACCCGAATGCCCGGTATTTCCGTCACAAAAATCAGCTTGTCAGCCTGCAGCGCGATCGCCACACTGGTCGCGACTTCTTCCATGCTCAGGTTGAAGGCTTCCCCGGTGGGAGAAAAACCAAACGGGGACAGCAACACCATGGCGCCCATGTCAAGTGTGCGCTTGATGCCCGCCACATCGACCTTGCGCACCAGGCCAGAGTGCTGGAAATCGACGCCGTCCAGAATGCCGACCGGACGCGCGGTAATGAAGTTGCCCGACAGGACACGCACCGTCGAGCCGGCCATCGGTGTGTTGGGCAGGCCCTGGCTGAATGCCGCCTCGATTTCGTAGCGCAGTTGGCCGGCGGCCTCCTGGGCACAGTCGAGCGACACCCCGTCGGTGATGCGCATGCCGTGTGAATAACGCGCCGTGTGGCCTTTCGCCTTGAGCTGCTCGTTGACCTGCGGGCGAAAGCCGTGCACCAGCACGATCTTCACGCCCATGCTCTGCACCATGGCCAGGTCCTGCGCCAGGTGCTGCAGCTTGCCAGCGGCGATCGCCTCGCCACACACGCCAACCACAAACGTCTGGTTGCGGAACTTGTGGATGTAGGGCGCAACGGAGCGAAACCAGGGCACGAAGGTGAAATTGAATACGGCGGACATGGTCGCGGGGAGTGGGGCAGCAGGCAAAAAGCCGATTATGGGCGAAGGACTGGCCACTGCTGGGATAATCTGGCGTGCCCGAGACCGTCGCCCCGCCCGTCCAACCGCTTCGCATCAGCTTCCCCGAGTCGTTGCCGGTCAGCCAGAGGCGCGATGAAATCATGGCGGCGATGCAGCGCCACCAGGTGATCATCGTGTGTGGCGAAACCGGATCGGGTAAAACCACCCAGCTGCCCAAGATTGCGCTGGCTCTGGGGCGGGGTCGATACAACGCGCCGCCCGGCCAGGGGCGCCTGATCGGCCACACCCAGCCACGGCGCATTGCGGCCAGCTCGGTGGCCCGGCGCATCGCCGAGGAACTGCAGACGCCACTGGGCGAGGTGGTCGGCTTCAAGGTGCGCTTTCAAGACCGGCTGTCACGCGGCGCCTCGGTGAAGTTGATGACCGACGGCATCTTGCTGGCCGAGACCCAGAGTGATCCGCTGCTGCGGGCCTATGACACCCTGATCATCGACGAGGCCCATGAACGCAGCCTGAATATCGACTTTTTGCTCGGCTATCTGCGCCAGATATTGCCCAGGCGTCCCGATCTGAAAGTGGTGGTGACATCGGCTACCATCGATGCCGAGCGTTTCGCTGCGCATTTCGCGTCGGTGCAGGGGCCGGCACCGGTAATCATGGTGTCGGGTCGCATGTACCCGGTGGAAATCCGCTACCGCCCGTTCGAGGAGTCACGCGAACACGATCTCAACGACGCGATCGCCGATGCGGTCGATGAACTCTGGGGCAGCGGGTCCGGGGCCGGCGGCAGTACGTCGGGCCAGGGTGACATTCTGGTGTTCCTGCCCGGAGAACGCGAGATCCGGGAGGCGGCCGACCATTTGCGCCGTCACCTCAGCCACCAGCCTGTGTTGCGCCAGGCCGAGGTGCTGCCATTGTTTGCGCGGCTCGGCCAGGCGGATCAGGAGCGCATCTTCGAGACCCATGGCAAGCGGCGCATTGTGCTGGCCACCAATGTGGCGGAAACCTCCCTGACGGTGCCCGGCACGCGGTATGTCATCGACGCCGGCACGGCACGCATGAAGCGCTACAGCTTTCGCAGCAAGGTCGAGCAGTTGCTGGTCGAGCCGGTGAGCCAGTCGTCGGCAAACCAGCGCGCCGGGCGTTGTGGCCGGGTGGCAGACGGCATTTGTATCCGGCTCTATGAGGCGCAGGATTTCGAGCAGCGCGTACGTTTTACCGACCCTGAAATCCTGCGCAGCTCGCTGGCTGGCGTGATCCTGCGCATGAAGTCGCTGCGCCTGGGCGTGGTGGAGGAATTCCCCTTTCTCGAGCGGCCGCAGGCGCGCGCCATTGCCGACGGTTACCAGCTTCTGGCGGAGTTGGGCGCGGTCAACGAGGACCGCGAACTGACCCCGGTGGGCGAAGAACTGGCGCGCCTGCCGCTCGATCCCCGGGTCGGACGCATGATTCTGGAGGCACGCTCGCGCCAGGCACTCGACGAAGTGCTGGTGATTGCCAGCGCGCTCAGTGTGCAGGACGTGCGCGAGCGCCCGATCGACGCCCAGGCGGCAGCGGATGCCGCGCAGCTGAAGTTTGATGATGACAAGAGCGAGTTCACTGGTTACCTCAAGTTGTGGCGCTGGATCGCGCACGCCCGGGGCGAAAAGGGCAGCGCCGAGCACCGCTTGTCGAACCGGCAGTACGAGCAGCTATTGCGGCAGAATTTCGTCAGCGTGCGCCGCCTGCGCGAGTGGAAAGACATCCACTCGCAGTTGCTGACCGTGGTGGCCGAGCACAAGTGGCCGCTGAACACGGCACCGGCTTCCTACGAACAGATTCACCTGTCCATGTTGTCCGGGTTGTTGGGAAACATCGGATGCAAGGTCGACGATGAGGATATCTATCTGGGTGCGCGTGCCATCAAGTTCCACCGCCACCCCGGCGCGCACCTGTCGAAGAAACCCGGCCGCTGGATCCTGGCGGCCGAGTTGGTGGAGACGACCCGATTGTTCGGCCGTGGCATTGCGGCCATTGAACCGCAGTGGATCGAGCAGGTCGGTGCTCACCTGCTGAAAAGGCAGGTACTCGATCCACACTGGGAGAAGAAGGGCGCCGAGGTCGTCGCGATGGAGCGTGCCACCCTGTATGGCGTGGTCGTCTACAGCGGGCGGCGCGTCAGCTTCTCGCGCGTCGATCCGCAAGCGGCGCGTGACATCTTCATTCGTGAGGCGCTGGTCGGTGGGCAATGGGAAACGACGCTGCCGTTCCTGCGCGCCAACCACCGGCTGATAACCCAGGTGCAGGAACTGGAGCATAAATCGCGCCGCCAGGACGTGCTGGTCGACGACGAGTTGATTTACGCCTTCTACGACCAGCAACTGCCGCCCGACGTGTGCAGCGGCCACGGCTGCGAACGCTGGTACCGCGCCGAAGTGCAGAAGCAGCCGAACTTGCTGGTTCTGTCA
>JANLVB010000474.1:0-6687 GCA_031363785.1 Betaproteobacteria bacterium
TTGCTGTTTGCCAATATCGCCATGCTGCTGATCGGCCTGGTCATCCTCACACCCTGCATCTGGCTGGTGAATCGGCCAAAGCCCTACCTGATCGCCGGCATCCTGGCACTGGTGATGACCGGTGTGTATGCGTTGCACCAAAGTGTCTTCGACATTGCCCTGGTGCTGGCGGTCGGGGTACTCGGCTACATCATGCGCCTGCTGCGAATCCCGGTGCTGCCGATGGTGCTCGGTCTGGTGCTCGGCTACATGGTCGAGTCGAACTACCGGCGCAGCCTGCTGATATCCGGCGGCGAGCATTCGATCTTCGTGACCGACCCGGTCTCTGCCGGCCTGCTGGCCCTGGCCTTGGCGCTTACCGTCTACACCGGTTTGAAGGAGCTGCGCGTGAAAGGGTCCCATCGATGAGTGCCACTGCCGCCCACCCAGTGACTGTTGCCGCGCGGCTGGCACATGCCCTTGTACAGTCCCGTCCTGAACGGGATCCGCTGGCGCACGCCGTCGCGCGCCGTCTGCTCATGGACGTGGCAGGCATCTGCATGGCCGCGCGCGGTGAAGGCTATGTGCGTGCCGCGTTGGCCGCCGTCGAGCAGCCCGGTCCCTGCACCGTGATCGGCGTACCCCAGGGTTATGGTGTCGAGGCGGCGGCGTTCGTGAACGGCATTGCGGCGCACGGCGAGGACTTTGACGACACCTACGAGGGTGGGCCGGTGCATGCCGGCGCCGTCGTTGTTCCGGCCCTGCTGGCGGTGGCGCAACGCCACCACCTGGATGGTGCCGCCTTGCTGCGCGGCATCGCGCTCGGTGTCGAGGTGACCTGCCGTTTGTGCGCCGTGGCGCCGACGCGGGTGCACAAGGCAGGCTTTCATCCGACGGCCATCTTTGGCGTGATCGGCGCTGTCGCTGGTATCGGCGCGGCGATGCGATTGTCGGAAGCGCAACTGGTGGACGCATTCGGCCTGGCCGGCAGCATGGCAGGCGGCATCATCGAATACCTGGCCGACGGATCGTGGACCAAACGCATGCACCCCGGCTGGGCCGCCCAGTCGGCTTACCGCGCGGTTCGGCTGGCCCAGAACGGTTTCAAGGGGCCAGCCACGGTGTTCGAAGGCACCCATGGGCTGTTCCATGGTTTTGCCAACACGTCGGAGGGCAACTTCGAAGCCATGCTGCAGGGTTTTGGCGAGCGCTGGTTGTGGACCACGATCGCGTTTAAGCCGTATGCCTGTGGGACCATGGCACACCCCTACATCGACTGCGCGCGCATATTGCGCCGGCGCGGCATCACGGCCGAGCAGGTGCAATCCATCGAGTGCGAGACCGCCGAAGGCATCGTGCACCGTCTGTGGGAGCCACTGGCACTGAAGGCCGCACCTCCCAATGCGTATGCGGCCAAGTTCAGCATCCCGTATGCCATCGCCGCCGGCATGATCCTCGACGATGCCGGGCTCGCCGCCTACACCGAAACGGTGGTGCAGCGCGCAGACCTGCGCGCGCTGGCGGCCAAGGTGCGTTACCAGGTCGACCCGGCCAATCCGTACCCGCAACGGTTCACCGGCCATGTGCGGGTTACGCTGCATGGCGGCGAAGTGCTGGAGCAGCGTCAGGGGTTTTTCAAGGGCGGGGCCGAACATCCGCTCAGTGACGCCGACCTGACGCAGAAATTCCGCGCCAACTGCCGCCACGGCGGACTGGATGCCTCGCAGACCGACGCGGTACTGGCGTGTGTCGATGCCGCCTTTGACGACGCGCCGTTGCCCCTGGCCATGCTCGCGGGAGCTGCACCATGAAGGACACATCCACCAGCATCCGGGAGTCGCGCCGGGTTGCACTTGTCACGGGAGCGGGGCGCAATATCGGTCGGGCCATCGCGCTCGCTCTGGCGCGTGACGGCCTGGCCCTGGTGGTCAATGTACGCAGTTCGGTCCAGCAAGGGCAGGCGGTGGTGGATGAGTTGCAGGCACTCGGCGCCCCAGCCATGCTGTGTGTGGCCGACGTCACCGATGCGCAGGCGGTTACGGCCATGCTGCAGCAGATCGGGGCGCGTTTCGGGCGCCTCGACGTGCTCGTCAACAACGCCGCCATCCGCCGCGAGGCCGCACTTGCCGAACTATCCAGCGAAGAATGGCGCAGTACGCTGGCGGTTGTGCTCGATGGCGCATTCCATTGCACCCAGGCAGCACTGCCCTACCTGCAATGCGCGCAGGACGGCGCAATCGTGAACATCGGCGGGCTGACCGCGCATACCGGTGCCTTGAACCGGGTTCATGTCGTGACCGCCAAGGCCGGTCTGGTAGGCCTGACGCGGGCCCTCGCGCACGACCTGGCATCACACCGGGTCACGGTGAACTGCGTGGCGCCCGGAATGATCGACACGCTGCGCAAGGGCAGCAGCAGCACCGGCACGCCGCAGCACCACAGCCAGCACACGCCCCTGCTCGGGCGCCGTGGTACGGCCGACGAAGTGGCGGACGCGGTCGCCTGGCTGGCCGGTGGGCAGGCGCGTTTTATCACCGGGCAGGTACTGCACGTCAACGGCGGCACCTACCTGGGCTCTTGAGCCCGCAGCACCCGCCAGGCGGCAGGCTGTTGGCGCCACCTCGGCTTGGATACCGCTGTCGAATTTTGACTAACCAGCCATCGCCGGCTGCCGCCCAGCGCCCAGAAACGATTCCAAGGACGTCGTACCGGGTCACCGCATATCGGCGGCCTCGATCAATCCTACGTCGGCCTCATCACCCATTCCCATAAGGTGAAAACATGCCGGCTTGGCCGGCGCGTGCTGTGCACGGATCGGCACAACTGGAGCACTGGGCGCATCGTTCATGCCTTCCGAGGTCAGTGGAATGTTGAGGAGTTGTTCCGAAGAGCCAAGAAAGGTGGCGTAGTCCCGTGGGGACCAGCGCACCAGTGGGCCGATGGATCGATCCGGTTGCACACGTTCGCAACTGTTCTGGGATTGATGCTGGTGAGCCTGGCAAGGATCGCGCTGGCACCAGACGTATCGGCCAAAAAGATGCTGGAAAGTCTGGCCGACATCAGGGCCACGCTGGTTCGGACTTCCACTGGTGGCCCAGGGCGCCGACCAACGATCATGCTCGCACCGGAACTCACCACGGGGCAGCGCCGGGCGATCAAGCCCTTCGAGCTTGACAAGTGGTTTCCGGACATTCTTTCATGCATGAATTCGCGACCCTTGCAGTGATGATTCAAAAGCGAGAGGCGAAGGATTCTCTCAATGCCTTGCGAAAGCAGGGCCAGGGACGGAGCCGCGCTCACCGCGTTGCGCTACTCCCCGGGAACTTGCCAGCAGGCCCAGAAGCTGGAGCGGAGCATCGATGGTTGCGTCGGCACCCCACAGTGCGGTATTGGCATTTGCGCCCAGGTAACCGTAGTTCGCTGCAACCGTTTGCATGCCTGCGGCGCGACCGGCCACGATATCGCGCTCGTCGTCGCCTACATAGACACACTCGCCTGGCGCGATGGACAGCCGGCGAGCGGCCTCCAGCAGCGGCGCCGGATGCGGCTTGGTGTGCGCCGTGGTGTCCCCACTCACGATCGTCGATGCACTCGCAAACAGGGCTATGCCACGGGTCAATGGATCGGTGAAGCGCGATGCCTTGTTGGTCACCACGCCCCAACGCAGCCGGTTCCCGCACAAGGCGGCGACCAGTTCTGCCACACCGTCAAACGCCACTGTACGTTCGGTCATGCAGCGTTCGTAGTGGTTCAGGCACTCGTCGCGCAAGGCAAGGTACTGCGGATCACCAGGAGCCAGGCCAAACGCTACCGCCACCATGCCGCGCGCACCGGAACCGGCCATGTGCCGGTAGCTCGCAAGCGGCATTGCGGCAAGGCCATGCGACTGACGGACTGCATTGGCCGCAGCGCCAAGGTCAGCCGCGCTGTCGAGTAGCGTGCCGTCAAGGTCGAACAGCACCGCCTGCACTGTCCGAAGTGCCGGTTGCGCAACCGCCCTCATCCGGCGATCAACAGCCGACGCGTGGCTACCAGGTAATTGACCGAAGGGTCTTCGTCAAGCCAATATCGCCGCGTCAGGGGGTTGTATTGCAACCCACGTGTCTGCAGCAATTGCAGACCGGCCGAGCGGCATGCGCGCGCCAGTTCGTTCGGGCGGATGAACTTGGCGTAGCTGTGGGTTCCACGCGGCAACAGGTTGAGCAGATACTCTGCGCCGACGATGGCAAACAGGAACGACTTCGGGTTGCGGTTGAGCGTGGAAAAAAACACCCAGCCGCCCGGGCGCACCAGCGTGTGGCAGGCCCGGACGATGGATGCCGGGTCGGGCACATGCTCCAGCATCTCCATACAGGTCACCAGATCGAACGACGCAGGCTGCTCCGCTGCGAGCGCCTCCGCGCTGACCTCACGGTAGCTGACATTCGGCGTCTGCGCCTCCAGCGCATGCAGTTGCGCCACCCGCAGAGCCTTGGTCGCCAGGTCGACGCCCAACACCTGCGCCCCTTTGCGCGCCATGGCATCCGACAAAATGCCGCCACCACAGCCAACATCCAGCACCTGCCGACCAGCAACCGGACACAGTGTGTTGATCCAGTCCAAGCGCAGCGGGTTGATCTGGTGCAGCGGCCGAAACTCGCTCTCGGTATCCCACCAACGGTGTGCCAGATCAGAAAACTTGGCCAGTTCGGCCGGGTCGACATTGGATGCTGCTGTCATGCCCGGATTATCGGCTGGCGCGACCGATGGTTCGGCCAGAGGGGCCAATTCTGCGTCCAGAAGTGACAAACCCAGCCGAGGCGGGGTTTGTCTGGGCCCCGCTATCGCAGGGCCGGTCAGCCATCGGCTGATTACCTGTTGGCGCGGGTACCGACCACTTCGATTTCCACGCGGCGGTTCTTGGCGCGACCTTCGGTGGTCTTGTTGTCGGCAACCGGTTGTTTCTCGCCCTTGCCTTCGGTGTACACACGGTTCTTTTCGATGCCCTTGGACACCAGATACGCCTTCACAGCTTCCGAGCGTCTGACCGACAGCGCCTGGTTGTAAGCGTCACTGCCCACGGAGTCGGTGTGACCCACAGCGATCACGACTTCCAGGTTGATGCCCTTGACTTTACCAACCAGGTCATCCAGCTTGGCTTTGCCTTCGGGCTTGAGTACGGATTTGTCGAAATCGAAGAACGCATCGGCAGCGTAGGTCACTTTGGTGGCAGCCGGAGGCTGGGGAGCGGGAGCGGGAGCGGGAGCCGGAGCCGGAGCGGGAGCGGGAGCAGGAGCAACTGCAACGGGTGCCGGAGCAGGAAGCGGAGCGGGAGCGGGTGCCGGAGCGGGTGCCGGAGCAGGGGCCGGCGCAACGGCGCGCGGCGCAACAATGGCACCATCACAACCGACTGCAGCGGTGGCGGGTGTCCAGAAGCTGTCACGCCAGCACAATTCATTGGTACCGTTCTTCCACACCAGTTCGTTGCCCGTATTGCGCCAGTTGTCAACAGTCTGCGCGCCAGCGGCCGTGGCAAGTGCTGCCGTCGCAAACAACATCGCCACTTTATTTAAATTCTTCATGGTTCTCCTCAGTGAGACAAAAGCCGCAGCAAGCTGCGAGGTGTTGAGAGCCCAAGATGACCACCACCCAGGGCATGTTTGAATTGTGCCACACGCCAGCACCATGGCAATGTAAAACAGCCGACCTATCTGTAGGACGCCGCCGCAATATGAGCCATGTGTTGCCGGCATGCGACATGGCCTTGCCCCTAAAATCCGTGTTTCCCGTCGAAAAAGCGTCTTCATGACCCAGTTTGCCAAAGAAACCCTGCCGATCAGCCTGGAAGAGGAAATGCGGCGCAGCTACCTGGATTACGCCATGAGCGTGATTGTCGGGCGCGCCCTGCCGGATGCCCGGGATGGGCTGAAACCGGTGCACCGGCGCGTGCTGTTTGCCATGCACGAACTCAACAACGACTGGAACCGCGCCTACAAGAAATCCGCCCGCATCGTTGGTGACGTGATCGGCAAGTACCACCCGCATGGTGACCAGTCGGTGTACGACACGATCGTGCGCATGGCGCAGGATTTCTCCATGCGCCACATGCTGGTGGACGGTCAGGGCAACTTCGGCTCCGTGGACGGCGACAACGCCGCAGCGATGCGGTACACCGAGATTCGCCTGGCCAAGATCACGCACGAGATGCTGGCCGACATCGACAAGGAAACGGTGGATTTCGGGCCCAACTACGACGGCTCCGAAAAGGAACCACTGGTGTTACCGAGCAAGTTGCCGAATCTGCTGGTGAACGGCTCGGGCGGCATCGCGGTCGGTATGGCGACCAATATTCCGCCACATAACCTGAACGAAGTGGTCGACGCCTGCCTGCACCTGCTGCGCCATCCGGAAGCCTCGATTGACGAGCTCATGGAGATCATCCCGGCGCCCGACTTTCCTACCGCCGGAATCATCTACGGCATCAACGGCGTGAAAGACGGCTACCGCACCGGCCGTGGCCGCGTCGTCATGCGCGCCAAGTGCCACTTCGAGGACATCGACAAGGGCCAGCGCCAGGCCATCATCGTCGACGAGCTGCCCTACCAGGTCAACAAAAAGACGCGGCAGGAACGCATGGCCGAGTTGGTGCACGAGAAAAAGATCGAAGGCATCAGCCACATCCAGGACGAAAGCGACAAATCCGGCATGCGCCTGGTGATCGAGCTCAAG
>JANLVB010000484.1:0-11237 GCA_031363785.1 Betaproteobacteria bacterium
CCCGGCTTTCTGCTCAGCGACGTGCACGCGCGCGCCACACAAGCCATGCGCAAGGCCGGGTTTGCGAGTTTCACCCGGGGCCATTTCGGGCACAGCCTGGGGCACGACACCTTCTGCGAAGTGGCACCCTTCATGGCGGCGCAGGCGCACATGCCGATCGAAGCTGGCATGGTGCTGGCGTTCGAGACGCCGTTCTACGTCGATGGCGAGGGCGGCTTCATCATCGAAGACCAATTCGTGATCACCAAAAACGGTGCGCAGCCGGCGTGGTCGTTACCGCGCGGGTTGCAGGTCCTGGGTTGAGGTCTGTGCCGCCACGTCGGCGAGCGCCTGAGCCGCGTTGGGCTGAAGCGGACCGACACCAAGCTGGCGCCAGCCCGCGCTGGCTGGCCAGCCAGATCGTCCAGCGTGTGCACCTTTCGCATCGGCGCGAGGCGAGCGCTGTTTGAGGGTCGGCCAGACGGGTGACGCGGTAACTGAACAGGTGCACGGCGACACAGAAAGCGCAAAACCCGGTCACCGGTGAACCGCCGGGGTGCCCTATGCCAGATCGAACCGGTCCAGGTTCATGACCTTGTCCCAGGCCGCCACGAAGTCGCGCACAAACTTGACCTGCGCATCGCCGCTGGCGTAGACCTCGGCGATGGCACGCAACTGCGAGTTCGAGCCCAGCACCAGATCAACCCGGCTTGCGCTCCACTGCGGCGCGCCAGTGGCGCGATCCCGACCTTCGAAAACATGGGGGTCTGCCGGTGTGGGAAGCCATTGGGTACCGATGTCGAGCAGGTGGACAAAGTAGTCGTTGCCCAGGGTTCCGGGTCGTTTGGTGAAAACGCCGTTTGTCGAGCCGCCGGCGTTGGCGCCCAGCACCCGCAAGCCACCGATGAGCACCGTCATCTCTGGCGCGCTGAGTGTCAGCAACTGGGCCCGGTCCACCAGCAAGTCCTCGGCCGACACGGTGTGCTGCGTTTTCAGGTAATTGCGAAACCCGTCGGCCGTGGGCTCCAGCACCGCGAAAGAATCGACGTCGGTCTGCTCCTGTGTCGCGTCGGTGCGGCCCGCTGTAAAGGGCACGACCACCGTATGACCGGCCTGGCCGGCTGCCGCCTCGACGGCGGCACAACCGCCCAGCACGATCAGGTCAGCCAGCGACACTTGTCTGCCACCGGTCTGCACGCGGTTGAACTGCGTCTGAATAGGTTCCAGCGTTTGCAGTACCTTTGCGAGTTGTGCCGGCTGGTTCACTTCCCAGTCCTTCTGCGGCGCCAGCCGGATGCGTGCGCCATTGGCGCCACCGCGCTTGTCCGAGCCGCGGAAGGTGGATGCCGACGCCCAGGCGGTCGACACCAGCTCGGCGGTCGACAGGCCCGATGCCAGCAGCGAGGCCTTGAGCCCAACAATGTCGTGCGCGTCAACCAGCGCATGGTCGACCTGCGGCACCGGGTCTTGCCACAGCAGCACTTCGGCTGGCACCAACGCGCCGAGGTAACGCGCGCGTGGGCCCATGTCACGGTGCGTCAACTTGAACCAGGCGCGGGCAAACGCGTCGGCAAACTGGCTCGGGTTTTCGTGAAAACGCCGGGAGATGGCGGCGTAGGCCGGGTCCATCTTCAGCGCCATGTCGGCGGTGGACATCATTGGCGCGTGGCGGCGCGACGGGTCATGGGCGTCCGGCACGCTGCTGGCTGCAGCGCTGTCCTTGGGTGTCCACTGCTGGGCACCGGCCGGGCTCTTGGTGAGCTCCCATTCGTAGCCCAACAACAGATCGAAATAGCCGTTGTCCCATTGGATCGGGTTCGTTGTCCAGGCACCTTCCAGACCGCTGGTGATGGTGTGCACACCCTTGCCGGAACCAAAACTGTTCTTCCAGCCCAGGCCCTGCTGCTCGATGCTGGCAGCTTCGGGCGCGGGGCCAACGTATTGGCCAGGGTCGGCCGCGCCATGGGTTTTGCCAAAGGTATGGCCTCCTGCCACCAAAGCCACGGTTTCCTCGTCGTCCATTGCCATGCGGGCAAAGGTCTCGCGGATGTCGCGCGCCGAAGCCAGCGGGTCGGGATTGCCGTTCGGGCCTTCCGGATTGACGTAGATCAGGCCCATCTGCACGGCCGCCAGCGGCTTGGCCAACTGCCGGTCGCCGCTGTAACGTTCATCGGCCAGCCACTTACCCTCGGGTCCCCAATAGATGTCCTCTTCCGGCGACCAGATGTCGGCGCGCCCGCCACCAAAGCCAAAGGTCTTGAAACCCATGGAGTCCAGCGCCACATTGCCGGCCAGGATCATCAGGTCGGCCCAGGAGATTTTGCGGCCGTACTTCTGCTTGACCGGCCACAACAGGCGGCGCGCCTTGTCCAGGTTGCCGTTGTCCGGCCAGCTGTTGAGCGGCGCAAAACGCTGGCTGCCCGAGCCGGCACCGCCACGGCCGTCGCCGGTGCGGTAAGTGCCGGCGCTGTGCCAGGCCATGCGGATGAAGAACGGGCCATAGTGGCCATAGTCGGCCGGCCACCAGTCTTGCGAATCGGTCATCAGGGAGTGGAGATCGCCAACCAGGGCGTCCAGATCGAGGCTCTTGAACTCCTGTGCGTAATCGAACGCCGAGCCCATCGGGTCGGACGCCGGAGAGTTCTGGTGCAAAACCTTCAGGTTCAGCTGATTTGGCCACCAGTGCTGGTTCGCGCTGCTGCCCGCAGGCTTGCTGGCGTTTGACGAGGCCATGAAAGGACACTTGCCCGCCGGACTTGCATTGTTATCAGCCATCATCACTCCTTGAGGAAAATAGACAATTGCTATCAAATGAACTACTTGATAGAGGTATTGATGTTAACAACGCTCAGCAGTTTTCAAAGCTCATTTCTCTGATGTCTTCAATAGCGAACGACTATTTGGTGCGGTAAGCTGGCCAGCCGACCACCAGAGCGCGGATGCGGCCGCAACTGCGGCACACTGCGGGCATGGCAGAACCCCTGAAAAACCACTTTGGCGCCGATATTCCCAAAGCCATCGCCGCTATGCTGCAGGCAGTACACCCGCCGTTCCCGACCAAGGCCTTTGTCCGCGATTGCCTTGCCGGCTTTGAGGCGCTGGAGCTGATGCCGCGCGGGCGGCACATTGCGCAAGCCCTGCACAAGCACCTGCCGGCGCATTTTCCGCAAGCAGTCGACATCCTGCTGGCGTCGCTGCAGCAACCGGTGGACCGATCCGCCGCGGGCGGCATGGCCAACTTCATTTTCATGCCACATGGTTTCTTTGTTGCAGAACATGGTCTGAACCACTTTGACGACGCGATGCGCGCCCAACACGCTCTCACCCAGCGCTTCACCGCCGAGTTCTCGATCCGGCCATTTCTGATCCGCCACCCACAGCAAACGCTGGAGCGACTGCGCCAATGGACCGGTGACCCGAACGAACACGTGCGCCGCCTGGTCTCGGAGGGTTCACGCCCGCGCCTGCCCTGGGCCCAGCGCCTGCCGGCCTTTCAGGCCGACCCGGCATCCACGCTGGCACTGCTGGAGCTGCTGAAGGACGACCCATCACTGCTTGTGCGCCGCTCGGTGGCGAACCACCTCAATGACATCGGCAAGGACAATCCGCAGGTGCTGGCCGAGGTCGCGGCGCGATGGATGCAGGGCGCCTCGAGCGAGCGCGCCTGGATCGTGCGCCACGCCCTGCGCTGGGCAGTCAAGCAGGGGCAGCCCTGGGCTTTGGCGCTGCTGGGTTTTGGCGGCAAGGCACAGGTGCAGCTCCGCAATACACGCATCGGTCCACGGCGGGCGTTCATGGGAGGCTCGGTGGACATCAGCTTTGAAGTACACAACACAGGCCGACGCAGGCAGACGCTGCTGGTCGACTTCCAGGTGCACTACGTCAAGGCGAATGGCACCGCCCGGGCCAAGGTCTTCAAGCTGCAGTCGCTGGAGTTGGTGCCGGGACAGGCTGTGACACTGTGCAAAACCCTGTCCCTGCGTGACATGACAACGCGCCAGCACTATCCGGGGCGGCACCGGGTAGAGGCACTGGTGAATGGCGAGGCTGTGCCGCTGGGCGACTTCGACTTGCTGCCCGCAAGGAAGGCCTCATGACCCTGGGCGCGCAGGGCTGAAGCCATTCACCAGCGTCACTCAAGCAGTCGCCGCTCCCGCATCCAGCCCACACAGGTCTGGACCGCCTGCGCCAGCAAGTCCGGTTGGCCGACAAAATAGTGGTTCGCGCCCTGCAGGCACACCATGGTCTTGTCGGCGCTGGCGCAGGCGGCAAAGATACGCGGCGTATGCGGTTGCGGCACAGCGTCGTCGGCGCTGTGCTCGATCGCCAACATGGGCACACTGATGCCGGCGGCACACTGCTCTCCGTGTGCATGGGTGTCATCAATGGACCACTGTGACAACCAGGAGCGCAGCGTGGAATAACGCGCCGAACCGACCGGCCCGGTGTTCACCGTTTCCGGGTGACCCATGAAGCAGCTGCCAATCGGCCGGTCGTTCGGGTCGATGGCGGCGTCAAGAAAGCGCGGCTCGGCCATGGTGCGGTGGGTGACAAAGCCGCGTTCCATCTCGCGGCCACCGCGTTCGCGCAACTGCGCCAGTGTGTCCTTGACCCAGGCCGTGCGGCGGCGCACGCGCGCCAGCTGCGCGGCACGGAAACGCTGCAAAAAAGCGACCGAATACGGCGGCCGGTTGTCCGGGTGGTACAGGTCCAGCTCCGGGTCGCGCCGGTCCGGGTCGTTCTCGTCTTGCACCGAGGGGTCGATCCAGTCCGCCAGCAACACCGCGCGAGAAATATGCGCGGCCTGGAAGATGAAGCCGTCTGCCGCCTGCAGGCCGGCCTGCAGGATGTGGCACGGGTCACCGGCCGGTGTGTGGCTGACCGTCGGCCGCTCGGCCTGCGACTGGTAATACAGTGACAGGGAACCGCCACCCGACCAGCCACCAATGACGATCTTGCGGTAGCCCCAGACCTCGCGCGCATGGCGCACATAGGCGCCCAGGTCGACCACCACGTTTTCCATGATCAGGGCTGTGTCGTTGCGCGCATAACGGCTGCCGGCACACAACACATGCACGCCGCGCTCGGCCATGGCGCGCGGCATCGGCAGCAGTTGCAACGTGGACGCCGGATGCATGTAGATGAGCAGCGTGCCACTGGGGCAATCCTTCGGCACATAACGCACACCCTCCAGATTCACCACGCCCTGGTTGCCGGCAAAACCATAGACGTCCTTGAAGCTGGCGCTCTCGGCGAACTTGACGTGCACCCACTCGGCCAGCACTTCGTGGCGCGTCGTCGTGTCCTTCATGTCGTCCCCCTTCCGTTGGCGGTGCTTCACAGGTCATCCGGCGCTGCGACCGGGCGCATCAGTGCGCCGCCGCACGCCCGGCCTTCTCGCGTGTCCAGCCATCACAGGCCGCACGGGCGTCGCGCCGGAACGCCGCAATCTCCTGTGCGCCAGAGGTCGTGAGCGTCAGCTCCAGCCGTATCCCGTTGGGGTCGAAGAAATAGATGGAGCGCACAAAACCGTCATGCAGTACCGGGCCCAGCACTTCGATGCCGGCCGCCCGCAGGCGTTCCCGGGCTTCGTCCACTTTGGCTTCGGACTCGACGCGCAAGGCCAGGTGGTTGACCCATAGCGGTGTGTTGGGGGATGGCAACGCGCTCTGGTTGTCGCCGAGGTCGAAGAACGCCACACAGCTGCCATCGGTCATCTCGAAAAACAGGTGCACGAACGGGCAGTGCTCCCCGGTGCTGGCAACGTTCTCGGCGCGCACCACATGCACCAGGGGCAGACCGAGCAGGTCTTCGTAAAAGTGCCGTGTCTCTTCCGCGTCGCGACAGCGATAAGCGATGTGGTGCAGCCCGTTGATCGGTACAAACTGGTTCATGCTGTTCTCCACGGGGTTGGTTCAACTGCGGGTCTGCGGCAGATGGGCGGTCACACCCAGCAGCCACTGCGTGTCCTGCGACAGCGAACGCAGCTCGGCCAGGGCTTCATCCTGCGTCTGGGTCCAGCGTTCACTGACGCGCACATCGTCGCCGTCCCCGCTTTGGTAAGAAAATTCCAGCCGGATACCGTTCGGGTCGTAGAAGTAAATCGACCAGGTGCCCGCGCCGACCGGTATCGGCCCGATCGTTGCCACACCGGCCGCATGCAGGCGCGCCACCAGTGCACGGAAAGCCTGCTCGGTGGCGGTGAAGGCACAGTGTTGCATGGCCGCAATTGCATCGCGGTCGCCTTTCGCCTTGGCCCCCTTGGGTATCTCGAAGAACGCCAGCAGCGTGTCGCCACCGGCATCAAAAAAATAGTGGCGCAGGTTCTCGAACGGCGGGTTGCCGCGGTTGCCCGGCCCGACACCGACGCCTGGAGGCACCTTCAGCGCATGCACCAGGGGCATGCCGAGCACGCCGGCATAGAAGTCGATCGTCATTTTCATGTCGTCGGTATTGAGCGCCAGGTGGTGGATGCCCCTTGTCAAGGGGACGGCGTTGTGGCGCGCGCGAACGTTTTGCAGATCCATGGGTTTCCCTTCAATCGGCTTGCGCAAGATCAAAATACAACTGGCCCAGGTCCGGGCGCCTGGCCAACTCAGCACTGGGCTGCGTCAGCGCGAGGCGGCCCTTGATCATCACATGGGCGGTTGAGGTAAACGGCAGCGCGATGTCGAGTTTCTGCTCCACCAGCAGCATCGTCAAGCCCTGCTGGCGCAGCGCGTCGAGGGCATGGCGGATCTCCTGCACCAGCAACGGTGCCAGTCCGAGAAACGGCTCGTCCAGCAACAGTACGCGCGGCGAACACATCAGCGCACGGGCGATCGCCACCATCTGCTGCTCACCGCCGGAAAGGGTGCCGGCAAGTTGCCAGCGGCGCTCAGCAAGGCGCGGGAACAGGGCATAGACGTAGTCAAACCGCTGCCGCAGCGTGCTCTTGTTGCGGCCGACAAGGCGTACCGTGCCCAGCAGCAGGTTGTCCTGTACAGACAACGGCGCAAACATGCGCCGCCCCTCGGGCACCTGCACCAGACCGGCCGCCACGATGGCGTGCGTCGGCAGTGCCACCAGGTCCCGCCCATCGAGCAGCACCTGGCCCTGGCGAAAGCGCAAGGTGCCCGACAGTGCCGCCAGCAGGGTGGACTTGCCGGCCCCGTTGGGTCCGAGCAGCGCCACGGTCTCGCCGCGACCCAGTTGCAGGCGGATGTCGTGCACCACCGGGCCATGGCCATAACCCGCCACCAGGCCGACAATGTCAAGCATGCGCCACCGCCCCCACGTCACCCAGATAAGCGGCCACCACCTCCGGGTTGGATTGAACCTCCAGCGGTGTTCCCTGCGCGATCCTGCGGCCGAAATTGAGCACCAGCACCCGGTGCGCCAGTGCCATCAAAAAGCGCATGTCATGCTCGATCAGCAAGACGGCGATGCCGCGTCCGGCGATGTCGCGGATGATGTCTGCGATACGCACACATTCGGTGGGCGTCAACCCGGCTGCCGGCTCATCGAACAACATCAGCTGCGGCGCAGCAGCCAGTGCCCGGGCGATCTCCAACAGGCGGCCCTGGCCAAACGACAGGTTGACCACCTCCGCATGGCGCGAGTCGGCCAGACCGACAAATTCCACCAAGGCGTCGGCCCGACGCTGCGCCTCCAGTTCCGCTTGCCGCGCGCTGCGCGACCCGGCCAACACCTGCAGCAAGGAGCCGCGAAAGCCGTTGTGCATGCCGACCATGATGTTCTCGCGCAGCGTCATGCTGGCGAACGGCTTGTTGTGCTGAAAAGTGCGCAGGATGCCGCGCGCCGCCATTCCATGCGCGCCCACACCTTTCAATACCTCGCCAGCAAACTCGATACTCCCTGCGCTGGCGGGCAAGGCACCTGCGATCATGTTGAAGGTGGTGCTCTTGCCCGCGCCATTGGGGCCGATGACACCCAGCACCTCACCGGCGCGCACCTCCAGGTCGAGGTCCGACACCGCCACCAGGCCGCCGAAGCGCTTGGTCAGGCCACGCACCGTGAGCAGGGGCGCAAGGCTCATGTTGGCATCCTGCGCCCGACCCAGTGGTCCCACAGGCCGATCAGGCCCTTGGGCTGAAACAACACGACTGCCACCATCACCAGGCCGAACACCAGCGCGTGGTGATGGCCAATCAACGGCGAGAGGAAAAACGGCAACAGATAGAGCAGGACCGCACCCACGATGGCGCCGGCATGGCGGCCGCTGCCGCCCACGATCACCATGAACAACAGCTGGAATGAATTCTCCAGCCCAAAACTCACGGGGTTCACCGTGTTGTCAACAAAGGCGTACACCATGCCGGCCACGCCCGCCAGCGCCGAGGTGATGGCGTAGGCAATGATCTTGGTACGCGCCACATTCACGCCCATGGCCCGCGCGGCCTCGGGGTTGTCGCGCACAGCGCGACAGGCACGACCGAACCACGAACGGTCGAGCCGCCAGACGGTTGCCAGGGTGCCCAGCATCAACAGCACGATCACCACCGTGTACCAGGGGCCGCTGACACGCACCCCGAACACGTCGGGCAGGCGGTAATTCGCCAGACCACCGGTGCCGCCGGTGACTTTGCCGCCTTCATTGAGCACGACCACGAACAACTGTGCAAAGGCCAAGGTCGCCAGCGCCAGGTAAAAGCCCTCGAGCCGGGTCGCGGGCACGGCGACCACCATGGCCAGCACAACACACAGGGCGACACCGCCCAGGATCGCCAGCGGCAGCGGCAGACCCACCTGGAACAGCAGGATCAGGATGGCATAAGCGCCAATGCCATAAAACGTGAAATGGGAAAACGCCACCTGGCCGGCGATGCCGAACAGAAAGTTGTAGCCCAGCGCCAGGGTGATCCACAACAACAGTTTGCGGTAGACGTCGGTCTGGTAGGAGCCCAGCATGAACGCCAGCGCCGACAACAGCAGCGCCGCGGCCAGGTACCCGGCCAATGCCTTCATGCACGCGCCTCGCGCGCCAGCAGCAGACCGGTGGGACGCAGCAGCAAGAACCCGATCAACAATACCAGCGGCACGCCCATCGCCATACCCGGTGGCACCGGTGCATAACGTACCGTGAACTGCTCTGCGAACGCCAGGATCAGGCCGCCCAGCAAGGCGCCTTCGACGCGCCCGACACCGCCAATCACCAATGCGGTGAAGCCCTGTATCGCCAGCGGCAAGCCCATCAGGTAATGCGCCGACACGTTGGGCGCCACCAGCAAGCCGGCCAGCCCGGCCACCGCCGCGCTGGCCGAAAAGGCCACGGCCGTCACCAGCCGCAGGTTGATACCCATGAGGGCCGCAGCGCGTCGGTCTATGGCAACCGCCTCGAAAGATTTGCCAGCCAGGGTGCGTTCAAAAAAATACCAGGCGGCGGCAAACACCGTCAAGGCCACGGTGATGATGAAGAAGCTCTGGTGCGAACCTGCCAACGGGCCGAACTCGATGCGGCCAAATCCAAAGGCTGGCGGCATGGGTTGCGGGTCCGGGCCAAAGGATACCGACACCAGTTCGCGGAACACCACCAGCATGCCGAGCAAGGCCAGAATCGGCGCCAGCGGCGGCGCCCCGGCTTCGACCAGGCCACGCACGGCGACGCGCTCGGTCAACCAGCCGACGGCAAACATCGCCAGCACCACCAGCAGCAGGCCGGCAGCATAGGGAACTGCATAACGCGACAGGGCGACAAAACCGCCAAACGCCGCCACCATGGCCCACTCGCCGACGGCAAAGTTGATGATGCCGGTGGGCCGCGTGATGAGCAGGTAGGCCAGGGCCACCAGCGCGTACACGCAGCCGCTGGCGGTGGCACTGACCACCAGTTCCAGAAAGTCGGTCACTTCGCTCCGACGTGCACAACCTTGCCCTGCAGGTCGCCCTCGTACACCCGCACCACCATGCCACCGGTATCAAAACCGGTGCGTTTGCCATCGGAGAAACCATAACTGGTGCCCACGCCACCCATCACGCCGGCAAACGCCTTCGTGGCCTGCATCGCTTCACGCACTTTGTCCTTGTCAGTGGAGCCAGCGCGCTTGATGGCGTCAACCGCCAGCATGATACCGTCGTAGCCGTAGCCATTCAGGTTGTAGGCATCAACTCCGGTGTCCTTCTTGTAGGAGTCGATGAAGCGGCGCGTTTCCGCCTTGGCCGGGTCGAAGGCGTCGACAAACACCACGCCATCGAGCAAACCCCGGGCGATGCTGGAGTAGACCGGAATCGACAGGTTGTAGTTGGCCAGCACTGGAATCTTCAGCCCCAGTTGCCGATAGGAGCGCAGGATCAGCGAGTTCTCCGGCACCGTCACACCGGTCATGAACATCGCTTCCGCGTTGGACGCGCGCACCTTCTGCATTTGCGGGTCGGCGCTGGTAGAGCCACCGGGCACCACCTCTTCGCTCACCACCTGGATACCGCTTTTCTCCAGGCCGGCCTTGAAGAACTGGTTGGTCAACTGACCCAGGGCCGAGTTTTCCGTGACCAGCGCCACGCGCTTGTAGTTCTTGTTGCGCGCGTAGGACAGCAGGGTGGCGATCTGGGTCGAGGCGAGAGGCCCGGTTTGCCAGAAATTCGGATTGGTGATCTGCGTCGTCAAGGTGTCGCCGCTGTTGGACGGCGTCATGTGCGGCGTCTTGGTTTCCAGCGTGACCGACTGCGCCTGCTGCGTGGCCGGCGTCAGCGACACCGACAGGATGAACGCCGCACCCGCATCCACCAACTTGCGCGCGGCGGTGGCGGATACATCGGGCTTGCCCTGGTCATCCTCCACCAGCAATTCGATCTGCCGGCCCAGCAAGCCGCCCTTGGCGTTGAGCTCTTTCACCGCAAAAATCGCCCCCTGCGCCACCGGCTCGGCATAAGCCTTGGCCGGCCCCACCTTGTCGGTAATCAGGCCGATGCGAATCGTGTTCTGTGCAAAAGCCAGCGGCGCGATGGCGGCGATGGCCAGGGCCAGCGCAGCCCGCGCAGTTTTTCCAAACAAATGTTTCATGTGTCCTGTCTCCTTGCTGTTAAGAAATGCAACCCACACTCACTGCACCGCCAGACGACCGACCCAGCGCTCAAACGCCAGCATCTGGACGAGTTCGAAAGATCCGGGCTCCAAGCCGAGCTCTTCCAGAAGGAAGGCCGCGGCCTCTTCGGGCGAGAAGCGGCCGAGGCCCAGGCAGACGTCGACGACGGCGAGGAGCGCCGCCTGGAGGCCGTTGCGGACGGCGACCAGCTTCGACGCGGGCGCGTCGCGGAACTGC
>JANLVB010000497.1:0-2425 GCA_031363785.1 Betaproteobacteria bacterium
CCTGGTGCTCCGGCAGGTTGTAGATCGAGTGCAGCATGATGCGCTCGCGCATGCCCAAACCTGCGAAAACCTGGGTGCGCTTGTTGAAAAAATGGTCCAGCAGATCGGTCGTCATCACCGGGTCGTTGGTGGTGTAGTAGCGGCGATTGGGCAACTGGATATTGGGCAGCTTCAGTCGCACAAAATAGTCGTACATGTTCTTGGTGCGTTTCTTCTTGCCGTAACACTGTTTGTACTTCTTGGGTGCGTTGCGCAGGTCGAGTGAGGCACCGACAGCAGGAGCGCCATTGGCAAAGTCATAGTTGTCGACCTTGTTCTCGGTCAAGCGCTCGAAAAACAACAGCGACTCATACATCTCGATGCGCGTCGGATGCACCGCGATCACCAGGTGCCGGGTGTCGAAGAACGTCGTGCAGTATTCGTACATGAACTTCATCAGCGGGAACAGGATGGCGCCACCGGTCTTGCGAAAGTCGGGGTGCACCGCCAGTGCCGATACCTCGGCGATCTTGCCGCCACGTGCCCGGATCTCCTTGAGGTCGAAGATCGCCTGCAGCGGAAAACCGAACACGCTCTCACGGATCAGCGACAGGGTGCCCACCACCTGACCGTCATACTTTGCGCACAGCGTGGTGGTTGTCGGCAGCGAGTGGTAGATGGTTGCCCGCAAACCAGACTCGGCGGGCTTCATGAATCCGGCACCTACATAGGCGTCGTGCAGCAGCTTGAAGCATTGCTCCAGTTCCTCTTCGGTCTCGGCGATCTTGAGCACCAGGCGCCCATCGGGGCGCTGGTCGCACTCGACGAACGAGCGGAATATGGCAAACCGCACGGATCGCGGAAACAGCGAGAACGCCTTGCGCAGGCCAAGGTGCCACAACTTGCGTGCGCTGGCTACCAGTGGTTGCCTCAAGCCCTTGCTCCCATTCGCCAGCGACCGCCTGGCACCGTACCACACGGCGCTGCGCGATTTTTGGCCAGCTTATCTTCCGTACACATCCTCAAACCGGACAATATCATCCTCGCCGAGGTAGGCGCCAGACTGTACCTCGATCATTTCCAGCTCCACCCGGCCCGGGTTCTCCAGCCGGTGCGTGGTTCCCAGCGGGATGAAGGTGTATTCATTTTCAGACACCAGAAACGTCTCTTCGCCACGGGTGACTTTGGCCGTGCCACTGACCACAATCCAGTGCTCGGCACGGTGGTGGTGCATCTGCAACGACAAGGTGCCACCCGGCTTTACCACGATACGTTTGACCTGAAAGCGGGCACCGGCGTCCACGCCGTCGTACCAGCCCCAGGGTCGAAACACCTTGCGGTGGATTTGTCCCTCCGTGCGCCCGCTCTTCTTCAGCGCGTCCACAATTTTCTTGACGTCCTGGGTATGGTCCTTGTGGGCCACCAGAATGGCGTCCGGTGTTTCGACCACCACCAGGTCAGACACACCGACACAGGCGATAAGACGGCCGTCAGACAGGGCCAGCGTGTTGCTGCAGTCCTGCAAGATCACGTCGCCCTGCGCCACGTTGCCCGCCGTATCTTTGGGCAGCACCTGCCACAGGGCGTCCCAGGCGCCGACGTCGGACCAGCCGGCCTGCAGCGGAATGACTACCCCCTGCGGCAGCACCTGCCCACCCGCGCTGTTGGCCGCGATGCGTTCCATCACCGCGTAGTCAATAGAGTCACTCGGGCAGGCCGCAAAAGTGTCTTTGTCCACCCGCAGAAACTCGCCGTCGCGCTTGCCCTGGTCCCACGCACTCGTGCAGGCTTGCAGAATATCCGCGCGGCAATGCTGCATTGCCTCCAGCCACACCGAGGCTCGCATCATGAACAGGCCGCTGTTCCACAAGTACGAGCCCTCCGCCAGGTAGGCGCGCGCCGTCTCAAGATTGGGCTTTTCGACGAAACGGGAGATGCGTCTGGCTGGCCCGACCACGCCAGCGCTGCCATGCTGATGTTCCGCCGACAGCTCGTCGCCCACTTGAATATAGCCGTAGCCGGTCTCCGGCGCATCCGGTGTGATGCCAAACGTGATCACCCGGCCAGTGTCTGCCAACATGGCGCCGCAGCGCACCGCCTCGCGAAATGCAGCTGTGTCGGTGATCACATGGTCCGCCGGCATGACCAGCAGTACCGGGTCGGCACCATCACGTATGGCGGCCAATGCCGCCAGCGTGAGCGCTGGGGCGGTGTTGCGCCCCATGGGTTCGAGCACGATCGATCCGGGTTTTCCCATCAACCGGAGTTGCTCGGCGATGACGAACCGGTATTCCTCATTACAAACCACCATCGGAGGTGCCATTTGTGCGTCGGCAATGCCGTCGCTACGTCGCACTGTCGCCTGCAGCAAGGAGTCGTCGCCGACCAGGGACAGGAGTTGTTTGGGATACTTTTCCCGCGACAACGGCCACAAGCGGGTACCGGA
>JANLVB010000505.1:0-21394 GCA_031363785.1 Betaproteobacteria bacterium
TCGTTTTTCCAGCATGTGTTTTGTTCCGCGTGCGCGTGCGCCTGCGCGTACTTGTCGGGTTTCACCCCATTGTTCACCTGTTGCGGCCCGTTGGCAATATTGGCCTGCTTCACAAACGACACAGGACGCGGATTCTTGATCTCGGCCAGCGCTTCCAGTGTTGATCGG
The DNA here is from genome assembly GCA_031363785.1 of Betaproteobacteria bacterium. GTDB lineage: Bacteria > Pseudomonadota > Gammaproteobacteria > Burkholderiales > Burkholderiaceae_C > CAISIP01. The sequence goes on from JANLVB010000505.1 coordinate 169, forward strand.
CATTGCGCCTGCGCCTTGAGCGCCAGCCTCATGTATGTGTCCGCCGCGTTGATGTACTCTCCGGCGTTCATTGCCGAGCGTCGTGGGTATTCCGGTCGACCGTGACCGCCCGTTCCGGTTTGTCGTGACCGGCGATTCTGGTGGATCGTGACCGGTGATTCCGGTCGATCGTGACCGGCCGTTCTGGTTTATCGTGACCGCATATTCCGGTTTGTCGTGACCGACTGCCGGGGGTCCGCGGTTGGTGTGTCGCGACGCTGAATTGCGGGGCCACTGCAGATCAGGGAATCGACCAAGCGGCGTGCAGGAGCTGCGCATATTTGTCCCCCCCCGATACGGGTAGTCTTGCCAGTTTTTTGCTGGAGCCGACATGCCCGATACCCGAAGGATCACTATGCGTTACATCAAAGACGTCCTGCGCCTCAAACTCGAACTCAAGCACTCCCACCAACACATCGCCGCCTCGCTTGGCATCTCCAAAGGGGTGGTGGCCAAATACGTCAAGCTTGCCAGCACCGCTGGCCTGCATTGGCCGCAGATCCAAGCCATGGACGAGACGGCACTGCACAACAGCTTGATGGGGGGTGCGCCCCAGCGCGCCAGCGGCTTCTTGGCCCCCGACTACGCCCAAGTACGCCAGGAACTCCAACGCAAGGGCATGACCCTGATGCTGCTGTGGCAAGAGCACAGCGAGCGCCATCCAGATGGGGCCATCCACAGCTACTCCCAGTTCTGTAAGAACTACCGCCGTTTCGCCCAAACCCTCAAGCGCTCCATGCGCCAGATCCACCGCGCCGGAGAAAAACTCTTCATCGACTACGCTGGCCCCACGCTAGCCATGGTGGGTGGCGTCCGAGCCCACATCTTCGTCTCTGCGCTGGGTGCCTCGGGCTACACATTCGCCTATGCCACCCCAAGTGAAACCATGGCAGATTGGCTGGGCGCCACGGCGCAGGCCCTGCGCTTTTATGGTGGCTGCACGGCGCTCATCGTTCCCGACAACCCCAGGGCCATGATTGCCAACCCGGACCGCTACGAGCCCCGCGCCAATGACACGGTGCTCGACTTTGCCCGTCATTACGGCACCTCGGTGCTGCCAGCGCGTCCGCGCCATCCGCAGGATAAGGCCAAGGCGGAGTCGGCCGTGCAGGTGGTGGAGCGCTGGATCCTGATGCGCCTGCGCCACCAGCGCTTTGACAGCGTCGATGCGGTCAACGAGGCCATTGCGCCGTTGCTCAAACAGCTCAACGCCAAAGCGTTTCAGAAGCTCCCCGGATGCCGCGCCAGTGTCTTTGCCGAAATCGACGCCCCGGCCCTGCGGGCCCTGCCAATGCAAACCTGGGAGTTGGCCACCTACAAGACGGTAAAGGTTCACATCGACTCCCACATCGCGTTCGAGGAGCACTACTACAGCGTACCGCACGCCTTGGTTGGCCGCACGCTGGAGGCGCGCGTCACACAGCGCATCGTGGAGGTATTGCATCGCGGTGCGCGGGTGGCAAGCCATGTTCGCAGCGCCCACAAGGGCAAATTCACGACCCTCCCCGAGCATCTGTCCAAAGCCCACCGGGCGCACCTGCAGTGGAACCCTGAGCGGCTGATCCACTGGGGCCAAGACATTGGGGTAGCCACGGGCAGCTTGGTCACGCGCATGCTGTACACGCGCCAACATCCAGAGCATGGCTACCGGGCCTGTCTGGGGCTGCTGGCGCTGGCAAAACGCTACGGCAAACCCAGGCTGGAGGCGGCCTGTGTGATCGCGTTGGCGTTGGGAACCACCAGGAGCGGCCATGTGCGCGACATCCTGGCCAATGGGCGCGATCAAGTGGCCCCCAGCACCGCACCCGAGTGGGTCAGTCCTGCGCATGCCAACGTGCGTGGGCCCGAGCATTACCACTGAGGCCACGCAGGCATCGCTTGCCTGTGGCAGCGATGCAAACACAAAAAGTCAAACCGACGACAAACACCCAAACCCAAAGAAATACACCATGATGATGAACACGACATTGGAGCAACTGCGCTCTCTCAAACTCGCCGGCATGGCCAGCGGCTTACAGGAGCAGCTCACCCAGGCTGGCTTGACAGCAATGAACTTTGAGGAGCGACTGGCCCTGCTGGTGGACCGCGAGGTGCATTGGCGCAGCGACAAGCGGCAGGCCCGGCTGCTAAAGGCCGCCGGCCTTAAATTCCCACAGGCGTGCATCGAAGATATCGACACGCGTGCCGGGCGGGGCCTGGATCGCAGCGCGGTGATGAGTCTGGCGCTGGGCAATTGGATCGACAGCGGGCACAGTGTGCTGATCACCGGGCTCACCGGTGCGGGCAAGACCTGGCTGGCCTGTGCGTTGGCACAGTACGCTTGCAGGCGCGGGCATACAGCGCTGTACCTGCGGGTGCCCCGACTGGGCGAGGATCTGCGCATGCGCCACGGCAATGGCACCTTTGGCAAGTGGCTGATCGCCCTGGCCAAGACCGATGTGCTGCTGCTTGACGATTGGGGCATGGCCGGCATTGATGCCCAAACGCGCGCTGATTTGCTGGAGATCATTGATGACCGCGCTGCCAATAAAGCCACCATCATCACCAGCCAACTGCCCATTGAGCACTGGCATGCGTGGATTGGGGATGCCACCATCGCAGACGCAATTCTGGACCGGGTGATGCAAAGAAATCATCGCTTCAACCTGATGGGCGAGTCGCTGAGGTCCGGCTCAAAATCGGCAACATCGAGCAAAGCGCAGGGTGCCCACAAGTCTGCCCGCGTCGAACAGACAACCGATGCCCTTGGCGCCACGAGTGCTGCAATCGCGCCCGCCGTGGATAACTGATCTGCCCACAGGGGCAAGCCTGTGGACAGTCGGCGGTTCCCGCCGGTGCATCAGTTACCCACCGCTCCCCGGCCTGATGCCTTCGGCCTGACGCGCTAGCGCTTGCCCGGGGCAGCGTCCTGCCCCGCCCCTACGGGCTGCGCCCGGTGGCCCCACCCCCGGACTTCTTGAATCCCCTTCTTGGCCCCTGAACCGCCAAAAAACCGGGGCGCTTTGGGGCAGTGCGCAAATCCCACAATACAATTCGCGCAGCGCAACTCTTGCTCGCTGCGCAACCGGTCACGATCGACCGGAATCACCGGTCACAATCACCGGAATACGCACTCAGGGGGTCTGTTGACAACTCGGTGCGTAAACCCGTGAATAACCCCCTCACCGCGCGTGTTTGTAAGAAAGGTATTTCTCAGTGATAGCCCTGCCCCAAACCCTGCCCTATATCCGCGCCGTAGAGCGCGTTTCTCCAATGAAAACAGCATGCCGAGACCCTGCCCTAAACCCTGCCGTCTAATTGGCTGGGCGTGCTTTTACGTTTGCGGGTTTTGTGGGTGTTTGAATGGCCTTAGGCTTGACCCTTGCGGCCAGCCTCAGGCGTAATTGACCTTGCGCCTGGTTGTCCTTGCCACGGCGCACCAGGCCCACGCTTATCAGGCCATCCAGGGCGGTGCGGCACTGCTTGTAGGTCGGCCCGGATCGGCGGCGGCCGCGCTCGGGTTGCGGTGGTGTCATCAGCTCGATCAGGCGGGCGTATGAACTCAAGAAGTCGCCGGATGTGTAGCGCATCTGCACCAGGAGCAATAGGTACAAATGCACGGCCAGCGGATCGCGCAGCACCTGCAGCAGCGTCGCCAGCTCGGCGCCCTCCAGGCGCATGAACTCGGGCACATGGATGGTGGCCGGGTACGGATCGCGGCCACCACTGGCGCCAGCTGCGGGCGGGTTACGGGCCATTGGGCTAGGTGTCGGTTCGACGTGGCCAGCAGGTGGCGCACCACACGGCGACACCATACGGCCGCCAGCGGGTGACCTTGTCACAAACGTTGCAGATATAGGGCACGGATGGCGGATCGGCGCCGCCCCGATCTGCAGTATTTCGCTGCAGTTTTAGCTTTAATTTTTCTCTATGGCGCTGGGCGCGCTGCGCAGCCGTCATCGCATCGGGCTTGCGGGGCCTTCCCCTGCCCCGTTTTGGCACCAGGCCGGGCAGCTCAGCGGTCACCTGGTCGGCGGGGTCTTTCACCCCCCCCCCCGGCGTCACGGAAATCATTTCCGCCTGCGGGTCAGGCTTTTACTTGGCTGGCCACCAGGCGCAGCGACTCGATCACCGCGCCGATCCGGTCCAGCGGGATCTGGGCGCAGTTCATGATCTCGCCGTGCTTCTTGCCCTCCAGGGTCAGCAGCACGCCATGGCGGGCCAGGGCGATGATCGGATCGAGCTGGATGGCGCTGCCGTCGCCCAGGCGAACGGTGGCGCTCATGACCGGCGCTCCAGGCAGATTGCCACACGGGCGGTTTCGACGTTGTAGCGGCCGTCCCAATACAGGGCCTTGCGCGCCAGCGCCAGGGCTTCTTCTTCGTGCTCGGCGGCGCCGTCCCAGATGAAGGGCGCGCCGTCGCAGTCGAACTCGATATGCCAGCGGCGCATTTTGGGGGCCAGGGCTTTGGCGGCAACCAGGTTCATATCCAGCGGGAAGCGCTGCAGGAACTCGGCGTTGTCCAGGTCGTGAAGGGTGCCACTCATGATTCCATCCCTGTACGATTGATCATTTTGGAGGCGATGCCATGAAGCTCACCCTCAATAACCCGCTCAGGGGCAAAGTGTCGCCCTATAGCCCCGAAGGCGATGCCATCTTCGTGCACGTCGGCGAGCTGCTCGCCTTGCTCTACCGTCAGAATGTCACCACAGCAGAGCAGGCTTTCATGGCGCTTCATCTCCTGCGCAACCACGCGGCTGGAAAGAATGAACTCGACTCGGCGTTCGCCTATGACCGGATCGCCGCCAGCCTGCTCGATGTCATGAACACGAATGCCCCGCAGCCCCCTAAGAAGGCGCGCAAGGCTCACGATTTGAAGCTCGTTCAGCCCAAGAAGCCCCGGGCTACGTGAAGCGGCGGCACTCATGGCTGCACCTGTTTCGCCAGCTCGTCGGCGTGATCGGCGAACATCCGCAGGACGGTGGCCAGGTCGCGGGCCTGGTTGGGGCGCATGTTCAAACTGAAACTCATGCCGGGCGCTTCGGCAATCAGGCGAACGGTCGCGGGAACTGTTCCGTGCGGGCGGTTTGCGGACACTTCGGCGACTTTTGAGTCGCAGAAATTGCGGACCAGAACCGGGGTCGGTATCGGTCGCGCGGCGGTGGTGGCAGCGTTCATGGTGGGCACTTTCAAGCGGGAGCCAGCACTTAAGGTGTCCACCCGGTCATAACCAGGGAAAGTGCCAGCCCGCCAGGGTTGATGATTTTCGGGCGGACCGGCGGATGATAGTAGGTTAACATCCTACGCGTCAAGTCAAACCGGACGTTGGATTAAAACCGTCACTTGACGTCGGGCTGCTACAGACTATCCTCAGGCTCTGTCCTAAGGAAGGTGCCAACCATGAAAGCAGCAGCTTGGATTGACCGCGTGAAAGCGGCCAGAGGGTGGGAGTCGGATTACCGGGTAGCCAAGGAACTGGCGACGACTAGGCAGGCAATCAGTGACTATCGAACGCGCACCGCGACCATGGACGAAGACATGGCGGTCAAAGTCGCAAACACGCTCTCAATCGACCCAGCGATCATCCTGACTGACCAGGCCATGGAGCGGGCAAAAAACACGGAAGCACGCAGTGCCTGGAGTGCCGTCCTGGAGCGTTTGGGCGGTGTGGCCGTGAGCATATTTCTCACAGCAGGCTTGGGGTGGTCGATGCTCGCCAGCCCTGATGTACAGGCGCGGGACAGCTACAACAACAATAGCAATCCGACGGTGAACTGTCTATACATCGTATAAAGTCAAACGACGCAAGGCGCGATGGTCCAGCGGTCTCGGATCGCGTCTTCACCGCGTTCTCGCCGGTGCCCAGGAATTTCTTGACGCAGATGCGCCGCAGATGCTCGTGTATGGGGCCGACTGGACCACAATACGACGAGCACCCCGCCAACCACACAGCACGAAATAAATTGATGTCTGACAAGGCGCTCCCGCGTGCACAGCTATGCCGTCTGCCACATATCAGCCTGGAGTATTACCAGGCGGGACATGGCCCACGGCGCATTCTGCTTATCCACGGCCTCGAAGCTTCGGCCCGAATTTGGGCTGGAGTCCAGATGGCCTTGCCGCCCGAGCGGTACACCACGATGGCCATCAACAACCGCGGCGCCGGAAATTCGGATACGCCGCCAGACGATGCTGCATTCAGTGTCGAGGCCTTCGCCAGTGACGCCTATGCAGTGGCGCTCGCGCTCGGATGGTCGACATTCAGCCTCGTCGGTCACTCCATGGGCGGCGCGACCGCAGCACAGATGGCACTGGACCACCCGGATTGTCTGGAGGCGCTGATTCTGCTCAATCCTGCGAATCCAGGCGGGCGACCGGGCAGCCGCGACGAACTGGAGCGCCGAATTGCATTGTTCCTGCAAATGCGGCGTGAGCGCCTGTTGCAATCACACGCGGCGCCAGGGTCGCTGCATGACCGCGCTGTGGCGTCCGATTGGCGGAGCTTGCTGGAACTCGACATGGCGAACACCGCCGAGCGTCGCCTGCGGGGATCGTTGCGCTCCCTGCATGCTTTGCACATTGGCGACCGATTGCACACAGTTACTGCGCCCACCCTGCTCGCCTGCGGCGATCAGGACGAAGTCATCGCCTTGGAAGACATGTTACGCACCTGGTCTGTGTCGCCTGCAGGGTCTGGCTTGCAGGTTTGGCATGGTGTCGGGCATTCGCCCAATCTCGACTACCCAGAACATACCGCCAGCCTGCTCGACCAGTTCCTGAGCGGTTCGCACGGCAGCACCAATTGATGCCCAAGCGGTCAGTGGGTCGGCTTCACCAGGTCCCTTTGGGCTGTCGGGCTCGCACGAATGCGGCAATGATTTCCACCGAATCGGCCCGATTGTTCCTGTGCGCGAAGTCAATCGCAGTCAAGGACTGGTCATTCTTCAACAGCGGGTCGGCGCCCTCCTCCAGCAACAGTTTTACCGCCGACGGGCTGCCGTAAAACGCCGCCATCATCAGCGGGGTTGTGCCATTGGGTGAACTGGCGTCAATGTACGCATGGTTTTCCAGCAAAACGCGCATGACGGGCAGATGCGCCTTCGTCGCCGCATAGTGCAACGGCGTCCAGCCAGGCTTGTTGACATCAGCACCTTTGGCAACCAGTCGCTGGACCAGGTCGGTCATGCCGTTGAGGGATGCCATCATCAACGGGCTTTCGTCGGCAGCATTGCGGTGCTCCACCTTGATTTTGGGTGCTTGCAGCAAAACAACAGCAGTCTTGGCGGACTTCTCCCGGACTGCCAGAAAAAGGCCGTGTTGGCCCTTGGGATCCAGTGTATTGGGGTCGAATCCACGCGCCAACAAATTGCGCATGGCCACCGCATCGTCCACTGAAATAGCCTGGAAAAATTCCTCGTAGGATCCAGAAATAGATTGAGAATTTCCAATAAAAACAATTGCGTATATAAGATACCTAAAGTAATTTCTTAAATATATCAGAGGGAGTCGTGCTCCGAAAATTGCCTGGTTCATTGCGCCACCCGTTGAAAAAGCTGATCGAAGTTGTCGCTCGTCGCCAAGGCCACTTGCCCAATGTCCAAGCCTTTGACGTGCGCGAGTTGTCGCGCCACATAGGGCACGTAAGCCGGATTGTTGGTCCTCCCTCGGTACGGCACCGGCGCCAGATAGGGGCTGTCGGTCTCTATCAGCATCCGGTCGAGCGGCACGTACGCCGCCACGTCGCGCAGATCCTGAGCACTCTTGAAAGTGATGATGCCAGAAAATGAGATGTAGAACCCGGCGTCGAGCACGGAGCGTGCGACCTCCAGGCTCTCGGTAAAACAATGAAAAACACCGCGCGGCGTGGGATACCCTGCCGTACAGCTTTCCTGTTGCAGGATGTCCAAGGTGTCTGCAGCGGAACTTCGCGTATGCACTACCAGCGGCAAATCCGTTGCCCGGGCCGCGCGGATGTGGACCCGAAACCGTTGTCGTTGCCACTCCATGTCGGCCAAAGATCGACCGGCCAGGCGGTAGTAGTCCAACCCGGTTTCGCCAATGGCGACAACCCGTGGCAGCAGCGCGCGCTGCGTCAAGTCCGCAACACTGGGTTCTTGCACCCTTTCGTTGTCCGGATGGACGCCGACCGTGGCCCAGAAATTGTCGTGCTGCATCGCCAGTCCATGCACTTGCGCAAACTCTTCCAGCGTCGTGCAGATACACAGCGCCCGCGTCACCTGTGCCGATGCCATTGCCAGACGAATCTGCGGCAGACTCTCATTGAATTCCGGGAACGTCAGGTGACAATGCGAATCGGTGAACATCAGTCCTCCAGCGCTGCTGGCGCCGCCACCACGACATCACCCGTGCGGCGCAGCGGCGGGTTTGTCAGCGGCTCAAATGGTCTGTGTCGGACGGTCCGACCCGACCAGGGCGCCAAGTATTTCCTCAATCTTGATCTTCAACAGCTTGGATTTCTCGTCTTTCGGAAACTGAATGCCTACACCCTGGGTGCGGTTACCGGCCGCTTTTGCCGGGGTGACCCACGCGACCTTGCCGGCTACCGGATAACGCTGGGGATCATCGGGCAGCGACAGCAGTACATAGATATCGTCCCCCAGCTTGTACTCGCGCGCGGTGGGAATGAAGATACCACCCTCCACGAACAGGGGAATGTACGCCGCATACAAGGCGGCCTTTTCCTTGATGGCCAACTGGATGACACTAGGGCGGGGCGATGTGGGTGACGTACTCATGGTGTGTCTGTTAACGCCTTGAGTTTAGGGCGTTTTTTGCACGATCCAACAGCGCCTCCGACATCAACCCGGGGTTGAACGGGTGTTCGGCCGTGCGCCGGGCGAGTGACAGTTCCTTGCCCCAGTGGCTCAGTACGGGCAGAGGCGCTGGGGGCGGCAGGTCGTGCACGGCAAAAAAGCGAGGTGGCGCACCAACAGCCTGCAGTTGCAGGTCGTGGCAGAGTTTTTGCAGCACATCGATCAGATCCACAGCGGACAGTTTTTGCAGCGCCGAGTCGTCCCCTTGTTGCAGCGCCTTTGGTATCGACTGCCACCGGGTTCCCATCTGTGCTGTACTTGCCAGGCGCAGGGCATCGCGTGGGCGCTCGCCACTGGCGCGCAGCACCGTGCGGGCGAGGTCAGGCGACACACCCCGCGCGAGTAACCAGGCAATGGCTTCACCTTCCGGGGGCCACAACATGGCATGCGCCAGACAGCGGCTGCGAATGGTCGGCAACAACTGGTAGGCGGCTTCGCTCGCGAGCACAAACCGGACACTGCCCGGTGGTTCTTCCAGCGTCTTTAGCAAAGCGTTGGCGGTGGTGCTGTTCATGCGTTCCGCCGGATACACCAGCACCATTTTCCCCCGGCCCGAACCACTGGTACGTTGCGAAAACTCCAGCGCATCGCGCAGCGCGTCAACCCGGATCTCCTTGCTCGCCTTGCGCTTCTTGTCGTCGATATCCGACTGCGCCTTTTCACCGAGTGGCCAACCCAGTTCCAGCAATACGGTTTCCGGCATCAGGACAAAAAGATCGCCGTGGGCGTGTACGTCGACCGCGTGGCAACTTGCACAAGCGTGACAGGCACCGGGCGGCCCGGGGCGTTCGCACAACCATGCCCGGGCCAGTTCCAGTGCCAGATCAAACTGGCCCAGACCAGATGGCCCATGCAGCAACAATGCGTGACCGGGTTGCTGCAGCAACTGCGCGGTTTGGGCCGTGATCCAAGGTGCGATGGCCGCAGCGCTGGTTGCGCCACCTTCGCCTGGCAGGGCCGCGGTGCGAGCTTCCCGGGAGAGGCCCGGCGCGGCGCTCATCAGGCGTCCTCCATGCTGCGCATTGCGGAATTCGCCCTTGGGAGCGGCCCGGCGGCGCTCATGCAAGCCAGCCCTTGGACCGGACCGCCGCCAATACGGCCTGCCATACCGCTGCCCGCTCCATAGCGGCGTCGATGCGGGCAAAGCGCTGCGGATGGGCGGCGGCACGGGCGCGATAGCCGCCACTTACCCGCTCGAAATATTCCACACCGCGGCATTCAAAGCGGTCGGGCGAACGGGCGGTTGCGAGCCGCTTCGCCGCGTCAGCGGGTGCCAAATCGAACCAGAGCGTCAAATCGGGCTGTCGCAGCGCCGCTTCAGGCGCAAACGAGGTGCCCTGCACCCAGCGCTCGAGCGTATGCAGCAGGGCCGGCTCCAGCCCCTGCCCGCCGCCCTGGTAGGCAAACGTGGAGTCGGTGAATCGGTCACACAGCACGACACTGCCACGCGCCAAGGCTGGTTCAATCAGCTGCTGCAAGTGGTCGCGTCTGGCGGCAAACACCAAAAGCGCTTCCGTCAGTCCGTCCATTGCCTGGCTCAGTACCAGTCGCCGCAACTCCTCAGCCAGCGCAGTGCCGCCAGGCTCGCGCGTCACCACCACGTCTCGCCCGCTGCTCGAAAACAGTTCGCCCAGGGCAGAGACATGGGTCGACTTGCCTGCGCCGTCTATCCCCTCGAAGGTGATGAAAACTCCGCCCGATGCCATGGTCTGCTGCCTAACGCTGGTATTTGTTGACCGCCCGATTGTGCTCTGCCAGAGTGCGGCTGAATTCACTGCTGCCGTCCCCTCGGGCCACGAAGTACAGGGCGTCAGTCTGCGCCGGTGCGACGACGGCGCGCAACGCGTCCCGCCCGGGCATCGCAATAGGTGTTGGCGGTAGCCCGGTGCGCGTGTAGGTGTTCCACGGTGTGTCATTCTGCAGATCCTTCTTGCGCAGGTTGCCGTCGAATGTTGCGCCGAGCCCATAGATGACGGTGGGATCGGTCTGCAGCCGCATTCCCAGCCGCAGGCGGTTGACGAAAACCCCGGCGATCCGGTCGCGGTCACCGGCAAGCCCAGTCTCCTTTTCCACGATGCTGGCAAGTATCAGCGCCTCCTGCGCAGTCTTGAGGGGCGAATCGGCGGCGCGTTGCGCCCACGCGCTGTTCAACTGGCGGTCCATTTCACGCAGGGCGCGCTGCAGCAACTGCAGGTCGCTGGAACGCTTGGCATAACTGTAGGTGGCCGGAAAGAAGCGGCCTTCCGGGTGGTTGCCCGGGTAGCCCAGTTTGTCCATGATGGCGCCGTCACTCAAGGACGCGCTGTCGTTGGTCAATTCGGCGGCACTGGCGAGTGCCGCACGAAGTTGCCGGAACGTCCAGCCCTCCACCAAAGTGACCGAGCGCAACGACTGTTCACCGTTGACAATTTTACTCAGCAAGGCACGCGGTGTGATGCCGGGCAGGAACTCATAACTGCCAGCCTGGATGCTGCGGCTTTGGCCGGACCACCGGAACCACAGATACAACAGATTTGGCCAGACGCGTACACCCGCCAGCGCGACCTGATCGGCAATGCGCCGGGCGCTGGTTCCCGGCTCTATCGTCAGGTCGACCGGGCCGGCTGTTGTCTCCAGCGGCCGGTCAATCCACCACACGGCGCCAGCACCAGCCAGGGCCATGAGTAGCAGCAATGCCAGCACCAGTCGTCGCACAGGTCGGGTTCCAGGTCAGAAGTCGAAGGCCATGATAATTGAGACCATGAACAAACCATTCGACGGCGTCACGCCGCTGCCGCATTTGGGTGTGATCCGGGTGCACGGTGACGACACGGCCAATTTCCTGCAAGGGCAGCTGACACAGGATTTCCTGCTGCTGCGCGCCGATGAAGCCAGGTTGGCGGCCTATTGCACGGCAAAAGGCCGCATGGTGGCCAGTTTTGTGGCGATCAAACACACTACGTCCGAAGTATGGCTGGTGTGCAGCAAGGACCTGCTGGCGCAGACTGTGCGGCGACTGTCGATGTTCGTTCTGCGCGCCAAGGTGCGGGTCGAAGACGCCAGCGAGGCCTTCCTGCTTCGGGGCCTGCTCGGCGATGCGGTCCCGGCTGCCGCCGTGCCCTGGTCCCGGAGCGATTGCGGTGCTGCAACGGTGGTACACCTGTATTCTGGCGCAGGCGTATCCCGTGCTTTGTGGATTGCTCCTGTCGGTACTGAGCCGCCTCGGTTGCCGATTCTGGACACGCTGCTGTGGCAGCACTATGAGGTACTCAGCGGAGTGGCCACCTTGGGCGCGGCGTCTGTCGAGGCCTATGTGCCGCAGATGCTGAACTACGAGTCGGTGGGTGGCGTCAACTTCAAAAAGGGCTGTTACCCCGGGCAGGAGGTGGTGGCCCGCAGCCAGTTTCGCGGAACCCTGAAGCGACGTGCGTTTCTGGTCAGTTCGCCAGAGGCCATGGTCGCGGGTGACGAACTGTTCGAACCATCTGATGCCGATCAGCCCTGTGCCAGCGTGGTACAGGCCGCCGCCGCGCCGGGCGGGGGATACGACGCGCTCGTCAGCGGACGGATCACCGCCATGCAGCTACCGCAACTGCATTTGCGGGCCGCCGATGGGCCAGTGGTTTACCCGCGGCCGGTTCCCTATCCGTTGTTGGACGACATCTGAGCTTTGGTCGTCAGTCAAGCACACGCTCCATGCAGACATGGGCAAGCCCGGCTTCCAGGTAACTTGCACCGGCGGGCGTGAACCCCAGTTTGGCAAAAAATGCCTGCGTATCCACTTGGGCCTGCACACGGACCGTTTGCATCCCGGCAGTCCGGGCATGTCCAAGCAGTGAATCGACCAATGACCGGCCCAGTCCGGTGCTCCGCATGGCGCGAAGCACGGCCACCCGACCCAGCGTTGCCACCCCCTGGTTGTCGAGGGCCAGCCGCGCGGTGGCCAATGCGAGGCCGAACCGGTTGCGCACCAGAGCATGCACAGAGGTCGCGTCAAGCGCATCCTGGTCCAGGCTCGCCAGGATACCGAGTTCGTCCATCAGAACCGTGCGCCGCAGCGCGCTTGCAGCGGTCGACACGTCGCTCCAAGGCCCGACAGTCGTGTCGAGCACCGGGCCGCCAGCCTCGTAAGCAGTGATCAGCTCCCGCAGGCGCGCCGGAACCGGCCTGGAGGTCTGTGTCGCCGGATCCGCAAATACATAGACCAGCTCGGCCCCGACCAACAGGCGATTGCCATGGAACACGCCGCCAGAGAAAAGCAAGGACGAGTTTCCGATTTGCTGGCACCGCACGCACACATCAAGCAAGTCGTCCAGGCGCGCCGAGCCGTGGTACTCCAGTGTTGACTTTTTGACGTACAAGTCGCCACCCAGCAGCTCTGGTATGACCTCGTACGGAATGGCCAGTGCGCGCCAGTACTCGGTGAAGGCTGTGTCCACATACATCAGGTAATGCGGGTTGAATACGATGCGCTGGGCGTCGATCTCGGCCCAGCGCACGCGCAGGCGATGCACCAGGCGATAGTCAGCAAACATTGTGGAACTCATGGCGATATGGGTTGCATGGCCTTGACCGGATTGCCGCTGTTCGACTTGCTACAGTAGGAAGGCACACTTCGAGGGCAATGCGCTATGGCGTTTATCAATTATGTGACACAGGTCCAGTTCGAATTCGGCGCCATCCAGCTGCTGCGCCAGGTGCCTGGCCGACGCGGCGCTCAGCCCCGCACCAGCCAGTGCGCACGGTTGCGCACTTGCAGCACAAAGGCCGCGTTGTGACGGTCATTCCATGCCACCCGGTTCAGCGCCTGGGCCTGGTCCAGCCCATTGGCTTGTACATGTCGGGCCACCAGGCGCTGCTCGGCCAGTTCCGGGGCAACGTCCAGAAACCAGATTTCGTCGAACAGGTGATCAACAGACCAGCCGTCGCCCTGGTGCAGGAGGTACAGGCCCTCCACCAGCACCAGGCGGATGCCCGGGTCGATATTCACCGCATCTGGCACCGGGTCCCCAACGCCATGCGCAAAGGCCGGCCAGGCGAGCGGTGACGGGCTGGCTGCGACAGCGTCTGCGAGCAGCGCCTGCAGTTTCTGCGCGAGAGCACGCGGATCAAAAGTCCATGGCGCACCGCGACGTTGCAGCGCTGCTGCAGGGTCCGGTCCGGCGGCCAATTGGGCCCGCGTCAGGTGAAAACCGTCCATACCCAGCGCCACCATCTGGCGGCTGCCGCAGGCCAGGTTGACCTCCTGTTCCAGGCGTGTTGCGAGTGTCGATTTCCCCGCACCCGGAACACCCACCAGGCCAACGAGCACCCTTGGCACAGCCGTGTTGCGCAATAGATTCAGCAAACGCGCCACCGGCGCCTCAAGAACACCAGGTTCAGATTGTCGCTGCGTTTGCGGCATGCTGGCACCGATATGCTGGCCGGAGCGCAGCCGGGCCAGCTCCACCTGGCGTTGTCGTTCCGCAAAGCCGAGTTTTTGTGCCGCCGTCGTACTGTCAAAACACGCCGGGCAACTGACCCCCTGCTGGTAGCTGGGTGACGCTTTATCCGATTCTGTCACCGGGCGGCGGCAAGACCGGCACTGGGTCAAGTGGCCGGGTGCCAGACCTGGCCCCACCGATACCCGCTCGTCGAACACAAAACACTCTCCGGCCCAGCGGCTTTCGCCTGGCCCTACGGTCTCCAGATACTTCAGAATTCCGCCCTGCAGGTGATAGACCTCGTCAAACCCGTGCATGCGCAGGTAGGCGGTCGATTTTTCACAGCGTATGCCGCCGGTGCAGAACATGGCGACCTTGGGTTTTCGTCCGTCCTGTGCGGCCAATACGCCGCCCGCTTTTGACTGTTCGTCGAGCCAGGCCGGCAATTCGGCAAACGTCCTGGTTTTTGGATCGTGCGCTCCTGCGAAGCTGCCGATCGCCACCTCATAGTCATTACGCGCGTCGACCAGGACAACTTGCGGGTCGTCCACCAGTTGGTTCCAGTCCTGCGGGCTGACATACACGCCGGCCGCATGGAGCGGACTCACACCCGGCACATGCATGGACACAATTTCGGCCTTGAGCCGTATCTTCAGGCGCAGGAATGGAAGTTCGCTGGCCCACGAATACTTGATGTCGATATCGGCGAGCCGTGCGTCGGAGCGCAGCCAGGCCACCAAAGTGGCAACGGCCGGCGCCGTGGCGGCGATCGTGCCGTTGATGCCCTCGCTGGCCAGCAGAATCGTGCCGCGGATCTGGTTCGCCTCGCACAATGCCAGCAATGACGTGCGCAGCTCCTGAAAGTCAGGCAGGGCAACGAACTTGTACAGCGCCGCAGTCAGGAATCGGGACATCGCAACCGCCTCACAAGGCCTGCACAGTCACACTGGATTCGCACTGGTCCAATCGATCGGGTCCTGCTGCAGCACCATATCGATATCAAGCCCCAGGACCTCACCCACCGGCCCGGGAAAGCTCACTGCCATTTCGCGCTGGTTGTAACCGGCGCCCTTGGCCCGGGCCCGCCATGCAGCCAGATGCAGTACTCCCGCCAGCGGTTCATAGGCGTCGTCCTGAAACGGTGCGTCCTGGTGTTCGAGTGCGTCGACGATGGGCTCGGGAAAGGACCATTTTCGGGCATAGGCGGCGCCGACCTGGGCGTAGCTGTAGCCAAACAACCGCCGCTCGGCCTTCGCGCGACGGGCGTCGATTGCAGCTACTTCGGCGTCCAGCGCAGCCAGCTGCACCGGCATGGCGATGCGCATCGCGAGCTCGCCAATCAGATGGATCATGCCGGCCGTAAACGCCGCCTGCTGGTTTTGCCGCACCACGCCCGCCAGCGAGCGCGACACCTTGGCCACGTCCAGACTGTAGTCCCAGTAGTGCTGCAGATTGATGCCTGGCACCGCCTTGAGGGACGCCGCCGCCGCTGACGAGGAGACCATGGTACGGACATGGTTCAGGCCAACGATCGCCAGCGACTCGGTGACGCTGTTGACACGCAGCGACAATCTGAAAAAGCCGGAGTTGGACAATTGCAACAAGCGGGTGGTCAGTGACGGGTCGGTGCTGATCAATTGGGTGATCCGCTTCAGGTCCGGTTCGTCGCACTCGAGCTCGGTCAGCAGCAAGGCCACGACCCTGGGGATGCTGGGCAGGACAAACTGCGAAGCCAGCAAGGCTGTCAGTTCCATGGCGGATCGGCCTGAAGGGTTGCTTTGTGCACCTCTGGATTATCCGTTGCAGCTAAAGGCATCGCGTCTGGGCAGCACATATTTTGCAGTGTTGGAGGTCAATTTGTCACGCTTCGCCGGGCTGGCGGGCCGGCAACACGCCAACCCGTAAGATGTTTGTCGTGGCAGCGACCCAGGGTATCGGTGACGTGCAATGGTTTGCCCGACTGCAATGGAGGTTTTCCCTGTCAGTGAAATTCCTACAAGCCGTTTAGCGAAACGGCGACTTTGCTTTGCGCCTGGGCACATTAGAGTTGTTCACATGGGGACACAGCCCCCACCGAATGACAGACCTTCCAGAGCCACATCGCCATGTTCAACGACTTCGCACTTACCCCATCCGACCTTCAAGATGGATATCGACCTGGTGGCAGTTTCGGCGCTATCGCCCCGGGCCAGGGTGGCTCGCTCAAGGTAGAGCGGTTGGCGTTTGTGGTACGCCCGGTACGTAATGACGAGGATCTGGCGAAGGCGATTTTCGTCCGCCACGCCGCCTACGCGCGGCACATGCCCGAGTTTGCCGAACAGCTGAGGCGCGCCGAGTCCATCGACTCCGAGCCCGGAGTTGTGCTGTTGTTGGCGGAGTCCAAGCTCGACGGTGCGGCTCTGGGGACGTTGCGCATCCAAAGCAACGCCCATGCACCATTGAAGGTGGAGCAATCAGTGACCTTGCCGCGCTGGTTGCGCGACCGGCCACTGGTGGAGGTCAGCCGCCTGGGCATCGTCGGCGGCTCGGTTGGGCGACTCGTCAAGACCGTGCTGATCAAAGCGGCGTTCCAGTATTGCGAGCAGGACGGCATAGATTGGGCGCTAGTGGCCGCCCGCGCGCCGTTGGACCGACAGTACGAACAACTGCTGTTCGAGGACCTGTATCCCGAGCAGGGATTTATCCCCATGCGCCACGGGAACAACGTTCCTCACCGGGTGATGGGCTTCGAGATCGAGACCGGAAAGCAGCGCTGGAGTGACGCGAATCATCCGTTGTTAGACTTTTTCTGCACCATGGCACACCCGGACATCAACCTGCACATGCCGGATAACAGTGATTGGGGTGGGCTATTCCCTCCGCCCGATCCGCGACTGTTGGCACAGTCGGCGACCCGCCAATCTGTCTGATTTGCACAACAGCCAACCGCTTTTGGCGGCGCTGCCGTGGGCGGGCTACCCGGTCAGCTTTGACGGACCGACATCCCGGCGTAGACTCGACCCGACACGGCCTACTGCCGGGATGTGCAAGGATGCATGGTTGTACGGGCGCTGCTGACCACCGGATTTTCGAGAACACAACTGCCAGCCGCCATTGAGCGGCTGCTGTGGTGGTTGTCGCTGTATTTTGTACCGCTGCTGATCGCAGTAATCTCGGTATCGGCATTGCTGCTTTGGGACGACCAGTACACGGCGGCTGGCGGCAAGTCGCTGGATTTGCGGGTTTTTGTGCAGGACGGCGAAACGCCCAGCGTGGCTGCCGCAAGTGCCAATGTCGCAGCCGCCAAAGCCATGCCGTTTTTCGAAACCAGGCGCTCCGAGGCTCCGATCTGGTTCGCATTCAAGGTTGACCGCCCGCCCGCGTATCCAGCGGTGGTCGAATTTCCCTCACGCCATGCGGTCGAGATCCGGTGTTGGGATAGGGCCACTTTGCAGCCTCTGGGGGACGCGTCGCGACGCGGCTCCAGCGCAGCGCTGGAGCCGACCAAGGCCGGATTTTCCCTGCAACTGGACCACCCCACCAATGAAATCCTGTGCCGTGCTGTTTTTGTCGGTCCAGCCCGGCTCAGCGCCGCACTGTGGTCGGCCGACGACCTGAACCGCTCGGTGATGGATTTCCACCGCAAGTCGGGCCTGCTCGATGGCGGCCTGATCGTGCTGGCGGTGTTCGTCCTGATGACGGCCCTGATCAACCGACAGATACTCTATGTCCTGTTTGCCGCGTGGCTGGTCGTGACCCTGCGCATGAGCGCGATTTCAGCCGGTTGGGATATTCAATGGCTGGGACACCTGGTCCCCGCTGATTGGCTCACAACGGGTCGCTCGCTGACCGTCGCGGTCTACGCGCTGCTGACCCTGACCTTGTACCGCAAGCTTTTTGAAGACGATCTTGCGGGTACCAGGTATGCTGTCGCGCTGCGCGTGACACAGTGGTTGTGCCTGCCGTTCCTGGTCGCATCGCTCTTTGTGTCGTACCGCTACTGGTTGCCCATGATGTGGCTGGTCACCGGCGCAGGACTGGTGTTGATGGCCTTCAGCCTCGGCAACATCCTGTTGCGCACCCGCTCCCGGGTGGCGATGTGGTACGGGGCATCCCTGGGCGTGACATTTGTCTCCAGCCTGTCCGAGATCCTGGCGGCGGTGTCCGGCATCAAGGAGTTTTCCGGCGCCGCCAACTTCGTCACAGTCGCGCTGTCCTCCAGCCTGCTGGCGGCGTTGGCCATTGCTGAGCAAATGCGTCAGGAACATGTGCAGCGCCTGCAGGTTCAGGCAGAGCTGGAACACAACTTCAGGGCGATGCCGATTGGCCTGTTCACGCTTGACTCCCAGGGCCGGTTCCTGAGCGCCAACCCGGCACTGCAGCACATGCTCGGGGACAAGGCTCTGACTGTGGGTAACAACCAGTGGCAACAGCATTTCGACCAGGGCGCGTGGACCCAATTGCACCATTTTGTCTACGCCCGACTCGACGGTGAACTCGAACTGCGCGGCAAGCGCACGCGCAACGGTGCTGAACAGAAACGATTCCTGGTCAAGGCAACACTGGCCAACGACCGGATTGAGGGCTCATTGCAGGACGTGACAGAGAAGTCAAAGGCCACCGAGGACCTGAATTTTCTGGCTTACAACGACTCACTGACCAAGGTGCTGAATCGCCGCGGCATCGAAAATGTCTTCACTGCAGCGGTCGGCAATGCTGAAAGCTTCAAGCCCGTTGCGTTGGCCTACCTGGATCTCGACCGCTTCAAGCTCATCAACGACCTGTATGGTCACAGCGCCGGCGACGAAGTCCTGCAGCAGGTGTGCAAGAGGGTAAAGGATGTGGTCTCAGGTCCGATCCAGGTCGGGCGCGTCGGCGGCGACGAGTTCGTCATCGTGATGCCCGACACCCGGATGCCGCTGGCCACGCTGGTATGTCAGGGTATCGTGCGCAGCATCGGGAGCACCCCTTTTCATGTCGGTGAAAAGGCCTTCCACGTGCGTGGGTCCATCGGCCTGATTGAGGTCACTGCCGGCAGCCGCATCAAGGACGCCTTGTCCACGGCCGATCGCGCCTGCCGTGAAGCCAAACGGGGCCACCATGACGGGCTCGTCGTTTATGAGCAATCGGCCCCGGCCTTTCGTGAGCATGAGGCTGAATTGCTTCTGGTCGAGCTGTTGTCGACGCCAGCGGCGACGACTGGTTTGTACCTGGACATGCAACCCATCATGTCGCTGAAGGCACCCCATGACTCGCTCAACTTCGAGGTGTTGCTGCGCATGCGGGATGCGCAAGGCAATCTGGTGCCTACCGACCGGCTCATATCCGCCGCCGAGAACAGCGGCCGCATGGGTGTGATTGACCGCTGGGTCATGTCGACCACCCTGGCCTGGCTCAATACCCACGAACGTCGGCTCACCAACACGCGTTTTGTCTGCATGAACCTGAGCGGCGCTTCACTCAATGACGAAAGATTCATGCAGGACGTGTTTGCCATGCTGGCGGCCAACGCCGACATCGCGCGCCACCTGTGTATCGAGATCACTGAAACAGTTGCACTGCATGACCTGAACAACACGCGTCAGTTCATCGACCGCGTGCGCGCTTTCGGTGCCAAAGTGGCGCTGGATGACTTCGGTGCCGGTTACACCTCCTTCTCCTACCTGAAGGAACTGCCGGCAGACCTGCTCAAAATCGATGGCAGCTTCATTGTCAACATGAACAGCCATCCAGCCAATATTGCCATCGTCGAGGCCATCGTCAACCTGGCCGGCAATCTGGGCATGCAGACCATTGCCGAGTGGGCCGAAGACACGGCGACGGTGCAAACATTGACCGAGATCGGCGTCGACTATGTACAGGGCTATATCGTGGCTAGGCCACAATCGCCCGAGATGCTGCTCACCGCAGAGTCGTCAGCAAGTTTCGTGCGTGACGAAAAACTCGCCACCTTCACCCGAATCCTGGGCAAAACCGACGCCATCCGGACCCAGGTCGATCTGTTCGACTCCCAGGGAGTGCGCCAGGTGCACTGATGGCTTGAAGACGCGGGTTGGCGGGCGCGCTGCTGCCGCGTGTCAGGCGCAGTTGGTGGCCAGGCATCGGGTGCCGCAGTGCAGTGTTCAATCGGTCGCGCGCAGTGCCTGGCGTAGTTGGGTGCCGATTTCCGGTTTGTCGGCAAACGGGTCGGTCGGGTTGCGTGCCAGAACGATATCCTCCAACCGCGTCTGTACCGACTTGATCGCCAACGGATGGCTGTAGATGTAGAAACGCCGCTCGGTCACCGCGTCAAAAACCATCTGCGCTACATCCGCCGCCGATACCCGTCCCGAGCCGACCGCCTTGTTGCTCATGGCGCGGCCGATCAGCTGGCTCCTGGTCGGCGGCGTATCGGCTTCCGTCAACTCCTGTGGGCGGTTGCGGTCGCTTTGGCTGATGCCAGTGGGCACAAAAAACGGGCACAACACACTGGCACTGACCTGGTCACTGACCAGGGCCAAGTCCTGGTACAGCGTTTCGGTCAGGCTGACCACGGCATGTTTGCTGACGTTGTAGACCCCCATGTTGGGCGGATTCAGCAGGCCGGCCATGCTTGCAGTATTGACGATGTGGCCCCGGTACGCCGCATCCTGTTGAGCTGCCTGCAGCATCATCGGCGTGAAAACACGCACGCCGTGCGCTACGCCCATCAGGTTGACACCCAGCACCCACTCCCAGTCTTTCACCGTGGTTTCCCAGATCAGGCCACCAGCCCCGACACCGGCATTGTTGAACACCAGATGTGGCGCACCGAACCGGGCCAGAACCGCCGCTCCCAGCGCGTCCATCGCGGACGCACTGGAGACATCGACCCGTTGCGCCAGCACCTGGGCACCGGCCTCGCGCATTTCCGTTTCGGCCCGATCCAGCGCGTCTTGCTGGACATCGACCAACACCAGGTTCATGCCCAGGCGCGCGCCAATACGCGCGCATTCAAGGCCGAATCCCGAGCC
>JANLVB010000548.1:0-3631 GCA_031363785.1 Betaproteobacteria bacterium
GCGAATCTTTCGATCCGCCGGCTGGCGCAAGCCCAGCTCGATGATCCGATGATCGAGGAACGGTTCACGCAGCTCGCGGCTGTGCATCATCGAGACCCGATCCGCAAACCGCATCCCGCGCGGAATCTTCGCGTAGCGCAAGTCGCGATACTGCAGATTCAGAAGCGCGCTGGTGAAAGGCTTCGGTGGAGAAAACTTCTTCGCCAGATTTGCAAAATCCGGGACGAGGGTTTCCGGCAGCGTCGCCCGCGATTGCGACCCCTGTACCGGGCCGGTTGAGGAATCCACTTTCTCCGCCCGCGCATAATACTCGTAGCCCGCCCAGCCCTCGTCGAGGCCATTGCCGTCCAGCAAGACTGTCACCCCCTCGGCCCGCGCCCGCTCATGCACTTTCGCCATGCCGAGCGTTGGAAAACCGCCAAACGGCTCGTCTTGAATTGATTGCACGCGGAGCGCCAAATCAGGAATTTCTTTGGCGCTGAGCAGGCAAAAATTCGCCTGGTGCCGGCTGTGCGCAAGCATTTGCTCCACCCACGGCGTTTCGTCGTAGGCCGGGTCGCCGCAGTAAAACGTGAAGGTCTTCACCTGCGAATCCGCGCCTTCATTGCGATGCACCAGCCCGAGCAACAGTGAGGAATCCAGCCCGCCCGACAAACAAACCCCCACCGGCACATCCGCACGGAAACGCAGCCGCACCGATTCTTCGAGCAGCTCGAGCAACTCGCCCGATACGGTTGCCTCGTCACGCTCGTCCGGACCGGCCGCGTTCACTGATTCCGCAGCGTCGTACCAAACACGGATACGAGCGCCACCGTTCGGCGCCCAACTCACGCATCCTCCCGGCGGCACCTGGCGGACGTGGCTCCAGAATGTTTCCGTCGTGTGTTCGTAAACTCCGTCGCGCAAGTATGTAGCCCAGATGCCGGGATTGGCCTCGCGCTGCACGCCTGCCGCATGCAGTGCTTTGATCTCGCTCGCCAGCCAAAGCATGCCCGGCTGCGGCTCGGCCAGGTAGAGCGGCTTCACTCCGAAACGGTCGCGGGCGGCGAACAGCGTTTTCTCCCGATCGTCCCAGATCGCAAAGGCGAACATGCCGATCAGGCGATTCAGGCACCGCTCACCCCATTTCGCGTAGGCCGCCAGCAACACTTCCGTGTCCGTGCGCGTGCGAAAGACATAGCCATCTTCCAATTCGGATCGCAATTCGAGGTAGTTGTAAATTTCGCCGTTAAAAGTGATCCAGTAGCGCCCGCTCGCGTCCGCCATCGGCTGGCGTCCGGCGTCGGAAAGGTCGATGATGCTCAACCGTCGATGCCCGAGCGCGGCCAACCCGTCCGGCGAGAACCACATGCCATCCGCATCCGGTCCACGATGGGACTGGCTGCGATTCATGGCCTCAAGCTGGGATTTCTCCCAACCCCGGCCAAACATTCCAGCAATGCCGCACATTTCGTTTCAGTAGGAGCAGCCGTAAGTGGGGGAAAACCGTTTTCCGGAAGGATCACGCTTCTGCCGCCGGCTGCTGCTAAATCAGTGCTTCCTCGCCAGCGCGATCAGATGGCGCGTTCCCTGGGCCATGTTGCTCACTTCTTTGCGCATCGACTGCCAGTGATTTATGAAATTCCCAACCATGCTCTTAAGCGTCCTGATGGGTTGGCGCGGCGTCCACGATTTCAATCCCCAGCCCCGATACCGTCCGCCGACGATGGCGTATTCGATTTCGACGCTGAAAAAATGCGGAGCGAGCACCGCGCGCAACTGCTCGCGTGTGTAATGCCTTTTGTGGTCGGGGTTATTGTGCTTCACGCTCTCGCCATTTGGTGTGGTCATGAAGAAGAATCCGCCGGGCCTGAGCACGCGGGCAATGTTCCGAGTGAAGGCTTCATCCTCCTCCACATGCTCCAACACCTCGACCGAAACAATGCAATCGAACGACGCATCCGGCAGTTTCGAGTGGCTCATGTCATCATATAGCACCGTCCTCACGTTGCTGCGCCGGGCCAGCGTGAGCTTCATGATCTCGTCGTTGATTCCGAGATGCAGGGCCTTCTGCACTTCGGATTCACGCGGCAGGTCGCTGATGGTGATGTCGCCGGGCACGCCGATGGTGTAGTGCGACTTGCGCCCCCCCACGTCGAGGATGCGCGGACGCCCCGGCCGTTGCTTCACCAGTTCGGTCAGGCGCCGCCGCACGATCCGCTGGAGCGGGGCGAGGACTGGTGTGAGTGAAAGATAAGTCAGTTCAAACGGTTTCATCGCCGGATTGCTGGAAAAAATTTCTCCGCCTGGGCCCAATCTTCCATCGTGTCGATGTTCACGCAGCGCGCCGGATCCATGAGATGGCCGCTCATCGAGTCGCCGAAGAGACTGTTCTTCACCATTAAAACATCGCGACGCATCACATAGACCGAGCCTTCGCGGTAATAGGCCGGCGGCAGCAACTGACGACGCGGGATGGGCGCCTTCTCGCCGGTGCTCAGGCGGAAGGTGCCGTCCTCGCCCTGGAAATAAACCCAGTGTGGATTGTATTCCGCCGGCACGGGCAACATCGTCACCACCGCATCCACTCCGGTCTTTTCCAGCAGCGCCACGCAAGCGTCGATGTCGGTGGCCTGGCGCATCGGGTTCGTCGGCTGCAAAAGGCAGATGGCGTCAAAGGACTCGCCCCGGTCTTCGAGAAAGCGGACCGCGTGCTGAAGCACCGGCAACGTCGGCGTGTCGTCGCGCGCAAGCTCCGGTGGACGCAGGAAAGGCACTTCCAATCCACATTGCCTCCCGACCTCGGCGATCTCCTGATCGTCGGTGGTCAGAATGGTTTTCGTCAAAGACCTCGCCGCCCGCGCGGCCTCTGCGGTGTATTGAATGAGCGGCTTGCCCGCGAGCAGCCGGACGTTCTTGCGCGGAACGCCCTTCGAGCCGCCGCGCGCCGTAACGATGCCGAGAACTTTCATGCTCATTGCTGCGGCAGTTCCACAATCGGAAATTTCGCCCGACGCGCGCTGACATTCGCGACGTAGTCCCGCATCAGCCCGGCGTCCAGATTCCGCCACGCTGTCCTTGCAGCCTCGGCGTTGAAATCGCGCGTGCGATACAGCCGCCCCCCGGAGAGATCCTGCTTCTGCGGCTGCATCCTGCCCGCCGCGTAGAGCGAGATGATCCCCGGCATCGCGTCGCCCGCCGCCATGATGGTCTTTGTTCCCATCTCGTGAATGCGGTCGGATGCTTCGGGCGGCGGACGCACCTGGCCGAGGATTGCCCCGGCATCGACCTTGAGCACGGCGAGGTGGATGGTGCCGCCGACGCACTCCGGCTCGCCATTGACGAACGGCCAGAAATTCGTCCCCGAACCACGATAGTAGGGCGACAACCCGAGATGCAGATTGATCACGCGCCCGTCGTAGCATTCGAGCAACGGGGCCTTGAGAATGCCCGATCCGTAGAGCACGAGGTAATCCGGCTCGCGCTGGCGGACCCAGTCGAAGACTTCCGATGAGTTCAGCGTGCCGAACGGAATTTCCCGCACGTCCTTCGTCGGGAAACCCGGCACATCGCCGAGTAACTTCTTCTCGACGGCATCGCGCTCCGCGAAATGTTTTGCGACAACCTGTGCGTCATCAGGCGGCAATTCCGC
>JANLVB010000593.1:0-6412 GCA_031363785.1 Betaproteobacteria bacterium
GTAACTTTGCGCTTCTTGCATCTGCAACGTACCGACCCACGAAAACACCTTGCGAAAATGCAAGCGCACCAGAGCATGCGGATAGTCCACAATCTGTGTCTGCCAGTCCTCGCTGACACCAATGCGCACGCCGATTTCCTCCAGCAGCTCGCGCTGCAGTGCCTCGTGCACGCTCTCGGCAGACTCGAGTTTGCCGCCGGGAAATTCCCAATATCCCTGGTAAGCCTTGCCAGCCGGCCGCGAAGTCAGCAAGAAACTCCCGTCGGCACGCAACAGCACCCCGACCGCCACCTCGACCAGTGGCCGGTCAGGCCCACCCGCCCGGGAAAGCTGCGGGTCGGCCACCAGCGCGGCGCGGCTCATGCCTCGCCCGATCGGCGGCCGCTGTAATCGCGTGCAAACTGGTAGGCGACGCGCCCGCTGCGCGACCCACGCTCCAGCGCCCACACCAACGCCTCGGGCCGCGCCTGTACAACATCAGCCGCGCGGATGCCGAAAAAGTCAAGCCACTGGGCCACGATGGCCAGATATTCGTCCTGCGTGAAAGGATAGAAGCTGACCCAGAGCCCAAAACGCTCGGACAGGGAAATCTTCTCCTCTATTGCTTCTCCAGGATGCACCTCGCCATCCTCGGTATGGGTATAACTCAGGTTCTCCTTCATCGACTCGGGGAGCAGATGGCGCCGGTTGCTGGTGGCGTAGATCAGTACATTCGGTGTGGTCTGCGCAACCGAACCATCGAGGACCGATTTCAAAGCCTTGTACCCAGGCTCACCATCGTCAAAACTCAGGTCGTCACAAAAGACGATGAATTTCTCACTCCGATCGGACACCACATCCACGATATCCGGCAGGTCCACCAGGTCGGTCTTGTCGACTTCGATCAGCCGCAAGCCTTGGTGCGCGTATTCGTGCAGACAGGCCTTCACGAGTGAGGATTTGCCCGTGCCGCGTGAGCCTGTGAGCAACACGTTATTGGCCGCATGGCCTCGCACAAATTGCAGCGTATTGCGCTGCACGCGTTCCTTTTGTGGCTCGACTTCTTTCAGGTCGTCCAGGCGTATTTGCCCCAGATGGCGCACCGGCTCAAGAGATCCGTGCCCGGAACTGCGTTTGCGATAACGGTAAGCAATTGCCGCTCCCCAGTCGGGCTCACCCAATGGCTGCGGAAGAATCGATTCGATGCGCCCTATCAATTGCTCGGCACGCACCAACAACTGCTCGAACTTTTCGTTCATCGTTCTGTCAAGTTCAGGCGGCGACTAGGAGCGGTAATCGGCATTGATTGACACATAGTCATGGCTCAGATCACAGGTCCACATGGTCTGCATCGCGCTGCCCCGACCCAGGTCCACACGCACCGTGATTTCGCTACGCTGCATCACGCGCTGACCATCGGCCTCCTGGTATCGCGGATGGCGACCGCCCCGGGTGGCCACATGGACATCGTCGAGATAAAGTTCGATCAGGGTCTGGTCCAGATCGTCGATGCCGGCATACCCCACCGCCGCCAGAATACGCCCCAAATTCGGATCACTGGCGAAAAATGCCGTTTTGACCAGGGGCGAGTGCGCAATCGCACTGGCAACCAGCAAGCACTCTGCCTCGGTGCGCCCGCCCTGTACCACCACCGTGATGAATTTTGTCGCCCCCTCGCCGTCACGCACGATGGCATGGGCGAGTGTACGCGCCGCCTCCAGCATGGCAGCAAAAAGGGCCTGTCCAGCCACACTGTCAAGACGGGTCACCGGAGTATTGCCTGCGCGGTTGGTGGCGATCACGACAAAGGCGTCATTGGTCGAGGTGTCGCCGTCGACTGTCACCCGATTGAACGAACCATCCGCCAGCGCGCGGCTGAGTTGCGGCATCAGCGCCGCATCCACACAGGCGTCAGTGGCCATGAATCCCAGCATGGTCGCCATATTGGGGCGAATCATGCCAGCACCCTTGCTCACGCCGGTCACGTGGACCTGGACTCCATCCAGCTGTGCGCGGGTGCTGCAGGCCTTGGGCACGGTGTCGGTGGTCATGATGGCCCGTGCAGCGCCAAGCCAGTTGTCTTGGCGGGCGTCCTTGATGGCTGCAGGCATTGCCACTTCGATGCGTTGCACCGGTAGCGGCTCCATGATGACACCGGTAGAAAACGGCAGCACCGCCTGCGCCGGCACGCCCAACAGCCCGGACAAGGATTCACAGGTCCGGCGAGCGTCGCGCAAACCATCGGCACCGGTGCCGGCATTGGCATTGCCGGTATTGATCACAAGTGCGCGGATTTCGCCACCACTTGCCAGGTGCTCCCGGCAGACCTGCACCGGAGCGGCGCAAAAGCGGTTTTTTGTAAACACACCAGCGACCGATGCCCCCTGGTCGATCAGAACGACACTCAGGTCCTTGCGGTTCGCCTTGCGCACACCCGCTTCGGCGACACCAATACGTATGCCGGCGATCGGGAACAGCTCAGCGGCAGAAGGCTCGGTCAGATTGACGGGCATGGTGCACCCTCAGTTCAATTTGCCATGGCACTGTTTGTACTTCTTGCCACTGCCACAGGGGCAAGGCTCATTGCGTCCCACACGGGGCACCGACGCCATGCCGTCTGCCGCAGCACGCCCCAGCAGGTTGCCGGTATCGCGGGTGGTTTGTACTTCCCCGGTCTCGGTCGGCGCCGAATAGGTGACATTGGAGATGCTCTCGGCCCGGCTTTCCATCTCCTGTGCCGCCTGCCCGAGCTGCTCACCCGACTGAATGCGCACCGTCATCAATACCCGGGTCACATCGTTCTTCACCGAATCGAGCAACTGCCCGAACAACTCGAAGGCATCGCGCTTGAATTCCTGTTTCGGCTGCTTTTGCGCATACCCGCGCAGGTGAATGCCCTGGCGCAGATAGTCAAGCGCACTCAGGTGTTCACGCCAATGGCTGTCAATGCTCTGCAGCAGCACCATGCGCTCGAACTGCGTGAAGTTTTCGCCACCAATCAGAGCCACCTTGGCGTCGAAAGCGGCGTGCGCCGCCGCCTGCACCTTTTCCAGCAGGTCTTCGTCGGTGATGGCGCTGGCCGATTGCACCTGCTGCTGCAAGTCGAGTTCGATCTGCCACTCGTCGGCCAGGGTCTTTTGCAGCCCGGCTACATCCCACTGCTCCTCCACCGACTCGATGGGCACATGCTGGCGCACCAGATCCGCAAAACAACCTTCGCGCAGACTGGTTATCTGCGCCGTCAGGTCGGTGGCATCCAGAATGCCGTTGCGCTGCTGGTAAATGACCTTGCGCTGATCATTCGATACGTCGTCGTACTCCAGCAATTGCTTGCGCATGTCGAAATTGCGCGCCTCCACCTTGCGCTGGGCGCTCTCGATGCTGCGCGTCACGATGCCGGCCTCGATCGCCTCGCCGTCGGGCATCTTGAGCCGGTCCATGATCGCCCTGACCCGGTCACCGGCAAAAATGCGCATCAAGGCATCGTCCAGGCTCAGATAAAAGCGTGACGACCCGGGATCACCCTGGCGACCCGAGCGGCCGCGCAACTGGTTGTCGATGCGCCGCGACTCGTGGCGCTCGGTGGCAATGATGCGCAAACCACCGACCGAGGTCACCGCCTCATGATCCCGGGTCCACTGGGTGCGCATCGCTTGCACCTGCGTCGAACGGGTCTGCGCGTCCAGTGCCTCGTCGGCCTCGATCGCCTGCACCAGTTTCTCGATGCTGCCGCCGAGCACGATATCCGTGCCACGGCCCGCCATGTTGGTGGCGATCGTGATCATCTTGGGCCGCCCGGCCTGAGCCACGATCTCCGCTTCGCGCGCATGCTGCTTGGCATTGAGCACCTGGTGCGGCAACTTTTCGGTGTCGAGCAGCTTGGAGATGATTTCGGAGTTTTCGATTGATGTGGTACCCACCAGCACCGGTTGGCCACGTTCGTAACAATCGCGAATATCCTGTATCGAAGCCTCGTATTTTTCGCGCGTGGTCTTGTACACCCTATCCAGCTGGTCCTCACGGCGACTCGGACGGTTGTGCGGTATCACCACGGTTTCCAGGCCGTAGATCTCCTGAAATTCATAGGCTTCGGTATCGGCCGTTCCGGTCATGCCGGCAAGGTTGCCGTAGAGCCTGAAGTAGTTCTGGAACGTGATCGACGCCAATGTCTGGTTTTCAGGCTGGATGGCAACACCCTCCTTTGCCTCCACCGCCTGGTGCAGGCCATCGCTCCAGCGTCGCCCCGACATCAGGCGACCGGTGAACTCATCCACAATCACGATTTCGCCGGCCTGCACAACATAGTGCTGGTCTCGGTGGTACAAATGGTTGGCCCGCAATGCCGCATAAAGGTGGTGCATCAACGTGATGTTGGCCGGGTCGTACAGGGTCGCACCTTCGGGAATCAGCTCCATGCCAAACAACAGGCGCTCGGCGGTCTCGTGTCCCTGCTCGGTCAGGAAAACCTGCCGGGTCTTCTCATCCAGCGTGAAGTCCCCGGGTTTGGTCACGCCTTCGCCGGTGCGCGGGTCGGCTTCGCCCTCCTGGCGCGTCATTTCCGGCACCGCTTTGTTGATCGACAGGTACAAGCTGGTGTGGTCCTCCGCCTGGCCACTGATGATCAGCGGGGTGCGTGCCTCGTCGATCAGGATGGAATCCACCTCATCCACGATCGCATAGTTGAGTCCGCGCGCGACCCGGTCCGCAACCTCATACACCATGTTGTCGCGCAGGTAGTCGAAACCGAACTCGTTGTTGGTGCCGTAGGTGATGTCCGCCAGATAGGCAGCCTGCTTCTCCGAGCGTGACATCTGTGGCAGGTTGACTCCCACCGAGAGGCCAAGGAAGTTGTACAACCGGCCCATCCACTGGGCGTCACGGCTGGCCAGGTAGTCGTTCACCGTGACCACATGTACACCCTTGCCGGTCATCGCATTGAGATACACCGGCAATGTGGCGGTCAGGGTCTTTCCCTCACCCGTGCCCATCTCGGAAATCTTGCCAAAGTGCAGCGACATGCCGCCCAGCAACTGGACGTCGAAGTGGCGCATCTTCATGACACGTTTGGAGCCTTCGCGCACCACCGCGAAAGCCTCCACCAGCAGCGAGTCGAGTGACTCGCCGGCGCCCACCCGGTCCCGGAACTCCTGCGTCTTGGCGCGCAGGGCCTCGTCACTCAGGCGTTCAAGCGACTCCTCCAGGGCGTTGATCTTGACCACGCTGCTGCGGTACTGCTTGAGCAGACGGTCATTGCGACTGCCGAAAATCTTGGTCAGGAAGTTGGTTGCCATGAATGCATGACCGCCCGGCCCGCCCTGGTGGGCGAACGTGGCAGCGCAGTCCTTTTTTTCAAACAGATTGGAAAAGGAAGGCCCGGCTGCAACAAGCAATCACGCAGGATGTTTGAACAGGGGCGCCCGATTGCCGGATTTTACCTGCGCTCGCCCCGACGCTTCTCAACCTTGGCGGTGATCGTCGGGCGCTGCGCCGAAGCCGTCGTCCGTGCCAGCTGTTGTGCCGCAATGCTGCTGCCGGCGTCGAGAAACTTTTGCGGATCCTGCGGAATCCCCTGCACCAGAACCTCAAAATGCAGATGGGACCCGGTGGACCGTCCGGTGGAGCCAACTTCAGCGATTTTCTGCCCGCGTCGCACCAGGTCGCCCTGTTTGACATGGATCGCCGAGGCATGGGCGTAGCGGGTAACCAACTCATTGCCATGGTCGATCTCCACCACGTTGCCATAGGCGGGGTGGTACTCCTGGATAACCACTACACCGCCCGCAGCAGCCAGAATCGGCGTACCGTTGTCGGCCTGAAAATCGAGACCTGTGTGCAGCGCAGAACGCCCGGTGATGGGGTCGATACGCCAGCCAAACTCCGAACCCAGATTGCCACCAGCCACCGGCCGCTCCGTCGGCACCATCATGCGGCGCATCTTCTGGTCAAACAGCCGCGACTCCAGCACGGTCAGCAAATCTGTGCGCTGATCGGTCACCTGAGCCAGGTCTGCCAGCGTTTGTTGCAGTTCCTCCAACGTCAGCGGGCGCCCGGACACCAGCACGCCGCCCTGCCCGGGTTTTGCCTTGACGTCCGCCGCGCCAATGCCGGCGAGGCCGGAAACACGCTCGCCCAGCGACTCAAGCTGAGTCAACTTGGCCTGCATCTCACCGAGCTTGCGCGCCAGTGCATCAAGGTTCTCGCGCATGAAACGGTCACGCTGCTCAAACTCGTCTTTCACCACCAGGCGCACCAGGGACCCGATCACCGGCCATCCCTCGCGCGCGCCTTTCAGAAATACCCAGTGGTACATCGTCGCAGCCACTACCATCAGCAACAATGACAGCGCCAGGCCAGCCAGCAACAGGCGGGCGCCACTCAGGTGGACAGCCCGGCTCTTGGCCAGCCAGGCGTCGGTGACAATCAAATGCATAAG